>NZ_CP158866.1:3642104-3963205 GCF_050990905.1 Falsibacillus pallidus
TGCCACGAGGACAGGGACTTTCAATTCTTCTGCAAGCAATTGGTCGATGCCGTGGAGCAATGCGCCGCCTCCTGTCAAAATGACGCCGCGGTCAATGATGTCCGCAGATAATTCAGGCGGTGTTCTCTCCAGTACGTTCTTTGCTGCCTGTACGATAACGGCTACAGATTCGCGAAGAGCACCTTCGATTTCTTCAGAGTGGATGGTGATGGTACGCGGAAGGCCCGTCACCATGTCACGGCCGCGGATATCCAGCTGCTCTTTGCGGGAGCCTGGGAATACCGTTCCAATCTTGATTTTGATTTCTTCTGCCGTACGCTCCCCGATGAGAAGCTTGTACTCTTTTTTGATATAGCTCAAGATTTCAGCATCAAATTTGTCACCGGCCATTTTGATGGAAGCAGATGTTACGATGTCACCCATTGATAGAACGGCTACATCCGTTGTACCGCCGCCGATGTCGACGACCATGTTTCCGCTTGGCTGAAAGATATCCATGCCTGCACCGATTGCCGCTACTTTCGGTTCTTCTTCAAGGTAGATTTTCTTTCCGCCGCTCTTTTCTGCCGCTTCCTTGATGGCTTTTTGCTCAACGCTTGTGATGTTCGTCGGGCAGCAGATCAAGATGCGCGGTTTGGATAGGAATCCTTTGACATTCAGCTTATTGATGAAATGCTTGAGCATGGATTCGGTTACATCAAAATCCGCGATGACTCCGTCTTTCAACGGACGGATTGCCACGATGTTCCCAGGCGTACGCCCAACCATTCTACGAGCCTCTTCCCCTACAGCCAGCACCTTGTTCGTATTCTTATCGATTGCAACCACGGAAGGCTCATTTAAGACGATACCCCGGCCTTTCACATGGATTAAAACATTTGCCGTCCCTAAATCAATTCCAATATCTTTCGCAAACATTCAACATGCTCCTTCCTGCCCCAAGCGGCTTCTATTATATATTTTTTAATCATCATGAATAGGTCCATATTCATATGCATGAAGTGCTATTTCCCCAATTTTCTATTTTAGCACAAAAATAGCGAAGAGAGGAATCAAATTCCAATTATTTTTTAAAAAAGATGGACAAAAAAAGAGGAGCAGTTCCGCAGGCTGCGGCCCTCTCCCCATAGTTATTTTACTGCTTCCCCTTCAAACTCCTCTTTTGCATACTTTTGCTTCGTTGCTTCACCGCCGCGCAGATGGCGAATTGATTTATGATAATCCAGGATTACTTTTACTTCATTCGCCAGATCCGGGTTAATCTCCGGCAAGCGTTCTGTGAGGTCTTTATGGACAGTACTTTTGGACACGCCAAACTCCTTCGCAATTACGCGAACTGTTTTCCTCGTCTCCACGATATACTTTCCAATCTTGATAGTTCTCTCTTTGATGTAATCGTGCACACCACTCTACCTCCCTAAATTGGATGTAGAAAGTGTGAAATGAGACCCGCTTTCTCTTCGACGGAGTACTGTATCCCGCATCATTTAAAACTGGAACCGCCGATTGCGGCTTTACTTGCTGCCGGCTTGGCGAAATTCAAAAAACCAGCCTCAATATCCAATGCGGCAGAAGGTGGTGGCCTTCTGGAATTACAAGGATTAAACAAATCTCCAGCTGTCAATCGCTGCACCTTAACGACTCTTCACCTCAAACACTCTCTCTTTATTGTCAGGTTTGTATCAGTTTATTAGCTTGGTTTTAGGTTTATGCACGAAAACCATAATAAGGACAAGGATTCGGTGAAAATATTCATTTATTTTTAATGGGATTCTCATTTAGGCTGTCCAATAGGGAATGCAGGGTGAGGTGCGTTTTTTGGAAGATGTTCGGTGTTATTTCCTGAGAAATGTGTCGATTTATTTGGAATGGTCGGAGAGGGATTTTTCCAACAAAGGGAGTGTGAGATGGTAGGTCCTGTGCTTCAAACTGCCGGCACTTGGGCATTGGAGCGATTTTAATATTTTTTGAGAAATTGAGCGTGAATCAATGGTTAAAAATGATCTAAGTTTTTCATTTGAGATCATTTCTTCGATCAAGAGGAAATAATCCATAATGGCAAATTTATGCGTATCCTTCGAGGTGTGGCTGCAAATCGGGCACTCCCATCTACTAAAAACTCTCCTGAGAACCACTTCATCATCGCATTCCGTGCAATAAACACCCTTTTTTAAATGATCCGGTGAACTATCATATTTAGCCAATACATCAGCATCGTACGGAGAATTCTTCCTCTTCAATGTGGAAATCAATTTTTTCATTTCATTCTTTGAAAGGATCGACTTCGTATAAATATTCGTTTGCTGTATTAAAAACTTGTGCAGCATCTTCCCTCTGATAAGGTACTTCATATCTTTTGAGTTTTCCGGAAGCATTTTGATGATAGTTGATGGGTGTGGGATAACAGCAGCGATTGCGATGGGGATTTGAGGGAATTTGTGGTCAGAGAGCCATTGGCGAAGCTCAAATTCTTGTTCTTGTACTTGGAGGATGGGATCTTGGAAGGATTCGGTGATGCCGTTGAGTGTCCGAAGCAGCTGATGATGGATTCTATCGAATAGCAGCTCCCCTGCCATACTTTTCACTTCTAAAATAACGAGGAAATTCGGAGTGATAATGAGGTTATCCATTTGAAAATAGTAGCCATGCCTTCCCTTCAATCGGATACTGCCCATCACTTTAAACTCTTGGTCATCAAGATGACGCAGATGATAGGTCAACGATTTTTCACCGTTGAATCCAGCATGGCGAATGGCCGCCTCTCTCTTAATCTCAGGCATGCGTGGGTGATTTGCAGGCAATCTTCTTTCTAAAGCATATAATTTGTTCAAATATAGCGGTAAATCGGGGTCATACTTCTTCAAAACATCCCTCCTCTGGACTTTTATATGATATTTCTATAAAAATAGCATGGTTTCCTGCTTTTTTATGAGGTGATTTTTGGTTTGTTAGAGGCTTATGCGCCAAAATTTGTCGGCTATGCGCGAGAACAAGTGGCTTATGAGCGAGGTCCCTGCCGCTATGCGCGAAAATCCAGTTTTATGAACCAGAACCCCGCCTTTTTGCGCCATTGCTCCATACTTGGCTCCACGGGCAACCTGACCACTGGATCGAAAGCCATAAAACCATCAATTTGTCCACCAGCCCGGCCGTAGCCGGACTGCTGATTCATTCGGCAAAACCTTACCCCATGACCCCAATAATGATCTCTACCGCACGCTTAATATCTGCCTGGGCCATGCTTGGGATGGATCGCGGCATGCGGACGGCCAGTTCGTGGGATGCTGGGACGTGGATGAAGCCAGCAGGCACCGTCGAAGCGTTTCCATTCTCGCTCAATTCGTGCAGGACGGAGTACATGACATTGTTGCACAGATAGGTTCCAGCTGTGTTGGAAATGCGAGCTGGGATCCCCGAGGAACGAAGGGAATCTATCATTTTTCTGATAGGCAGCGTCGAGAAGTAGGCAGCCGGGGCATCCTCTAAAATGGGTGAATCCTCGAGCTTGATGCCGCGGTTATCCGCTTCTCCGTCGCGGATATTGATCGCGACTCGCTCAGGGGTTATGCTCTCGCGGCCGGCGGCCAAACCTAGCGAAATGACAGCATCCGGCTTTACTTGTTTTACTTCTTCCAGCAAACGCTCCGGTCCTTTTTCAAAATCCACAGGCAGCAGGACTCCGTGCACCTCATAAGAGCCTATTACCGCTCCATGCAGTTCCTTTACAATTTGTTCAGTTGGGTTGATCGGGTTGTCTAAGAACGGTTCAAAACCTGATAGCAGCAGTTTTTTCATCTCTGCATTCCTCTCCCTCTTTTTTCCACCACTATACCATATTTGTGCAGAAAAATCGGGTGGTGACAGGGACCACCCGATTTTTGTCGAAACCAGATTTTTCGGGAAGTGACTGTCACCATAGCCATCAAGTTAACCATTTTTCAGGTTTTTCTAAACGATTGAGCGAGAATCCACTCGCTTTCCGCGGACGAACTGGCAAGCCTCCTCGCTTCGCTGTGGGGTCTCGCCAGCCCGTTTTTCCGCAGGAGTCTCGCAGATTCCCTCTCAATCAACTGAAATTTGGTCTAATGATAAGAATGACCAAACCTTTCTGCTTTCTACCCAACACAAATAAACCTAGACGAAATCTAGGTTTACATTTTATGTAAACTTATGATTGAGATAATTGATCTAAGATTTCTATTGACCTGGATTTTCCGCACCTCTTTGATTTGATGCCATTTTTCTCAAGGGTTTTTCGAACCTTCTGGAATAGGCTCGTCAGTGAATGTCCGCCTTTCTTTAAGGCACAAGAGATTTCCGGGAGGAACGTTTCAATAATATCTAGGCTTTTAAATTCACTAAGTTGCTTTTGCTTTTTAACAAATAAGTAATAACGAATACGAAAAAGCAAGTTTTCACTTAATAAAAGAGCGATAAAACGACCATATAAAAAGCATTCAAAACGTTCTTGCTTCATCGCTTTGACATGGTCAATCTCAAAGATGGATTTCCACCCTTTGAAGACTAATTCAATTTGCCACCTTAAAGAATAAAGGGTGAACAAATCTGTTGCTTTTACCATGTTTTCTGGTATATTAGTAATTACTTTGTTGAGCACTTTGTGCTTTTTTGTTTGAGGTGTGTATTTCACGCCTCTTTTTTTTTCTTTTTTATCAAAAGAATCCATTCGTCTTTTATGTTCATCCTCATTCAAGCGATAGAGAACCAGACGAGATGGAATCATCTCCCGTTTTCCTACATAAACAGTAAGTTCCAAATACTCTCCCTCTGCTAATTCTTCTTCATATTTCGTGATATCCAGTCTTTCGAAATCACCATTTTCCGTTTCTAAATAAACTCCCGTTTGATCATGTAGACGAGAAAGAAAGAAACCCTTTCGGTTTGAAATGGTTTTTAAGTCTTGGGTGGAGAAATAACCTAAATCCCGAATGCACAAATCCCCAGGCTCCACGGTGTCTTGAATTTGATAGGCGAAGGATTGATCAGGCTCCTTCTGTTCTTGAAGAACAAACTGAAGGAATTCTCCGGATTTTAAATCATACTCTAACTGGATTTTAACTCCTGAACCATGATAGCCCTTAAAGGCTTGATATTGATTAGGGGAAACTCCGAAAGAAGTAGAATCTAAAATCCGTATTCGTTGGAACAAATCCATTATCGGAAGAGATGGAAAGGACCTCTCTAATGAAAGCAGTGATCGGAAGATCTCCTTCATTAATTGGACAGCTTGCGCATTAAACCGTTGATTCAATCCCTGACCAGAGATACTTACTTGGAAGTGGGTAGAAAGAGAAGCACACATTTTGGAAAGGGAAGATCTCCCAACGTGCGCGTGGAATGCGCATAAGCTCAAAAGATGGAACCCAGTGAAGTTTCTTTCTCGCTCCACAAACCCAATTTCCTTCGCCAGTTCTTCAACCGCAGAAGAAGATATGACTTCTTTAATAGCCTCCGAAAAAGCAGCTAATTCTCGATGTAAATTCTTCATAAATAAAAACTCCTTACTCTAAAAATCTGCATGGCAGAACTTTAGAGTAAGGAGAAAATTTACTTTCGTCGACTAATTTGCCTTAAGTTGATGGCTATGGTGACTGTCACGCCCCGGTTTTTGTCGAATGAAAAAAGGCAGATAAGCCCTCCCTTTGTTAAGGGCTTATCTGCCTTGAGTGCCTGGCACCGGGGTGCACAGGTTAGTTTGTGTGTTTACGATCAGCTGTTGCTGTCGTCGCTGTTTTGATCAGCGTTGTCTTGGGAATTATCAGTGCCTTGATCAGTTCCTTGGTCAGCACCTGATTGGTCTCCAGAAGTTTTGTCATCAGAAGATTGATCTCCTGCTGATTGGTCTTCCTTCGCTTTGTCAGCTTCTTCTTTGGCTTTTGCATCTTCTTTCGCTTTTTCTTCTAGAGCTGAAAGAGATTTACCAATGAATGCGACTGGATTTACAGGGACATTGTCATTACGGATTTCGAAGTGTACGTGTGTACCTGCTTCTTCATTGTATAAGCTTTGTCCTGCTTTTGCGATCACTTGACCTTGTTTCACTACATCGCCAACCTGAACCTGAAAGTCCTTAACGGATTGGTATTGAGTCACTACGCCATTTTCATGCTCGATTTCAATGACGTTTCCTAATAACGAGTCTTCTTTGACATTTGTCACTGTACCGCTCATGGAAGCAACGACATCGAAGTCTTTATTGTCCTTCATGGCGATATCGATACCGCGGTTTGGATGATACGTATTGTTGTAGACAACCAATGCAGCTTCTTGCTCTTCTTCTGAAGCGTCTTTGTCATAGAATTGTTTTTCTATGACGACTGCATCTGGATTTACCACCGGCATTGCGAAATTTTCGAATGCACTGTTTACTTCCACTGATGGATTGTCATACGGGTTGTTTGTTGCTTGCTCATCCGAATTTCCCTTAGGATCAGCGACATCGTTATTAGCAGCCTGATACCATAGAATTGCTGAAATCAGCAGGGCTGCACTGACTAAATACATTGCTGGGAATACCCAACGTTTTTTAAAGAAACTTTGAGAAGGTCCTTTCTTTTCTTCCTCTCTCATTTTCATCACCTCAGCAATCATTCTGAACAGGTGGATGAAATTATATACATTTTTCAAAAAAAATTTTTAGTACTTATCTTTCGACAAACGCTAAATAAATATGTATGAAAGCGGAAATTTTTATTTGGAAAGTTTTTATAAGGAGGACGGTGTTGTGTATTTTATCCTGGCAGGTACCCTGGATTGTGCGTGAAAATGCGTTTGGCGCATAAGAGTTGTGGTTTGGCGCATAGGCTCCTTCGTCCGGCGCATAAACGTGGATTTTTCGCGCATAGTGGACTTCTGTCAATAAAGTAGACACTTATATGCAAGTAAATGGCGTACTTTTTTTCTTCCGCGCTTCGTTTTCACTCCTCTTGGAGGCCTCTGCCTGAAGGAACCATTAAAAACTAATGCTTCCTTCAGGCAGAGGGCACTTTCTCCTCAGTGGCGTTTAAACGCTTTGCCTCTTTATACGCCTGTTCATACTCCATCGGAGTGGCGTAGTCTAATGTCGAGTGGATTCTTTTACGATTATAAAACTGAATATAAAACCGGATGGCCCCGATGGCTTCTGCTTTTGTCTTAAACACAAACTTGTACAAATACTCTTTCTTTAAAGAGGCGAAAAACGATTCTACACAAGCATTATCGTAAGGGGTTGCTTTTCGACTCATACTGATGGTCGCTTTGGCATCCTTTAATGCTTCAATATATTTTTTTGAACAGTACACACTTCCCCGGTCTGAATGGTGGATCCATCCCTCAACGGGCTGGCGAATTTCAAGAGCTTCTTTTAATGCTTTTAACGGCAATTCGGCGTCCATGCGGTCATCAATGCTATAGCTAATTACCTTGCGGGAAAATAGGTCTAAAACCGGATTTAAATAAAGGAATCCCTCACCTGTATGAATATAGGTGATATCCGTTGCCCAAACACGATTCGGTTCTTCAGGCTTAAATTGCCGATTCAACTCATTTTTGTACACAAGCTGCTGGTGATCTGAATCCGTGGTCTGAATATATGTAGTTGGCGGTGTCGCATATAAACTCATCTCTCTCATACGGTTCGTCACCGTTTTAAGTGAGACTTGTATGTGATCCTCCTCGACCAGCTTTCGATAAATTCTTGGACTTCCATACGTCCCCAGGTTGTCGTGAAAATGATAGCGAATTCGCTCGTCAAGATGACGTCTCCAGCGCTGCCTCTCTGTTTCCTCCTGATCCTGTCTTTTTTCCCAAGCATAATAGCCAGAAGTAGAAACATCCAAAACTTCGCACATCTTCACAACGGTATGGTCGTTTTTATTTTGAAAAATAAATTCAAACCTTACTTCTTTTCTTGCGTGAAGATGTGCATAGCCTTTTTTAAAATGGCGTTCTCCTCTTCCAACTCTAATTTCTTACGCTTTTCAGCTTCATACAATTCTCTGTATTCAGAAGCCGTTAGATACTGGCTTTGTTCCTCTTTTTCCGCCTGATGCTGCTTTTTACGATAGGCAGCGACCCACTTTTGAAGAGTACTATAGGAAATATCCAGTTCATTGCTCACATCAACGAGCTTCCGCCCATCTAACTCGATTAATTTACACACATATTCTCTAAATTCTGTTGGATACTTTTTCTGATCTTTCGCCATGTTTATACACGCCCTTTTTATAGTTGTATAGATTTAAACATGACGCCACTACTTGTGTCCACTTTTTATACTAACTTCAATAGAGCATAGAATTTCGCGCATAGACCACCTTTTTTCGCGCATAACCCCCATAGAACGAAGGAATCTACTATGATTTACTGGTTATTTTCCTTCCTTTGCCCCTATTAGAGTGATGGATTGCACTTTTTTATCTATTTTTAGCCTCAATTAATTGATTCCCCTTATAAAATTCGCATTTTCACGGGCTGCCAGCAAAAAAAGGAGCCGCAATGGCCCCCCTCTTCACTTCTTCGCGGTCACTTTATTCAAATAGGAGTCGTCTGATGCGATTTCGGTTCCTTTGTAGTAGTAGGCGACGATTTGTTTGTAGGTTTTGCCTTCTTGGGCCATGCCGTTTGCTCCGTATTGGCTCATGCCGACGCCGTGCCCGTTTCCTTTTGTGGTGATGACGATGTTTTTGCCTTTTTTGACCCAGCTGAAGTCGGATGAGTTCAATTCTAGTTTTTCCCTCACTTCGCGTCCGCTGAAGGTTTTGCCGCCAATTTTGACGGTCCCTACTCTTTTGCCGGATGTTCTTGCCGTCACGGTTCCGACTGATCCGTCGCTGCCCAGATGGATCCCTAGTTTACTCTCGAATTCCTGGATGGACATAGTCTTTTTGGCTATGAATTTAGGAGAATCCTTATCCCATGGGCTTGCGACGCTCTGCAGATATGGGACACTGTTTTCCCAGTAGTCCTGGGAGTTTTCCGTGTAGCCATTGCTCGTCGAGAAAAATGCAGCTTGAATGGGCTGGTTCTTATAGGTGATGATCTGGCCAGCCGTGGCTTTTACGGCATCCGTTACTTTTTTCAGCTTCCAGTCATAGTCTTTTCCCCAAATCCCCTTTAAATCTGCAAGGCTTTTATAGACTTGATGCTGGACTGTGTCCGTCACAACTGCTCCATCCGGAACTCCAGCATGATCTTTTAACATCAATTGGTTGATGATATACGTCCGCGCCGTCAGCGCCTGCGCTTTTAAGGCTTCCTCTTCGAAATCGGCCGGCATTTCCGATGCAACCACGCCGATGACATATTTCTCGATTGGAAGTTTTTCGACTGCTTTTTCATTGGAACGGAACACAGCAATGGATGGTCCTTTTGCCAGCCATGCATTGTCTTGGCCGCCCGTTTCTTTGGTTAGCTGCTCATCAAGCCTCCCCGTTGCCTTTTCAGATGAAAACGGGAGTACGAGTAAGGATGGTACGGCGAATGTAATGACGAGTAATACGGCTACTGTTAGAAGGATGAATTTGCTTTGCTTCATGCTTGATGCCTCCATTGCTAGATTTGGGCAAATCTCTTTTTCGCCCAGCCTCTTTCATACATATGGTTTGGGACAAGCAATTATGACAGAAAAGCGGAGCCGGCTGACAGAGTACTTTTTCGCCCGCGAAAAAGTATTAGAGGCGCAGAGACTGGACTGAAGCACCACGAGATAAAGGAAACACGAAGAGCGATAGCGATTCGATGTTGACTTATCGTAAGTGTGCTGAGGGAAGTCTCCCAGCCTCTAGCCGGCGGAGCTAGACAAGAAAAGCGGAGCCTGCTGGTTGAGTTTTTTTCGCCTCGAAAAAGTATTAGAGGCCGGTGTTGGACCGAGAAAACCATGGTCCTTTTTTCCTGCCGACACTATTTTTCTACAATAATCTTCGTTTCTTTATTACCGAAAGAATAAAAGACCCTCCCAATCTCCTATTGAAAAAATACACGAAAAACCTTGATGCATCGGGGATTTCAGCCCATTTTCTTATTTGTGTGGTGCTATGTATTCAATTGTTGTCAAAATAGTTTGAATATTTATTTCGACATGATATGCTGACCGTGTAATATAAATTTTTCCAAAAGGGGTGGATAATGGTATGAAGAAAAAGAAGTGGCTTGGAATGGGACTGGCTATCGGCCTTGTCTCCAGCAGCTTTGCTCCGACAACATTTGCGGCATCAACTGGTCCAGTTAAAATGCAAATGAATCACAAAGTGGGATCTCCCGAATTTGTGTCAGGGAAATTAACCGCTCCATCTAGTTTAAGCTCAGAAAAAGTATTGATGCAATACTTCGATAGTCATAAAGATAAGTTCAAATTTGGTTCGAAAAAAGCTGAGGAATCGTTTCAGGTTCTGGATGTTTCCAAAGATTCGCTTGGGAATTCGGTCGTCCGTCTGCAGCAGCTGTACAACGGCGTCCCGGTTTGGGGTTCGACTCAAGTGGGATTGGTAGATGATAACGGAGCGTTGAAGGTTGTTTCGGGTACTGTCCAGCCTGATTTGGAAGGGAAACAGAATTTGAAGAAAGGTAAGAAAATCAAGGCGGACAAAGCCATCGAGATTGCTAAGTCAGACCTGGGATTCGATCCGAAGCTTCAAAAAGAGGCGGAAGCACAGCTTGTCGTTTTTACCGGAAACGGCTCGCCTGAATATGCTTATTTCGTCAATCTGAACTTCCTGGATCCAGAACCCGGCAACTGGAATTACTTCGTTGATGCCCATGATGGCAGCATTTTGAATAAGTTTAACAACATGGATGAAGTGTCCGGGTCGAATTCCGTTGGTACGGGTACTGGCGTGCTTGGCGACACGAAGTCCTTGAATACCACTTTGGCAAGCGGCACTTATTATCTGCAGGACAATACGCGCGGCTCTGGAATTTTCACCTATGATATGTCAGGGTACAGCTTTTTTCCTGATTTCTTCCTTCCAGGCTCTCTTTGGAAAGACTCTGATAATGTCCTGAATGCAGCGAAGGATAAGGCAGCGGTTGATGCCCACTACTATGCAGGCGTTACTTACGATTTTTATAAAAATGTTTTCGGACGGAACTCTTATGACAACAAGGGCGCGGCGATCAAATCTTCCGTCCATTACAGCAGAAATTATAATAACGCGTTTTGGAATGGCTCTCAGATGGTCTACGGGGATGGCGACGGTACAAACTTCACTTCCTTCTCTGGCGGCATTGATGTCGTTGGACACGAACTGACGCATGCTGTGACCGAGAAGAGCTCCGGCCTCGTCTATCAAAATGAGTCAGGTGCGTTGAATGAGTCCCTCTCCGACATATTCGGTACGCTGATTGAGTTCTATAACGGCAAAAATCCGGATTATGAAATCGGTGAGGACATTTATACACCGGGTACAGCTGGCGATGCGCTTCGTTCCATGAGCGATCCGACGAAATATGGCTATCCGGACCACTATTCTAAACGCTACACGGGTACGAGCGACAACGGAGGCGTCCATACGAACAGCAGCATCATCAATAAAGCTGCGTACCTTCTATGTGAAGGCGGCACACACTATGGAGTCACCGTCCCTGCTATCGGCCGCGATAAGATGGGCGCCATTTTCTATCGCGCCAACACGGTTTATCTGACTTCCAATGCAACCTTCAGCCAAGCGCGCGCTTCTGCTGCACAGGCAGCTGCTGATCTATACGGCGCCGGTTCCGCTGAAGTGAATGCTGTGAATAAAGCGTTCGATGCTGTTGGTGTTCAGTAATTTGTTTTACGGCAACTCTGCCGCAATGATTGAAAGTGATTTTCTTTGATTGACTCTAGTATTCTCCCTAATACTATAGATTTTGACCCGTCCCGATTGTGGGGCGGGTATTTTTTTGTGGATTCGTTATGACTGAGCGCTCGCTCAACCTATACTTTTCCACAACAAAAAAACACCCCATACGCAACGTAGCGGGGTGTTTTTTGAATATTCAGCCGAAATTGCAATAGTAGTGCTTCTTTCCGTACTGTATATAAGGTAGTTATGATTACGCGTTCATGTCTTCTACGTATTCAGCTGCTGGAGTTGTTTCGTCAGCTTCTGTGATGCGTTCGATATCTGCTCCAAGCGCTGCAAGTTTGTTGTGGAAGTTCAAGTATCCGCGGTCTAAGTGTTTCAGCTCGGTTACACGAGTGTAGCCGTCAGCTTTCAGTCCTGCAATGATGAGGGCTGCCGCTGCGCGAAGGTCTGTTGCTGCAACTTCTGCACCTTGTAGCTGGCTTGGTCCGTTCATAATGACGGATCTGCCTTCGATTTTGATATCGGCATTCATGCGGCGGAATTCTTCCACGTGCATGAAGCGGTTTTCAAATACTGTTTCAGTGATCATGCTTGTGCCTTCTGCGCAAAGGAGAAGAGCCATCATTTGGGACTGCATATCCGTAGGGAATCCTGGGTGAGGCATCGTTTTGATGTCTACCGCTTTAAGCTTTTCAGGACCGATGACGCGCAGGCCATCTTCTTCCTCCTGGATGATGACGCCCATTTCTTCCAATTTGGAAACAAGGGAAGAGATATGTTCAGGGACTGCGCCTCTGACTAGGACGTTTCCGCCCGTAACAGCTGCTGCAACCATGAATGTACCAGCTTCGATTCTGTCTGGGATGATTGTATGATCGGCACCGTAAAGGCGTTCTACACCTTCGATACGGATAGTACCTGTGCCTGCGCCTTTAACGTTGGCGCCCATTTTATTTAAATAGTTGGCTAAATCGACGATTTCGGGTTCTTTTGCACAGTTTTCGATGACGGATGTGCCTTTTGCAAGAGCAGCAGCCATCATGATGTTTTGAGTTGCACCCACACTTGGGAAGTCAAGGTAGATTTTAGCGCCTTGAAGTCTATCTTCGACTTCTGCTTCAATGAAGCCATTTCCAACCTTTACTTTCGCACCCATTGCTTCGAAACCTTTTAAATGAAGATCAATCGGACGTGACCCAATTGCACAACCGCCTGGAAGTGCTACACGTGCTTTTCCGTGACGCGCCAATAAAGGCCCCATCACAAGAACAGAAGCGCGCATTTTACGCACATATTCGAATCGTGCTTCAATATTCAACTCTTTTGATGCATCCACAACTACATATTCACCATTGAATGAAACGTCTGCATTCAATGAACGTAAAACTTCATTAATTGTATATACATCGGAGAGAGTTGGTACGTCGCGAATGATACTTTTTCCTTCACTTGCTAATAATGTTGCAGTGAGAACAGGCAATACAGCATTTTTTGCCCCTTCGGCTTTGACTGTACCGTTCAATCTGTTTCCACCGCGGACGATGATCTTTTCCAAGAGTATTCCCCTCCGCGTCCAATTTCTATATATTAATATTCAATCGTTATGATGGGTGTGCCAATCACTACAGTAGTTTTGGCGCCCATTCCATTTTTCCTAAGGCCTATTTGGACATTCATCTGACTGTTCTTTAATGGAACAGCTTGTGTAAAATCTGGCGAGTATGCAGAAACGGAATAGAAATCTTTTTCTTTCAAAGACTCCTTTTCTTCAGCATGCAGATCTTTCAGCAATTTCCCTGCTTTTAACAATAAAACATTATCCATCTTATCATTGAATTCGCCTTTGATACAAGAGAATATAGCAGGTTTTTCCTTGTAAATTAGAGCCAATCGATTCGGAAAGAAATCCTTGATGCTTTCGGCTATATGATTGCTCCAATTTTGACCTGACACTTCATAGATAACATACGAATAGCGATGTCCATTTTTGAGGGTCGAGATCAATTGAATTTTTTCTTGCAAGGCGGAATCTACTGCGGAAGGGTTGGTGCCGACTGCTGCAAAGCGGTTCTCGCCGTTTGGCTGCTCCCAATTCCATTTCGGGAATTTTCGCTTTAATTCGACAAGCTTTGAGCGGAACTGCCCCTCATCCTTCACGTTCACTGTCTCTCTTGTATATAGAGACCATTCAATGACTTGACCGTTTTCATGTTCAATTGCTTCAGCCATCTGCCATAGATCAGCGCCTTGTTTCGCTGCATTGGTTGTTGTATTCCCCAATAAAAAAAAGATGAAACCTATTAAAACAATGGATATAAGTCCAATGGAAAATTTCTTTATCTTTTTATTCATATCTATCTCCCCCTCTTAGTAACCATTCTTTCCACTAAGAGACAGAGAATACATGGGAATTGTCGTCACTTTTTGACATGTACGAACAACCTGAAAATCTTAATGCAAATCAAATAATAATCAATTATCTTTTATTTGGAAACATGCAGTAAGACCTATTTTTTTACAAAAATGAAACGAATTGAAGCAGGAACTGAAGCTGTTTGGACCATAGGAGATAATCAAGGAAAAAATTGCTTAATATGGTGCCAAGGGCAATGGTCAAAACGATATAGAGGAGCCTTGCCTGGAAAACACGGTTGGCCCTTATGAGTTTCTCAAAATTCAATGCCTGCAGTGCATAAAATGCGACAGCCATGAACACAAGCTGAGAAATGATGCTGATCAATGCTTCTTGCCCAAATTGAGATACCATCCTTTTAACCCTCCAAAATCCTTTCAGTTTCGCTAAAATTCGACCCATCCCACATTGTAACACAAACCCCTTGATTTTCATCCGTAATTTATGTTATTTCAGCAAATTATTTTTCGTGAAAATCCAGTGCTGGCGCGGGCAAAACATGACAGCGTTTACACAAGATTATTCGGGTGGTGCCTGTCACCACCCGAATCGCCCCGATATTTGTCGAACACAAAAAAACGCCTCTCTGGGGAGGCGTTTTTGGTTATTTCAAATATTCACTTCACGAGCCGAAGTAGTGCTGAAAGTAGTCGAGCGGGATGTTTGGCAGGATGCCGAATAGGACGGTCGCTCCTACGGCGATGCAGAGTGCAAGCTTTCCTCCGAATGAAAGGCGGTCTTTCAAGATCTGCTCCTCTCTCCGGAAGAATACTTGGATGAAGATCCCGAAATAATACACATAAGATACCACGGTCGCGACGATCATGATAATTGCAAGCCACCATAGGCTGTTATCCTGCACCAGCAGGGACATGATGATTTTCAGCTTCGCTATGAATCCTGCCGTCCCCGGGATCCCTGCCAAAGATAACAGGAGGATTCCGAGCGCCCCGGCCGTCCACGGAGAACGCTGGTAAAGTCCAGCGAAACCGCTGATATCATTGGTTTTTGTCTGCATGATGACCCATTGGATGATGACGAATGTCCCGATTGTCATGATGGTGTACGTCAGCAGGTAGAACCAAATGGTATCCATCATAAAAATGGACAGCGATGCCACGGCACCAAGCAGATATCCCCCGTGGACGATGCTGGAGTAAGCGAGCATCCTTTTGATATTCCGCTGCCGAAGTGCACCGAGCGTGCCGATGATCATGGCTGCAGCGGCCAAGGCTGCGATGTACATCCTCATATCGACCAGCATCGAAACGGATGTCAGTCCTTTTGATGGTGCAGCGGCAAAAATCCCTGCCAATAAGCGGAGCAGCAGGATGAACCCTGCCGTCTTGGAAACTGCGCTCAAGAATGCTGTGACAGCAGCCGGAGCTCCTTCATAGACATCCGCCACCCACATATGAAACGGGACGGTCGCTGTTTTAAACGCAAGACCGACAAGGATCAGGAGGAACGAAATCCCCAGCAGGAGCTGAAGTCCGCTGTCAAAGACTCCGCTCAGCGCCTCCCCCATTTTCGCAAGATTCGTTGTGCCGGTCACTCCATATAAATAGCTCATCCCAAACAGCGTGATTGCCGTTGAAATGCCGCCATTCACAACATATTTCAGTGCCGCTTCATTGGAGCGGATATCGTCTTTTTTGATCCCGGCCAATATATAAGAAGAAACCGCCAATAGCTCAAGTCCGACAAACAAGGTGATGAGGTCTCCACTGGACGAAAGCATCATGGCGCCAAGCAGTGCGGTAAGGAGCAGGTAAAAATACTCCCCCCTCACATTCGAGCGGCCATTCTCCTCCCCTTTGTGGATGCTCATCAGCAGGATGAGCAGGACCCCAATCATTAATATGAGCTTAAATGCTTTGGCGAACGCATCCAATTGGAATGTTCCATATAAAATCGACGCACTGTCTACTCCCGAAAAGAGGAGCAGCACGATTCCGCCGGCAAGGACGGACAGCACCGAGAGCCATCCCAAAAGCAGCCGATTCACTTTTTTGGGGAGGAATAAATCGAGCAGGGAGATCAGTACTGCAGCGCCCAGCACAATGAATTCTGGCGTCATCAATAACCACGTTCCACTCATCATTGATTCATTCATTTGTTCACCCTCCCATTCCCATTAGAATCGACTTAATGCTTTCTTGAATCGCCGTGCTCACGATGCTCGGATAGACACCCATTACGACAATCATCACAGTGAGACAGATTGTCGGCACCCATTCAGTTTTTCGCAGATCGAACCATATTTTCTTCAGGGGGGTCATCTCGCCAAAACTCATATCCATAATAGCTTTCAACACATACACGGCAGTCAGGATTACACCGAGTGAAGCTACAGCCCCAATAATCGGCCACTCTTCGAATACACCTAAAAACGCAGTGAATTCACTGACAAACCCGGACAGACCCGGAAGCCCCAGTGAGGCAAGGCCGGCGATCAGCAGGAACCCGGAGAACTTCGGCATTTTTTTTGCCAGTCCGCCGAGCTTACGTATATCAGTGGTGTTGCTTCGATAAACAAGAATCCCCACCAACAGGAACAGGAATGCCGAGATGAACCCGTGGGAAACGGTCTGGAAAATCGCCCCCTGGATGCCTGCTTCATTGGCAGCGCCGAGCCCCAACAGGACAATCCCCATATGGGAAATCGATGAGTATGCCAGCACTTTTTTCAAATCCGTCTGGACGAATGCGACAAATGCGCCGAACAAAAGATTCACGACGCCCGCAATCAAAATCCAAATAGAGGCCTTTTGAAACGTATCAGGAAAAAGCTCCAGGCCGAAGCGGATGATCCCGTAAGCCCCCATCTTCAAAAGGACCCCGGAGTGCAGCATGACAACGGATGGCGGAGCTTCCACGTGGACCTTGACCATCCAGCGGTGAAGCGGGAATGCCGGCAATTTAAAGCCGAAAGCCACCAGAACGGCAGCAAGCAGCCAGTCCTTTGCCGCTCCGGAAATCGTCGAAGCCATTTCTCCCCCGTCTCCCGCCAGCAGGAATTGGAGTTTTTCAAAATTGACCGTGCCTGTTTTGACAAATAGATACACAATCACAAGGAGCAGGATCGCTGAACCGAGCCCGTTGTAAATGAGATACGCATAGGATGCCTTTTCCCGGGCAATCCCTCCCCATTTTCCAATGAGGAAAAATGTCGCAATGAGCGTCACTTCAAAGAACAAGAAGAACAGAATCATATTTTGGGAAGTGAAAACGCCGAGCATCCCTGCTTCCAAAAGGAAAAATAAAAGCGTGTAGCCTTTCCATTCCTTCTGGATTTTGAATGAAGCGATTGCAGCCATGGATGCAATCACAGCCGTGAGCAGGACCATAAGCATGGAGAGTCCGTCCGCCCCCATTTCAAAGTCGATGCTGAAAAGCTGTTCCTGCAAGTAGCTGATATTCCCGAACTGAATCCAGCTGTGCTTGATGCTCCAGTCGCTCAAATGGCTGCCGTGAAGCACCTCGCTGTATCCGTAAACCGCAACGAAAAGGGACGGCAGCGTTCCGATCACACCGAACCATTGAATGAATTTCCTCTCTGTTTTTGGGACAATCAAGAGGAGCAGAAGCATGACAAGAGGACTAAAGACGAGTATGGGTAAGAAATAGCTGGCATTCATCCGAAATATCCCCCTGTCAAAAAGTATACGAGCATGATAAGGACAAGGCCGGCCACAGCTGCAAATCCATATCTCTGAACCTGCCCGTTCTGCATCCTTGTGACGAATTTTCCAAACGTCTGAAAGAGGTTCGCCGCACCTGAAGCAATCCCTTCGACAATCAAGCTGTCAAACCACCTCAGAAACTTCCCGAATCCTTTTGTAAAGCGAACCACCGTCCAGCCGTATACTTCGTCGATATACCCTTTATTCAACAAGAATTGGCGGGTAATCGGCATTGCCGTTGACCAGGCTTCCGGCGGGAATGTTGGATTTTGAAAGCAGTAGTAGGCAAAAAAGATTCCCATCAAGGAAAAAATGGACGAATACATCATGATCCAGCCCGGGGCATGCACCGTGGCCAGATCAGGCCTGAGCCAATCGCTGAACATGCTGCTCCATGGGCTTTCGATAAAGCCGATTCCGAAGGCGAAAACCGCCAAAACAGCCATCGGCACAATCATGACGGCTGGAGATTCCTGAATGGAAGCGTGCCTTGTATGCCCTGTCCGGTTTCTGAAAAATACCATGAAAAACATCCTGAACACATAGATGGATGTGAAAAAAGCGGTGATTAAGGCAAGCCAAAATAAATAATTCGGGCCATTTTCATATATGGCGGTAAAGATGGCCTCTTTGCTGAAGAACCCTGAAAAGAATGGGAATCCCGTCAAGGCGAGGGCACCGATCAGAAAGAGTGGAGCTGTGAATTTCATTTTGCCCCAAAGACCGCCCATATCCCGGATGTCCTGTGTATGGGCAGCATGGATTACACTGCCGACTGCCAGGAATAAAAGAGATTTAAAGAAGGCGTGCGTGAATAGATGAAATACGCCTGCCGTATACCCCGCAGAGCCGAGCGCGAGCATCATGTAGCCGAGCTGGCTCACAGTTGAATAAGCGAGGATGCGTTTAATATCATATTGGACCAGGCCAAGGAACGCGGCGAAAATAGCCGTGAACCCACCGACGATTGAAACAGTAAGAAGCGCCGCACTGCTAGCTTCAAACAATGGAAACATGACAGCGACCAAATAGACCCCTGCTGCCACCATCGTCGCTGCGTGGATCAATGCGGATATAGGCGTCGGCCCCTCCATCGCATCCGGGAGCCAGGAATGGAGCGGGAACTGCCCTGATTTCCCCATGGCACCGACAAAAATGAGAAGCGCCGTCAAGGTGATCATGCCACTCGTCAAATCGCCGGATCCAATGGAGGCAAAAATGTCATCGTAGTCAAAGCTTCCGGTCTTCCAATATAAAAGGATGATCCCGATCAAAAGGCCGACATCGCCGATCCGCGTCATGATGAACGCTTTTTTTGCGGCCTGCTTTGCTTCTTGTTTATAAAAATAAAATCCGATCAACAGGAATGACCCGAGGCCAACCAGCTCCCAGAAAAAATACAGCTGCAGCAGGTTCGGAGACAGGACCAATCCAAGCATCGCGAACGTGAAAAAATTCAAGTATCCATAAAAGATCGCCATCCGCTTGTCGCTTTTCATGTAGCCGAGCGAATAGATCTGGACCATCAGGCTGATGAATGAGACCAGGACGAGCATCAGGACATTCAGCGTCGTCAGTTCAAACCCCATTTTCACAGTATAATCGCCGAATTTCAGCCAATCCCATGATTTTTCCCCGTCTATGCCGTCAAAAAGAATCATGGCGGATAGGATAAAGGAGATGGCGGTGGCCAGGATCCCCGTATATGCCGCGGCCTGGTCTTTTCCCCTTTGCAGCAATAGGATTAGAAGAAAGGCTAACAGTGGTACGATCGGTATGAGCCATGCGGACTCATTCATGGTTTCTCAACCCCTTTTGTCTATGGCTCTTTTTAGTAAGGGCCTTTTCGAAAGGCTCTTTTCTTAAAGTTTGTTGCTTTAGTCGCTAAAACAGGAATGCAAACTATACATGAGATCTATCTGAAAAGAGCCTGGATACTCTATACCAACGCGCAAAACAGGTATTTTCACGTTAAAATCGGCAGTAAGATTTTAACAACAATGTTTACGAAAACAGACATTGTAAACATAGAAGCTGTCAATGCTTCAGATTTGTGAACTCGGTAATTTTGACGGTTTTCCGATTGCGGTAGAGGGCGAGAAGGATGGCCAGTCCGACAGCCGCTTCTGCTGCGGCCACCGCGATGGAAAACAACGCAAAAATCTGTCCATCGATGGACGGCACCGCTCCCATGCGGCTGAATGCAACGAGATTTAGGTTGACCGCGTTCAGCATCAATTCGATGCAAATCAGGACAATCACTGTGTTTTTCTTCGTCAATGCTCCAAAAAGCCCGATGGAAAAGAGCAGGAGCGCGACGGTCAAATAGCCTGAGACAGGAATGGATGTCATGATTCTTTCGCCTCCCCGTCTTCTTTCTTCGCTAAAATGACGGCGCCGACCAGTGCGGCCAAAAGCAGGACCGAAGCCAATTCAAACGGGATGATCCAATGGCTGTACAGCGCCTTTCCAATTTCCTTCGTATTGTCTTTCGCAAGCGTCCCTGCCGTCCCGAAATCCAAGGAGCGAATGGCTGTGAATACCATGACGGCAAATCCGAGGACCCCAATGAAAATGCCCCACTTTTTCCAGGTGTACTCCCTTTTTCCCTGGTCTTCCATCCGGTTTGTCAGCATGATGCCGAAAAGCATGATGATGGTCACTGCCCCGGAGTAGATGAGGAGCTGGACGACCGCGATGAATTCGGCCGCCAGCAGGAAATAAAGGCCGGCGATGCTGACAAAAGTAAGGACGAGAGCAAGGACCATGTGAATGACTTTCGTCAATTGAAGCATGAGTACTGCACCAGTGATCGCCATCAGGGACAATATGAGGAACATCCACCATTCACCCGTCATACCTTGTTCTCCTTCCTTACGTTCTTGTCATTTGCATCCAGCCAGGCCATGTCTTTATACAATTCGCCCCTCGTATATTGAGAAAGCTCGAAATTATTCGTCATGACGATCGCTTCCGTCGGACATACCTCCGTACAGAGGTCGCAGAGGATGCAGATTTCAAAGTTGATGTCATACGTTTCGATGACCTTCCCTTTTTTCTCCGGATCCGGGTTTTTCTTTCCCGTCAGTGAAATGCAGTCCGTCGGGCAGATATTGACGCACATGTTGCAGACGATGCACTTATCCGGGTAAAACTTCTGTATGCCCCTGAACCGGTCCGGAAGCGGCAGCGGTTCATTCGGATAATCGTAGGTCACTTTTTCCTTCGTTAAATTTTTCAGCGTGTAGGCAAGTCCTTTTGTCCATCCAAGCATGATTTTCCCTCCTCCTTCACAAGTTCAATAATTCCTTCAGGAGAGCCGTCAGTACAATGTTTCCAAGCGCAATCGGCAGGAGGACCTTCCACCCGAACTCCATCAGCTGGTCTGCACGGAGCCGCGGCAGGGTCACCCGCAGCCAGATCATCAGGAAGACGATGATGCTGAATTTCACAGCAAACCAGATAGGTCCGGGGATGAAATCAAGATGGAATGCCGGACTCCAGCCGCCAAAGAACAATACGGTCGTCAATGCCGCCATGGCAAACAGGTACACATATTCTGAAAGCATAAAAAAGGCCCACCGAAACCCGGAGTATTCCACATGGTAGCCTGCAACAAGCTCCGATTCTGCTTCAGGCAGGTCGAATGGCGTCCGGTTCAGCTCTGCGATGGATGCAATGAAAAAGACAATGAATCCGATCGGCTGATAAAAAATGAACCATACGCTGTCCTGTGCCGAAACGATTGTTTGCAGGTTCAGGCTTCCCGAAAGAAGGATGATGCCGATTACAGACATGACGAGCGGGATTTCATAGGAAATCATCTGTGCGGCCGCCCTCATGCCCCCCAACAAGGCATATTTATTATTCGATCCCCAGCCTGCCGTCAGGATGCCAATCGTCGTCAATCCCGACACGGCAATATAGTAAAGGAGCCCAACCCCGATATCTGCAAACTGCAGCTGGTCCGTAAATGGAATGACCGCGAGCACCATGAATGCCGGTGCAAATGCTATGACAGGCGCAATGATAAAAAGCGGCCGGTCCGCTGCCTTTGGAATGGTATCCTCTTTCAGGAGCAGCTTTAAAACATCCGCGACGGTCTGGAGAAGCCCCCATCTGCCCCCGACCTGATTAGGCCCATGCCTCAGCTGCATGAAGCCCATCACTTTTCGTTCTGCCAAAATGGCGTATGTCACAAAACCCAAAACAACGAAGAGGAGTATGACACCCATGATGAAAAATCCGAGCGCATTCCCTATCGTCGGTGCACCATGCAACAGCTCCTGCACCATCAGCCGTCCACCTCCCCGAGTACAATGTCAATGGCTCCAAGAATGGCAATGACATTGGCGATATTCTGGCCTTTCAGGAGCTTTGGGAGAATTTGAAGGTTATAGAAGGATGGCCTCCTGAATTTCAGCCGGTAAGGCTCTTTTTTTCCTTCACTGGCGATATAGCAGCCGATTTCACCCCGGGGCGACTCGATTTTCACATAAGCCTCTCCTTTTGGCGGCTTCACGATCTTCGGCACTTTTGCCATAATCGGCCCTTCCCCCGGAAATTGCTCAACTGCCTGCTCGATGATTTTCAACGACTCTTCGATTTCTGCCATCCTGCATTCATAGCGGGCAAGGCAGTCCCCTTCTTCACGGGTGATGACATCGAAGTCAAACCGATTGTAGATGGAGTACGGTTCATCTTTTCGCAGATCGCGATTGATCCCCGTACATCTGAGATTGGCGCCGCTAAGGGAATATTGCAGTGCTTCTTCTTTCGAATAGACGCCGACGCCCCTTAAGCGCTTCAGGAAAATTTCATTCCCGGTCACCAGCTGGTGGTAGCCTTTCAGTTCCTTCCGCATATGGGGGACGAACGCCTTCACTTTATCGATCCAGCTGTCCGGTGCATCCCATTTCACCCCGCCAATCCGCATATAGTTGAAGGTCAGGCGCGCCCCGGAAAGTTCAGCGAGCAGATTGATGATCATCTCGCGCTCCCGGAAGGCGTATAGGAATGGACTTACAGCACCGATATCCAATAGGTACGTGCCCCACCAGACGAGATGACTTGCGACCCTCCCGAGCTCCATGGCAAGAAGCCTTAGAAATTCGGCCCGCTCCGGCAGTTCGATTGCCATCATCGTTTCAACCGCATGGCAGATGACATAGTTATTCGTCATGGCCGAGACGTAGTCCATCCGGTCGGTGTAGGGGATGATCTGCGTGTACTGCAGGTTCTCGGCGATTTTCTCCGTACCCCGATGCAGGTAGCCGATCACTGGCTCTGCTTTAGTGATCGTCTCTCCATCAATCGTCAGCACCAGGCGGAAGACACCGTGTGTGCTCGGATGCTGCGGCCCTACATTCAAGATCATTTCTTCGGTTCTTACCATTCGCTCACCTCCTCTGCTTCTTCATAGTCCTTGCGGAGCGGGAAGCCGATCCAATCCTCACCCAAGAAGATCCGTCTGAGGTCAGGGTGGCCCGTGAAGCGGACCCCGAGCAGGTCATAGACTTCGCATTCCGGCCATTCTGCACCTGGATATAGGGAAGTGATGGACTCCGCTTCGGGATTGCTTCGGTCGAGCTCCACTTTGACGGCGACATCCTTTTTGCCTGAAAAAGAGGAAAGGGACACATACAGCTCCATATTCGTGCCGTAATCGGTTGCATGCAGTTCGCTCATATAGGTGTAATCCATTGATTTGAGAAGTGAAATAATAGAATAATAGACTCCTTTTTGGACCTTGATGGTCGGTACATCTTTGGAAAGAGGATTGATCGATGCTTCTTCAATCGCAGCCTTCCCAAATTTAGCCGTGATGGCGTTGGCGCATTCGTCGAGGAGCGGCTGGTTCGGCGACGGAGCCTTTAGTGCTGATTGGCCACCTTCCTCCGCACTGTCATCCTTTCCTTTCGCCATGGCTTTCGCCTTTGCAGCGGCGGCCGCCTTTGCTTTCGCTTTAGCAGCTGCTACCGCTTTGGCTTTTGCTTCCTTGAGGTCGGCCTCAGGGCTTTCGGTCGCCCCTGACTCAGCAGACGCTCCGGCAGCTTCTGCTAGCTCTTTCGCTTTTTTCTTTGCGAGAGCAGCAGCTTTTGCTTTCGCTACGGCAGCGGCTTTTTGTTTTGCCAGGTCCGATTCAGCGGGAGATTCTGCTGATTCTGCTTCTCCTGTTTCGGCTTGTGCTGCTTCTTTCGCTTTCTTTCGAGCAAGGGCTGCGGCTTTTGCCTTGGCGGCGGCTGCCGCTTTTTGCTTCACCAGGTCATCTGATTCCGCTGGCGATTCTGTCTCCACAGCTTCCTTCGATGATTCCGCTGACTGCGCCTCTTCTTTCGCTTTTTTCCGTGCAAGGGCCGCTGCTTTTGCCTTGGCGGCTGCTGCGGCTTTTTGCTTCGCTAAGTCGATTTCGTCAGGTGATTCGTGGAGTTCCACTTCACCAGATGGTTTTTCCTGCGAATCGGCCGCTTCTTCTTTTACCGAAGGAGCTTCAGGCTCTTTCTTTTCTTCATTCAACGTCCGCTCCAGCGCCGCATCTGTTTCAGGTACCTTTTGAGAAGCGTCTCTCTCCTTGTTTGCCTGCTTTTTGGCCAATGCCTCAGCCTTGGCTTTTTCAGCTGCTGCTTTCTTCTTTTTCTGAAGATCGAGCCCCTCTTCCAGCGTTTCGGTCCGAGTTTCCTTTTGGACCGCCGTTTCCTCACCTTCTGCTTCTACCGATTCTTCCTCGGGTTCTTCCAGCCAATCTATGATTCTCTCGATTTCTTTCTCGTCCTCTATCGATCTATTTTCTTCGCTTTTCAATAGCTTTAGTGCTTGCTGTTTTTCTTCCTTCAATTTGCGGGCTTTTTCCCTCGCTTTTCGAGCCGCCTGCTTTTTCAAGCTGTTGTTCCCTTTTTTCCGCACCACCGCTACTTCACCTTCTTCCCGGTTTTGGCTTCATAGCGGATTTTTTCCTTGAGTTTATTGATGCCATAAATCAATGCGGCCGGATTTGGCGGGCACCCCGGGATATAGACATCCACCGGCACGACCTGATCGACGCCTTTAACCACGCTGTACGACTTTATGTATGGTCCGCCGGCCGTTGCACAGGAGCCCATGGCGATGACCCATTTCGGTTCAGGCATTTGATCATAAAGCCGTTTGACAATCGGCGCCATTTTCTTCGTCACCGTTCCCGATACGATCATGACATCGGATTGCCTTGGGGACGTCCGGAAAAATGACCCGAATCGATCAAGGTCATAATGGGCAGAACCCGATCCCATCATTTCAATGGCACAGCAGGCAAGCCCGAATGTCATCGGCCAAAGCGAGTTGCTTCGCGCCCAGCCCTTCAGCTGCTCCAGGGATGAGAAAAATATATTCCGTTTCACTTCTTCCATTTCTTGAATACTTACATCCACGTCAACACCTTCTTCTTCCAAGCATATAGGAGACCAATGGCAAGCATCGCGATAAAGATGATCATTTCAACAAGCGCGAACAGCCCGAGTTGATTATAGGCAGCGGCCCATGGATAAAGAAAAACCGTCTCGACATCAAAAATGACAAATAATAGAGCGAACATATAATAGCGGACATTGAATTGCACCCGGGAGTCGTGGAATGGCTCGATTCCGCTTTCATACGTCGTTTCTTTGGCTTCGCTCCGCACACTCGGACGGAGCATCCTCCCTAAGCTAAGTGCCACAATCGGCAGCAGAAGCCCCAGGACTAAAAATATGAGAAGAATGATGGTGCTATTTTTATAGACATTGAGCAGATCCAATGCTTCCCCTCCTTCTTTCGTCAGCCTATTCTTTTCTCATATATATGTAAGGATGTCCGACCCTATTCATCCCGCTCGATTTTTCTCGGAAGACTCTTCTAATTTGATTATGCATATTCACCTATTTTGCTAGAAAACAGGCTATTGCCATAGTACCTTGTCCTCCCATGACACATATACTTACAGTGAAAATGCTTATATTTATTGGAGGGAAAAAGAAATGAATGGAGAGTTAATGAGAGGACTGCAAGGAAAGGTTGTCAAAATCAATAGAGGCGGCCACGAAGCGCGGACCGGCTTGGTCTTGGGAAGCACAGATGACTACTTCACACTTTTGACTGAGAAAGACGGCGTTGTCTACTACAAGCATGACCATGTGAAAAGCATGACCGACAATGCGAAAAAAGGACTCGATTTTAATATGGAATTGCCGGAAACACTAGCATATTTGAAAGCTGATACGTTCGGGGAACTTCTCAGCCAAATGAAATACCAATGGGTCAAAATTAATAGAGGCGGCCATGACGCATTGGAAGGCGTACTGGATGATGTAAATGAAAACTACGTAACCATTGTCCACCATGAAGAAGTGGTGCGAATCGCCCTATTCCATATCAAAAGCGTCAGCTATGGTGTAAAAGTGGAAAACAAAGAAGACCAAAAAGAGGAGAAAAAGGAAGAAAACAAAGAGGACAACAAACAATCCAAATAAGGGATTCATACACTGTAGGTATATTTTAGCCATCAGTGTGTGCAGATTTTATGAGGAGGTCCCTAAATTGGAAAATGAATTGAAATTGTCTTTTATAGATGCTCTTAAAGAATTGATGGGTTTTACGATCGAAGTCTTTCTAAAAGATGGAGAAGTAATCAACGGATTATTGGCCTATGCGGAAGAGGATTTTTTAGTCCTGGAAAAAGAGGAGGATCAATCCCACTATTTAAAATTCGAGCAGATATTAGCGGTTTCCAAGAATACGAGGGAATATCAGCCGCAAGCCTCGACAGTCGAGTTCATCCAGGGTGAATCTCTCAATGATATTTTGGCGGAATGCCAGTATCAGTGGATCACTTTGAAATGTGGAGCAGACGTCTTCGAGGGAATTTTAAGCCGCAGCCACGACGAACACCTTGTCCTTCTCAGCAAAGAAGACAGCATTTTAATCAATAAATCCCATATTTCACAGCTTTATATCGGGGCGCTGAAAGAAGAGAAAAAGGAAGAGAAGCAGCAAGAAAAAGTACAAGAAGACAAGCAAGAAGAAAAGAACCAATCATCCACTGAGGTTAAGCAAGAAAAAGAGGAGAAAAAACGTACAAATGAAGTCATCGATGTAGCTCCGCTTCCTCCGCTCAATCTCAATTATTATCAAAAACCTTCAACAACTACCCCTGCTTCTGCAAACCCTGAGTCTCCAACCTATATGGCCGATGACTTTGAACCATTTGTGATGGAGAGCAATATCAAAAGGCGAAAAAAGAAACAGAAGAATCTCGCTCAATTCGAAGAGTCCTTGCAATCATCTAAAACAGATGAAAACGAATCTATAAATTCGGAAGCCAGCGAACCCATAGACATTCCGGCTGCTCCTGAAGCGAGAGTCGAAAGTCCAAGTGATTTACAGCTTGAAAATCAATATTACTCTTTGATGAAGCACGCAGAGAAAATGTATCTGCAGCTTAAAGAAAAGCGGCTCCAAAGAGAACAGGAAGGGTGATTGCTCTTCCAAACCTTTATGAAAGGAGGAATTTTGTATGCTAATGGTTCTTTTTTTCCTTATGTTTTTCATCATGTCCGGTGTTTTTTTCTATCTGCTGTTTATAAAACCGGCTGAACCAGAAAGTGTGCATTCCATTCCTACGGCCACGACACCTTCCGCCTTAACGGCTGAGGCGGCTCACTATCATGGGTGAGCTGAATTTAATCATTATGATTACTGTTTTTACGTTAACGATTTTCGTTATGCTTTCCCGGCCATTCGGCCTTAATGAAACGGTCCCCACTTCCGTCGGTGCATTCATTGTCTTACTGGCGGGCATTGTTCCTCTGGCGGATGTTGCCCGTATCTTTTCGATTGTCAGCGGTGCCTCTTTGACCATTATTTCAACGATCATCATGTCAATCGTTCTCGACAGCATTGGTTTCTTTCGATGGATTGCCGTCAATATCGTCCAAAAATCCAATGGATCCGGGATAAGATTATATCTTTACATCAATCTTCTCTGTTTCTTCATGACCCTGTTTTTCAATAATGACGGCAGCATCCTGATCACAACACCCATCATCATCCACACTGTCCAACTTTTAAAGCTAAAGCCTCACCAGATGACCCCTTACTTTATTTCCGGAGCCTTGATTGCCACTGCAGCCAGCGCCCCCATTGCCGTCAGCAACATATCCAACCTGATCGCCCTGAAAATAGTAGGACTCAGCTTGAACAGCTACATTGAGATGATGTTCGTACCAGCCATGCTGGCCATCATCGTCATTGCTGCCCTTCTCTATCGTCTTTTCCGCCGGAGCATTCCGAAGAAAATCCGCAAAGTCCCTATCAAATGGAATGAAGGAAACAGCCGCTATGAATATACACACCCATTGTCTGCACATGAACAGCCAAAGATCGATTGGCCCCTATTTAAAGTGAGCATGGTAATTGTGATTGCAACACGTACAAGCTTCTTTGTCCTATCCCCATTCGGCGTACCGATTGAATGGATCGGATTAACCGGTGCCGCTCTCATGATTGCCGCCAGATGGATCCGGATGAAAAAAGGGGCATTTGATATCATCACAAAAACGCCTTGGCATATCCTTCTTTTCGCTTTCAATATGTACGTCCTCGTCTACGGATTGAAAAATGTTGGATTGAACACCTTTCTGACAACCCATCTGCAAAATTACGTTCATGAAAGCGGACTTCAGGCAAGTCTGGTCATGGGTCTTCTTCTTACAGTGTTTTCGAACATTTTCAATAATCTCCCTGCCGTCATGATCGGCACTTTGGCCATCACAGATTTGGGACTTGCCCCGCATATGACGCAAATCACATACTTGGCAACTGTCATGGGGAGTGATATCGGGGCACTGTTGACGCCTGTCGGGACCTTGGCCACGCTGATCTGGATGTATCTTCTGAAAGAACACGGGATTGCCATGACGTGGGGAAAATACATCCGCGTCACCATTCTGGTGATTCCAGTCGGCCTGATTGTCGGCTTGTGCAGCCTTTATTATTGGATCGAGTGGTTTGTATATTAATAGGAGGAATACTATGAGCAAGTTAATTCAACCCTTTATCGGGGAAACCATTACCATTGAACTTTCAGGAAAAAAAATTGTGAAAGGCGTTTTGCTGGAAGTGGGAAGTGACATTGTCGTCTTGTATAACGGGGAAGATTTCTTATACATCCCTTCTGTACACATCCAATATTTCAGTAAATCGGACAAGGAGGATTCCGTCTCATCCCCTCCTGGTGCGCCAAGTATTAACTCGGAAAATGAACTCTCCTTCCGCAAGACGCTGAATGCCGCGAGAGGGCGATTCGCAGAGATTTACACCACAGGGAATCAGCCCCTTCACGGTTATATCACGAGTGTCATGAATAATTACTTCGTGTTTTATTCACCAGTTTATAAAACGATGCTGATTGCTATTCAGCATGTGAAATGGCTCATTCCTTATACCGATCAGCAGACGCCATATGCGTTGGATCAGCAGAAGCTGCCGGTAAACCCTGCGCCGTTCACACTCGGAAGAACCTATGAGGTGCAAATTGAGAAACTCGTCGGAGAGCTTGTCATCTTCAACATCGGCGACACATTCCATCACATCGGGAAGATCAACCGCTTCGAAGACAACATCATCGAACTCGTCACCGCGCGTGAAGAAAAATGCTACCTCAACATGCACCACATCAAAACCATGCACCTCCCCTGATTCGACAGGATTCGGGTGGTGACAGTCACTTCCCGATTGACTTTTCGACAGGATTCGGGTGGTGACTGTCACCACCCGTGTTACTTGAGTAACTTAAAAGGACCTGCCGCTATTGCGGGCAGGTCCTTTTGTGCTGAATTTTATATATTGTCTCGCTTGTTCATTCCTTTGGCGAAGTAGATGACAATCAGGAGGATGAGCCAGACGGGTCCTACGACCAAAGCAATTCTTGTGTCTGGGTATACTCCCATCAGCACGACTACCATAGCGAGAAATGCGAGCGCGATGTATGAGCTGATCGGCCATAACGGCGCTTTGAATTTAATTTTGGAGACTTCTGTCTTGCCTAAGCTTCTCCGGTATCTCAGCTGTGCTATCAAGATAAGTGCCCATGTCCAGATGGCACCGAACGTGGAGATGCTTGTCACCCATGTAAATACTTTTTCAGGAACCAAGTAGTTCAAGACAACCCCGATCAGCAATGCCCCAGCCGAAAGAATGACAGCCATAGCCGGAACTCCGGTCTTGCTTACTTTTTTCAACGGTGCTGGCGCCTGGTTTTGCTCTGCCAGGTTGAACAGCATGCGTCCTGTACTGAAGATACCGCTGTTACAGCTTGAAAGGGCTGCAGTCAATACAACAAAATTGATGATTCCGGCTGCTTTTGGAATCCCCACTTTCTCAAACGTCAATACGAATGGGCTTCCGCCTGTCCCGATTTCGTTCCATGGATAAATGGCCATGATAACGAACAGTGCGCCGACATAGAAAATCAGGATGCGCCAGAATACTGTATTGATGGCTCTTGAAATCGTATGTTCCGGATTCTTCGCTTCTCCAGCAGTCACCCCTAGCATTTCAATTCCAAGGTATGCAAACATGACCATTTGCATCGAAGCGAGTATTCCCTTAATGCCATTAGGGGCAAATCCTCCATGCGTCCATAGATTGCTGATGCCTGTCGCAACGCCGCCATTTCCAAACCCGAAAAGAATAATTAAAAATCCGGTGATGATCATTAAAATAATAGCTACGATTTTAATTAGAGCAAACCAAAATTCAAATTCACCGTATGCTTTTACAGTGATCAAATTTACGATTGTCATGATGACAAGTGCAGCAAGCGCCCAGATCCAACGCGGCACGCTCGGGAACCAAAGCTCCATGTACACTCCCACCGCTGTGATTTCCGCCATACAGGTAACGACCCATAAGAACCAATAGTTCCATCCGGTCAAAAATCCGGCAAGCGGACCAACGTAATCTCTCGCGTAGCGGCTGAAAGAACCCGCTACAGGATTTTGGATCGCCATTTCCCCGAGCGCCCTCATGATAATGAACATGATGGCCCCTGACACGATATATGCCAATAGAATGGCTGGTCCTGCAAGTTCAATTGTCTTGGCCGAACCGAGGAAGAGTCCGACTCCGATACACGCCCCAAGGGACATGAGTGTAATATGCCTTTCTTCCAGTCCTCGATGAAGTTCTTGATTGTCCATCTTTCCACCCCTGTCTGAAGTTTCCACAACTAAGAAATAAAGCGTTTACAAACTTTTCGTTTTTCTAGTATAGCAATTTCTTCGAATATATTCAATTTTGTAAAAAAAGAAAACAGATGACTCTTGATGTATTTACCGGTTATCCTCTATCTTTTTACCCAGAATATCAACCAGAGAAACGCATCATTTACTCATTATTCCATTAAAATAAGCATAATTTCTTGTTCTATGTTCGGCAGGCTTTTTTAGTTTTACCGAAGTATCCAAAATTAGACTGATTAATGGCTTTTAACACTCTTCAAAATGAAGAGTGGGACAGTCCAAATGAGGTTTTTTATCAAATTAGCTCTTTTCTCTTTTTATCATGGCTGGTCTAGTAAAATTCTTGCGATCATGCTGGAATGGGGGAATCGGGGCAATGTTGGGGGCACCGGTGGGGGCACTGGCGCATAAGATGCCTATTCTCGCGCATAAGCGCCATGCTTTCGCGCAAAGGTGGTGGATTCTGGTTTATAAGCCTCCGAAAGTGGCGCATAGCCCCCAACTTTTCGCGCATAAGGTCGTTTCAGAACCCCATTTCCCCTCATTTTCCCTGGATTTTCACCTCTCCCGCAGCGCAGATCGGATTTTCCGTAGCATTTTCTCCTGATTTCCACCAAACAACGTGAAGAATCGGACCATCCAAATGATGTTTTTCATCAAATTGGCTCTTTTTCTCTTTTTATCATAGCTGGTCTAGCAAAATTCCCGCGATCATGCTGGACTGGGGGCACCGGCGCATAAGATGCCTGTTTTCGCGCATAAGCGCCATGCTTTCGCGCAAAGGCGTTGGATTCTGGTTCATAAGCACTTGAAAGTGGCGCATAGCCACCAGGTTTTCGCGCATAAGGTCGTTTCAGAACCCCATTTCCCCTCATTTTCCCTGGATTTTCACCTCTCCCGCAGCACAGATCGGCTCTTCCGAAGCATTTTCCCCTGATTTCCACCAAACAAAGTGAAGAATCGGACCATCCAAATGAGGTTTTCCATCAAATTGGCTCTTTTCTCTTTTTATCATGGCTGGTCTAGTAAAATTCCTGTGATCATGCTGGTGACCGGGGGTTGTGGGCACCGGTGGGGGGACTGGGGGCACCGGCGCATAAGATGCCTGTTCTCGCGCATAAGCGCCATGCTTTCGCGCAAAGGCAGTGGATTCTGGTTTATAAGCCCCCGATAGTGGCGCATAGCCCCCAGATTTTCGCGCATAAAGCCGTCTCAAAAGCCCATTTCCCCTCATTTTCCCTGGATTTTCACCTCTCATGCAGCACAAATCGAATCTTCCGAAGCATTTTCCCCTGATTTCCACCAAACAAAGTGAAGAATCGGACCAACCAAATGATGTTTTCCATCAAATTGGCTCTTTTCTCTTTTTATCATGGCTGGTCTAGCAAAATTCCTGCGCTCATGCTGGTGACCGGGGGGACTGGGGGCACTGGGGGCACCGGCGCATAAGATGCCTATTCTCGCGCATAAGCGCCATGCTTTCGCGCAAAGGTGGTGGATTTTGGTTCATAAGCACCTGAAAGTGGCGCATAGCCCCCAACTTTTCGCGCATAAGGCCATCTCAGAAGCCCATTTCCCCTTGATTTCACTTGATTTCACTCGATTTTCGCCTCTCCCTCAGCACAGATCGGCTCTTCCGAAGCATTTTCCCCTGATTTCCACCAAACAAAGTGAAAAATCGGACCAACCAAATGAGGTTTTCATCAAATTTGCTCTTTTCTCCTTTTTCCAGGGGATCGCTACCTAAAAATTGCACTATCTTCATCCGAAATGGCCACCTAATCACTACACGCCATCCACCAAAAAACGCCACAGTACAAGGACTGTGGCGCCGGCAGCTGCTATGCCATACACGAAAAAACCCCCTCACACAATGTGAAGGGGATTTTTATTAGATGCGGTTTTCGAAAACGTTGATACGGTTTGTGGATCGGCGAAGGGCCAACTCGGCACGCTTGACGTCTACGTCGGATTTGTTTCCGGATAGGCGCTGCTCTGCACGGGCTTTCGCTTCTTTCGCACGCTCGATATCAATGCTTCCAGCCGTTTCAGCTGTTTGTGCTAAAATCGTTACTTGTGTTGGACGGACTTCCAAGAAGCCGCCGCTTACTGCAACTAACTCAGTTTTGCCTGCTTTTTTCAAGCGGACAGCACCGATCTGTAATGGAGCAACCATTGGAATGTGTCCTGGTAACACTCCAAGCTCACCACTTTGAGCCTTTGTACTTACCATTTCCACATCGGATTCATACACTGGGCCATCGGGAGTAACGATACTGACTTTTATGGTCTTCATTTTTAACCCTCCAGGTCCCTATATTATACTTCTACACCCATCTTTTTCGCTGCTTCGATCACGTCTTCGATTTGGCCCACTAGACGGAAGGCATCCTCTGGAAGATGATCGTATTTGCCGGCAAGGATATCTTTGAAGCCTTTGATTGTTTCTTTCACAGGCACGTAAGATCCTTTTTGACCAGTAAACTGTTCTGCAACGTGGAAGTTTTGAGATAAGAAGAACTGTACGCGGCGGGCACGTTGTACAACAAGCTTATCTTCGTCAGAAAGCTCATCCATACCCAGGATCGCGATGATGTCCTGTAATTCTTTGTAGCGCTGCAATGTTTGCTGTACTTGACGAGCAATTCCATAGTGCTCTTCACCTACGATTTCAGGAGAAAGCGCACGGGAAGTTGATGCCAATGGATCAACGGCAGGGTAGATACCCATCTCAGTCAATTTACGCTCAAGGTTCGTTGTTGCATCCAAGTGAGCGAATGTTGTTGCTGGAGCCGGATCCGTGTAGTCATCGGCAGGAACGTATACAGCTTGGATTGATGTAACAGATCCAACGTTAGTAGACGTGATACGCTCTTGCAATAGACCCATTTCAGTAGCAAGTGTCGGCTGGTAACCAACGGCAGATGGCATACGGCCTAGTAGGGCAGATACCTCTGAACCTGCTTGTGTGAAACGGAAGATGTTATCGATGAAGAACAATACGTCCTGTCCTTGCTCATCACGGAAATATTCAGCCATTGTCAAACCAGTCAAGGCAACACGCATACGTGCACCAGGAGGCTCGTTCATTTGTCCGAATACCATTGCTGTTTTTGAAATAACGCCTGAATCGCTCATTTCATGATAAAGGTCGTTACCTTCACGAGTACGCTCACCTACACCAGCGAATACTGAGATACCGCCGTGCTCTTGAGCGATGTTGTTGATAAGCTCCTGGATCAATACCGTTTTACCTACACCGGCACCACCGAAGAGACCGATCTTACCACCTTTGATATATGGTGCAAGCAAGTCAACAACTTTGATTCCTGTTTCAAGGATTTCAACTTCTGTAGAAAGCTGCTCATACTTAGGAGCTAGTCTGTGAATGGAATCACGGCGAGCTTCTGGAGCAACATCTTCTTTCAAGTCGATTGCTTCACCTAGTACGTTGAATACACGTCCAAGTGTTACATCCCCTACAGGTACAGAAATTGAAGCTCCTGTATCGATTACATCTAAACCACGTTTTAATCCATCAGTAGATGACATGGCAATTGTACGTACTGTGTCATCGCCAAGGTGAATGGCAACTTCCAGCGTTAAATCGATGGCAACATCCGTAGCTGTTGCTTGGCTTTCGACTTTTAACGCATTGTAGATTGCAGGAAGATGGCCGCTTTCAAACTTGACGTCAACAACTGGACCCATAACTTGTAGAACGCGTCCTTTGTTCATCATTTTCCCTCCTACCCAGCTATTTGGACATGATGTCCATTGGAAATGGCAGCGGGATGCGTGCTCCGATCAGCCAGCAACCCCTGCTGCTTTTCCGTCATTATATAATTACTACTCCAGAGCCGCTGCTCCGCCGACGATTTCCGTGATTTCTTGGGTAATCGCTGCCTGGCGTGCACGGTTGAATGAAAGTGTAAGGTTGTGAATAAGGTCTTTCGCATTGTCAGTTGCATTTTTCATAGCAGTCATACGAGCGCCATGCTCGCTGGCTTTTCCATCCAATAATGCACCGTAGATCAAGCTTTCTGCGTATTGAGGAAGCAAGACATCCAAAATTTCTTCTGGAGACGGCTCAAATTCATAGGATGTGAAAGGCGTGCTTGAAGTGATTTCTGACAAAGGCAGAACCTTTTTCGCCGTAACATCCTGCTGGATGGCACTGACGTAGTGATTGTAGTACATATTTAATTCGTCAAATGTACCGTCAGCATAAAGATTGACTGCTTTTCTTGCAATTTCCTGAATGTCGGTGAATGCCGGTTGATCAGGCAGTCCTACGATATCCAAAACCACGTTCATGTCGCGCTTCTTGAAGAAGTCGCGTCCGATGCGGCCGATTGCAATGATCGCATATTCATCTTTTGAGCTGTGACGTTCGCGGATAGTGTTGTTCACCATGCGCAAAATGCTGCTGTTGTAAGCCCCCGCTAAACCTCGGTCAGATGTGATGACCAAATAGCCGGTTTTTTTCACGGGGCGGGAGACTAGCATATCATGCGTCACACCTCTACTGCCGAGTGCAACGGATGCTACTACTTCCTGGATCTTCTCCATGTAAGGAACGAATGACTTTGCATTCATTTCAGCACGGTTAAGCTTGGCAGCAGAAACCATTTCCATTGCTTTCGTGATTTGACTCGTTTTCTTCGTAGAAGTTATACGATTTTTAATGTCGCGTAATGATGCCATTGGTTCTCACCACCCTTGTTTGAAAGATTTTAGACCGGAGTCCGGATTAAGCAAACAGCTTTTTGAATTCTGTAATGGCAGCAACCATTGCATCATCTTCAGGAAGCTTGCCTGTTGTGCGGATTTGGTCTAGAACTTCCGTATGGTTGTGGTCTAACCAACTTAGGAATTCATTTTCGAAGCGGCGGATGTCTTCTACCGCGATATCATCTAAATGTCCGCGAGTCAATGCATAAAGGATCATGACTTGCTTTTCAACTTTAAGAGGTTTGTTCAGATCCTGCTTCAATACCTCAACTGTACGCGCACCACGGTTCAATTTTGCTTGAGTAGCTTTATCAAGGTCAGAACCGAACTGAGCGAATGCTTCCAACTCACGGTAAGAAGCAAGGTCAAGACGAAGTGTACCTGCAACCTTTTTCATTGCGCTGATTTGCGCGGATCCACCTACGCGGGATACGGAAAGACCTGCGTTGATCGCTGGACGTACACCGGAGAAGAATAGATCGGATTGCAAGAAAATCTGTCCATCAGTGATGGAGATAACGTTCGTTGGGATGTAAGCAGAGATGTCCCCAGCTTGCGTTTCAACGAATGGAAGTGCTGTGATAGAACCTGCACCTTTAGCGTCGCTAAGTTTAGCAGCACGCTCCAATAGACGGCTGTGCAAGTAGAATACGTCACCAGGGAATGCTTCACGGCCTGGAGGACGGCGTAATAATAGGGAAAGTTCGCGGTATGCAGATGCTTGTTTAGAAAGATCATCATACACAACAAGAACGTGTTTGCCATTGATCATGAACTCTTCACCCATTGTTACCCCTGCATATGGAGCAAGGAACAATAATGGTGCAGGCTGTGATGCAGAAGCTGTTACAACGATTGTGTAATCAAGCGCACCATGCTTGCGAAGAGTTTCTACTGCGTTGCGGACAGTTGATTCTTTTTGTCCGATTGCTACGTAGATACAAACCATGTTTTGGTCTGCTTGGTTAAGAATTGCATCGATCGCTACAGATGTTTTACCTGTTTGGCGGTCACCGATGATCAATTCACGTTGTCCACGGCCGATTGGCACAAGAGCGTCGATCGCTTTGATACCAGTTTGAAGCGGTTCATGAACAGATTTACGATCCATTACACCAGGAGCTTGGCTCTCGATTGGACGTGTTTTTGTAGTATTGATTGGGCCTAGACCATCAACTGGCTGACCAAGAGGATTCACGACGCGGCCGATAAGCTCTTCGCCAACAGGAACTTCCATGATGCGTCCTGTGCGGCGTACTTCGTCACCTTCGCGGATGCCTGTGTAAGGTCCGAGGATTACGATACCGACGTTGCCTTCTTCAAGGTTCTGTGCCATACCCATGACACCATTTGAAAACTCCAATAGCTCTCCAGCCATGACACTGTCGAGGCCATGAGCACGAGCGATACCGTCCCCGATCTGGATAACCGTACCTACATCGTCCACTTTTAGTTCTGACTGATAGTTTTCAATTTGCTTTTTTATCAGTGCACTGATTTCTTCAGCTTTAATGCTCATGAATTTCACCCCTCATTTCAGAATGTTATCCGACTAATTCACGTTCTAAGCGATCAAGTTTGCCGCGAAGGCTTCCGTCAAATATACGGTTGCCGATTCGCACCTTCACTCCGCCTAAAAGGTTCGTATCGATGATATTTTGGATGTTTAATTGCGTTTTGCCCACTTTCGGTGCAAATGCTCCAGAAATGGCCAGCTTTTCTACTTCCGTCAATTCGCGGATAGAGTAGACAGTGGCTTCTGCGATGCCTTTTGACTCGTTTGCCAATTCAATGAAAGAATCAGCAACAGCAGGGATATATGCGCTTCGATGACGATCGGTTAGGATCATCAATGTATTCATTACAAATGGAGAAACACCTTGGAACGTTTCTTTCAAAATCTCTTTCTTCTGCGCAAGCGGCAGTTTAGGAGATGACAAGATTTGTCCGAACCCAGGGTTTTCAATTAAGATTTTCTTTACAACGCGCAGCTCTTCCTCAACGGATTCGAGCTGATTTTGTTCAGTGGCAAGCTGAAAAAGTGCCAATGCATAACGTTTTGCTACTGCTTCGCTGCTCATCGTTTTTCGCCTGCCTCTTGAATGTAGCGGCTGATCAACTGCTCTTGTGCAGATGCATCAAGTTCTTTTTCAATCACTTTAGATGCAATCATGACAGACAATGATGCCACTTGTTCGCGTAAAGCCGCGACAGCTTGTTCTTTTTGAGTTTCGATTTCGATCTTCGCAGCTTCCTTCAAACGGACTGCTTCCGCGCGGGCTGCTGCAATCATATCTTCACGTTGTAAATCAGCTTGCTTCTTCGCATTTTCAATGATGGCATGCCCTTCCTCACGAGCTTGCTTCAATTCAGCGCGAGTTTCTTCAAGAAGTCTATTTGCTTCGACGCGGCTCATTTCAGCTGCTTCGATTTCTTTCGCAATATGAACTTCACGATCTTTCATGATGCCCATTAATGGACCCCAAGCAAATTTCTTAAGCAACGCTAACAGGATCAGGAACATGATCAACTGGAAGATGATGTCTCCACCGTTGAAATGTCCAGCTTCTCCAAGGACAAATGCTTGTGTTAACATGCTCGATTCACTCCCTTCAAGAATCGATTGTATTCTTTATTCAGAAAACAGCTTAGCGTTTGACAACGCACCGCTTCTATTTTTATCAAAATAATTGGTGTGTTCAGTTAGACTAGGACATAAAGGAATGGCGAAGATAATCGCCTAGACGAACTTCGCCATCGAAAATGCTATAAACTCGGGTGATGATTACTTTCCAAGAACGATGAAAGCAATAACTACACCGATGATCGGTAATGCTTCAACTAGTGCGATACCGATGAACATTGTAGTTTGAAGAGTACCGCGTAATTCTGGTTGACGTGCGATTCCCTCAACTGTACGACCTACGATAAGACCGTTACCAATACCTGCACCTACTGCTGCAAGACCAACTGCGATTGCCGCTGCTATAAGACCCATTCTAAAGTTCCTCCTTTAATGTATAAGAAAATAATTTGGCTATAATGTTTTGTTCAATAATTGAACAGGTATATATTAATGGTCATGGCTGACTTTGTGAGCCATATAAACCATCGTTAACATACAGAAAATGAATGCTTGGATTGACCCTACGAAAATAGAGAACCCTTGCCATGCGATCATAGGAACGATCGCTGCGATAGTACCGCCTACACCTGTTGCAAGTCCACCTGCGATCAACGCAAGAAGCACTTCACCAGCGTAGATGTTTCCATAAAGACGAAGACCTAGTGTGAGGGTATTTGCAAATTCCTCAATAATTTTTAGCGGGATTAAGAACCACATAGGTCTGAAGAAATCTTTCCCGTATTCGCCAATGCCTTTCATCTTGATTCCATAATAATGGGATAAGATGACGACCATGGATGACAGCGTAAGCGTGATTGCTGGATCTGCTGTCGGAGACTTCCACCAGAGCTTGCCATCTATGACAATGGAGAACGGAAGTCCAAGCATGTTGGAAACGAAGATGTACATGATTAAAGTTATTCCCAGGATGTGAAAGCGGCCTCCCGTTTTCCAATCCATGTTACTTTTGATAATGCCTTTCACAAAGTCCATTACCCATTCCAGGAAGTTTTGCATTCCTGTAGGCTTTAATGCCATACGACGAGTGGACGCAACCGCGAGAAGGAATACGATGGCAGATGCCACAGTGATCATCAATACGTTCGCTAAGTTGAAAGTTAGTCCCATAAACTCGTATAAAGGAGCTTCATGATTCAATGAATTTCACCTCTCTTCCCCGCTATTTATTTGATTTCACATAATGAAAAAAGTAATCTATCATAATGACGATGTAGGCTGTCATTAATCCAATAATAAAACTTAGGAGATGGAAAGTTTCCGGATAGCGGATCACGATAATGACTCCAAGAACAGATGCGGCCATCCGCGCAGCAGTGCCAAGGGAACGTGTTTTCTTCCCTTCTAGTACCGCATCGCCTAATTTCACTGTTCGTCTTACCATGAGCCAGTGGTTGAACAAGCTTATAGCTGTTCCAAGGACCAGTCCGAGAAAGATCGCCTTATACTCGGTGAATCCCCACCCAAGGACGTAGATGGCAAGGAGGTAAAATATGTACTTGCGGTGCCTGTTAAACATTTGCTGGAGTTCCGGCATATTTGATTAGTCTCCTGAGAAATGTCGGACTGAACGGAGCATGATGTAGATTCCTGCTGCTAACCCCAGGAATAGTCCGATGATTAAGAATAGTGGCTCGGTGCCTGTTTTCTGATCGATCCATCTTCCTCCGAAGATGCCGACCAAAATGGCCCCGACGAGTTGTGAAAGTATAGCTGTATACAAAGCTATAGCTTGATACGGACGGCGTTGTTTTTGCCGCATAAGAGCATCCTCTCGATTCGAGAATGAGATTTTTGGGTAAAAAAATTTTGGGTTTTTCCGATTTGCAAAAAAGCGTTTTCATCCGCGCCAAATCTATGAAAACCCTATCATCCTATACCCTTTGTTAGCATACAATAGGCACCCTACCATGTCAATTGCTTTCGGGTGAAAAAGTTCACAATGTTTTAATAATGTTTGACGAATGTTCACAAATTCATCAAATATTATTTACCTATATTGATGCCCCTTTTTAAAGTCCCCTCTACTATAAAACATGACTGGAAATTATACAACCATCCCCATGTCATTTAATTTTTTCCAAATAATAAATCCATTGGAAAATGATTCTTCCGGGATAATGGAACCGTGACATATTCCCTGAAAATGTGGTTTTTTTCGACAGGAGATAGGGGTTTCCTGCACTGGGGGTTGGATATATCTATCACTTCAGCAGATATATCTATCAAATTGTTCAATTTATCGATCATCTCGGGGATTTTTTCTATCGTAAAATGAAAAAAGGACCCGCTAGGATCCTTTTTTCACCATTTTCAGCGTCAGCTCCTGATAGTCCTCCCGCCCTTTCGTCCTGGCAAAGGCAACTGCCACAATCTGTTCGAAGCGGATGTTCTTCGGAAAAATCACTTCTTTCTCCTTCAGGCCCGGTCCGATTTTCTTCTGCCAATCCAACAGGCCGAGGTACTTCATCGATTCCGGGTCGTATAATGCTATGCCGAATTCCTCCGCCCCTCCTGGAAGGTAGACTTCATAATGAATGGTGTTTGCTTTCTTTCCATTATCCACTGCAAAACCCATCACGCGCGGATATTTTGGTTCATTCACCACATACAAATACGGGATCCGGATTGTCTCTTCTCCGTCAGAGAGAAAAATGGCTCCGTCGATCAGATCTTTCTTTTTTGAAAATGCATCGATGCGTTCTGCCCGGATGGTCACTTTCTTTTCGCCGTTCGGCTCAATTGAAAATGGCATCGGGAGCTCAAACTCCATCCCAGCGCTTGCAGGAGGTGGGATGAACCGGTAATGCTTTGTTTGTTTGCTGACATTGCGGATGGTCAGGACTTTTTCTTTTTCTATAAACAATTTGTCAGGAAGCCGGCCGATGGATAAAGCGCCAGGCATGACAAGCGTCCCGGTATTGATGGCTGCCTCGAGCTGGATTCTTCCTGCCCCTTGTTCATACGTATGATACGGCTGCCCTTTGTCATTCACCATGACCTTGGCCGTGTTCATGAAGGCAGCCTTGATTTCTGCCGGAGTCCAATCGGGATGGGCCTGTTTCAGTATGGCGCATGCCCCGGCTACATGCGGCGCAGCCATACTCGTACCTTGAAGGGAAAGATAGCCGCCGGGGACGGTGCTTCTGATTTTGACGCCAGGTGCCGTTACGTCAGGCTTGATTCCCCAGTTGATGGTCACCGGGCCGCGCGAACTGAAGTCTGCAAGCCGGTCTTCCTCTTCTTTATAGATGGTCGGACCAAGAATCGATTTCTTTTTTATCATTTTCTTCAGCCATTCCCCGTCCTGTCTGCTCATCGCTGCAGCCGGGATTTTCGATTCTTTCCCAACGCTTCCGAGGAAGTCTCCCTTTTCATTGTTATAAACAATGACAGCAACCGCGCCTTTTTCTTCTGCATTCTTTACTTTTTGTGCAAACGTAATCGTACCCCTCTGAATCAGGACGATTTTTCCCGACACTCTCTTCAAATCTTCTTTGTTTCCTATTCCTCCATAGGTGATTGGATAGGTCTTGGTCAGACCCCATGGCACTCCCCCGAACATTGGCAGGAGTTTCATATCCTTTTCCACCCTCCCTTTCTTAATATGAAGAAACGGGATTTTCATCGGTGGTGTGGAGGCTCCGACAGATATGGCGTCGCTTGCCGTACCGGGAGTTCCGACCGTCCAAAGATTCGGTCCGCTGTTTCCGCTTGATGTCACAGCGACCACCCCTTTGCTTACGGCTTTGTTCAACGCCTCAGTAATAGGAAGGTCAGGAGCATTTACATCCGTCCCGAGCGAAAGATTCAAGATGTCGACGTGATCCTTTACCGCCTGGTCGATGGCTGCAAGTACTTGGTCAGACGTCCCATGTCCGCCTGGCCCCAATGCGCGGTAAGCATAAAGTTCAGCTTCAGGAGCGACCCCTTTCATCACTCCGTTTGCCCCGATGATTCCAGCCACGTGCGTTCCGTGCAGCGTCGATGGACCATTTTTATTCCTGGACTCCATCGGATTTTTGTCCCCGTCGACAAAATCCTGCCCGCCTTTGTAGTTCCGGTTCAAATCCGGATGATTATAGTCGATTCCGGTATCAATGATTCCGACTTTTACGCCTTTTCCGGACAGCCGCTCCCCTTTTGGATCAAAGTAGCCCCGCATTTTATCGGCGCCGATGAAAGGGACGCTCCCTTCCATGTCCGCTTTGTAAGTACTTGCTTCGGTACTGTACTGAACTTGGGGAAATTGTTTTTCAAGCTTCTGAAGATCAGACCTCTTACCTTCGACTGAAAAGCCAGAGAACACTTCTTGGAATACATAGCGGATTTTAATAGAAGGAAAATGTTTGACCACCTGCTGCAATTCCGCTTGGTCAGGGGTCTCCTTAGTGGAAAAAACCATTACCACTCGTTCATTGGGGGAAGGTTCCGGAAGCTGCGGCAGTGAAAAGGCAGTGGATGCAGAGGAAACCAGCGCTGCACTCAATGGCTGCTGCGGCAAAATTATGGTAAAAATCATTATGGCCATTACGGCTGCGAAGAATTTCTTCATTTCGGACGTCCCCCTTTTATCCTTAGAGTCTCTCGGAACAGAGGGGTTATTCACGAAATAAAAAAAGCCTGGCGCGCTCATGCATTTTACATGGCTAGCCAGGCTCTGTATTATGGTCTGAATGGTTCAGGACGTTCTTCTTTTTGTTTAAAGTAATAGCGGATGGCTTCTGTGATGCGGAATGATGCATTACCATCGCCATACGGATTCGCTGCTTTTGCCATTTTGTCATAAGCAGCTTGGTCTGTAAGCAGTTCATGAGCAAGATTGTAGATCGTTTCTTCATCTACTCCCGCAAGCTTCAATGTTCCTGCTTCGATTCCTTCCGGGCGCTCTGTCGTATCACGAAGGACAAGAACCGGAACACCAAGGGATGGAGCTTCTTCTTGAACACCGCCTGAGTCAGTCAGGATCAAATGTGAACGGGAAGCGAAGTTATGGAAATCGATGACATCCAATGGTTCGATCAAATGGATGCGAGGATCGTTTCCTAAAACTTCATCTGCAATTTCACGGACGGCCGGATTTAAATGCACCGGGTAGACGACTTGTACATCGGGCTGCTCATCCACGATGCGTTTGACGGCACGGAACATATTTCTCATAGGCTGTCCAAGGTTTTCACGGCGATGCGCAGTCAAAAGAATCAGACGGTCATCCCCGACTTTTTCAAGCACTTCATGAGAATACTCATCTTTTACCGTTGTTTTCAAGGCATCGATTGCTGTATTTCCAGTGATGAAGATGCTCTCTTCTTTCTTATTTTCAGCCAAAAGATTGTCGGCTGCTTTGTCTGTAGGCGAGAAGTGCAGATCTGCCATGACACCAGTCAACTGACGGTTCATCTCTTCAGGGAACGGAGAATATTTATTCCACGTTCTGAGTCCTGCTTCAACGTGGCCGACAACGATTTGATTGTAGAATGCCGCAAGACTTGCTACAAATGTAGTCGTCGTATCCCCATGAACGAGGACGATATCAGGCTTGGTTTCCTTCATAACGCGATCCAGGCCTTCCAATCCGCGGGTTGTCACATCAATCAACGTCTGCCTGTCTTTCATGATGTTCAAATCGTGGTCAGGCGTAATATTGAAGATCCCAAGCACCTGGTCAAGCATTTGGCGGTGCTGAGCAGTTACCGTCACAATAGATTCAAATTGTTCCGGGTATTTTTGGAGCTCCAAAACGAGTGGAGCCATTTTAATTGCTTCAGGTCTTGTTCCAAAGATTGTCATTACCTTAATGGGCCGATCCATGAAAACACCTTCTTTTATAATTTTATTTCGTGCCGAATAAACGGTCTCCTGCATCTCCGAGACCAGGTACGATGTAGCCTCTTTCGTTCAGCTTTTCATCAAGGGCAGCGATGTAGATATCGATTTCCGGATGCGCTTCTTTGATTGCTTCAACGCCTTCAGGGCATGCCACTAAGCACATGAACTTAATGTTTTTCGCCCCGCGCTTTTTAAGGGAGTTGATCGCTTCTACGGCAGAACCGCCTGTTGCGAGCATCGGATCTACAAGGATAAAGTCTCTTTCTTCCACATCATTTGGAAGCTTCACGTAGTATTCTACCGGCTTCAATGTTTCAGGATCGCGGTAAAGACCGACATGTCCCACTTTTGCTGCCGGAATCAATTTCAAGATTCCATCAACCATTCCAAGACCTGCACGCAGGATTGGTACGATTCCAAGCTTTTTACCGGAAAGGACTTTCGCAGTCGCCTTGCTTACAGGCGTTTCGATTTCCACATCTTCCAATGGAAGGTCGCGTGTGATTTCAAAAGCCATCAATGTAGCAATTTCGTCCACAAGCTCGCGGAATTCTTTCGTACCCGTATTCAAATCACGGATGTATGTTAATTTATGTTGGATTAATGGATGATCAAAAACGTAAACTTTACCCATCATACTCGCTCCTTTTTTTCTTATTTTGCAGTTTGCCTGCCAAAAATAAACGGCACACCTAAAACTTCACACTTCGTACTATTTTACAGAAAAGCACCCGAATGAGCAATACGATATATAAAGACGTAACAAAAGTGAAAAATTGGGTGGGACGTGGGGAGGGACGTGGGGACAGGTTTGGTGTCCCAGTTCTCGGGACGCGGGGACAGGTTTGGTGTCCCAGTTCTGGTGGGGTGGGACATGGGGACAGGTTTACTGTCCCAATACTTTTTTACCCTAAGAGAGTTTGAATTGAGTTTGAATTGAGGATTGCTCCTGCAGGCACCAATTGAAGTGGGGATATGGGATTCAGTCGCACTTTATTTTCCAGAAAAAGGATAGTTGGGCGGTTGCGGCCAAAAGTACGGAGGTCGAGCCCGAAAGTTGAGCGGTTCCAGCCTAAAGTTGCGGGGTTAACCGAGAAAGTTCGGCGGTGACCGCTTAAAGTTGAGAGCAACTCCCCCAAGATGGCCGAACATGAGTTAATTTATCTGGATGCGCCTCAATTTAGCAACCCCTTTCACAAAAAAATCCAGATGCAGCCCGCTGCATCTGGATTTTTGTTCAAATTATCTCTCTGGATAAAGTGTGAACTTCGCTGTCAACGCTTCTACGCGCTCACTTGCTTCTTTCAACTTTGCTTCGTCTTCATGGTTTTTCAAAGCGAAAGCAATCAATGATGCGATTTCTTCCATTTCTTCAAAACCGAAGCCTCTTGATGTGACTGCCGCCGTACCGATACGGATTCCGCTTGTCACAAATGGGCTTTCCGGATCAAATGGGATTGTATTTTTATTGACTGTGATGCCGATATCATCAAGGACTTTTTCTGCTACTTTACCTGTCAGGCTAAGTGAGCGAAGGTCTACTAATAGAAGATGGTTGTCTGTACCGCCGGATACAAGATCCAATCCTTCTTTCTTCAAACCTTCTCCAAGATGCTTGGCATTTTCAATGATTTCTTTAGCGTAATCTTTAAAGGAATCTTCCAGCGCTTCACCGAATGCCACAGCTTTTGCTGCAATGACATGCATCAATGGACCGCCTTGGATTCCAGGGAAAATGGATTTATCAATTTTCTTCGCAAATTCTTCTTTGCAGAGGATCATTCCGCCGCGAGGTCCGCGAAGTGTTTTATGAGTTGTTGTTGTCACGAAATCAGCGTAAGGAACTGGATTCGGATGCAATCCAGCAGCAACAAGGCCGGCAATATGGGCCATGTCCACCATCAAGTAGGCACCGACTTCATCCGCGATTTCACGGAATTTAGCAAAATCGATTTCTCTTGGGTAGGCGCTCGCACCTGCTACGATCAGCTTCGGCTTATGCTCGATCGCTTTTTGACGCACGTCTTCATAATCAATGACCTGCTTGTCCTTATCTACGCCATATTCAACGAAATTATATTGAACGCCGCTGAAGTTGACAGGGCTTCCGTGTGTTAAATGTCCACCGTGGGACAGATTCATTCCCAATACTGTATCGCCGGTTTCAAGGACCGTAAAGTAAACCGCCATGTTTGCTTGTGCACCAGAGTGCGGCTGAACATTTGCATGTTCTGCACCAAAAATTTTCTTCGCACGGTCACGCGCTAAATTTTCTACGACATCCACATGTTCACAGCCACCATAATAGCGACGGCCAGGGTATCCTTCTGCATATTTGTTCGTAAGTACAGACCCTTGTGCTTCCATTACCGCTTCACTTACAAAGTTCTCAGAGGCAATCAGTTCGATTTTCGTACGTTGACGCTTTAATTCATCTTGAATCGCTTGATACACTTCTTGGTCTTGACGCGCAATGCTGCTCATGAGTATCCCCCTTTAAATTAACGGTTTGAAACCCGTTTTCACTGTGATTAGGAAAATCCTCTCCTATTTTATCATGTTTTCAGAGCGGCTTGTTAAAGGAGTGGAAAATTTATTGGGAAATTCACGCCCCGATTTTTTCTCGAAAAAAACCGCAGCCCAGGATATCCCGGCTGCGGTTCTTACATTTCACTTCATCACATCGAACAGCTTTCTTCTTCCGGCGTCCTCTCGTAGACGGCACGCGCCCCGCCTATCAATTTCGGTCTTGTCTTGGCAAGGGTCACATGGGCGTGGCCCAGCTCCTTGAGAGGCGTTCGGACGGGGACCGCCACATGCTTCAGGTGCATGCCAATGAAAGTGTCGCCGATATCAATGCCCGCTTCGGCCTGGATATGTTCAACGACCACCGGATCCTGAAACTTATGGTAAGCATGGGTTGCCATCGCTCCACCGGCTTTTCTCACAGGGACTACCGTCACTTCAGGCAGCTGGCGGCGTTTTGCTAACTCCCGCTCCACCACTAATGCCCGATTGAGATGTTCACAGCATTGGAAAGCCAATGAAAGCTGGTGCCTGTCGGCGAAAGCCTTCAATTCCGTAAAAATCATTTCTGCTACTTCACTCGTACCGGCCGTCCCGATTTTTTGCCCGATCACTTCAGAGGTTGAGCAGCCGATGACGAAGACCTGTCCCTTCCGCAAATCTGCTTGCTTCGCGAAAGAGTCTAATATTTCCCGGAGTTGTGACTGCCATTGAGAAAGATCCCCCATATGGTTCCCTCCATTCCAGCTGAATTAAAGGTGCTTGTTTTCAAACTCAGTGATTTTATTCAAGCGGTTCGCATGGCGGCCGCCTGCATATTCCGTAGTGAGCCATTCTTTTGCAATTTCTCTTGCCAATCCTGCCCCAATGACCCGCTCTCCCATTGCGAGCATATTGGAATCATTGTGTTCGCGGGTTGCTTTTGCACTGAATACGTCGTGAACAAGCGCACAGCGGATGCCTTTCACCTTGTTGGCAGCGATGCTCATCCCGATCCCTGTTCCGCAGATGAGGATTCCTTTATCAAATTCGCCATTAGCTACTTTTTCCGCAACCGGGAGGGCATAGTCAGGATAATCGACAGATGTTTCACAGTCGCATCCGAAATCTTCATATTCAAGTCCCATTTCTTCCAATAGACTTCTAATTTCTTCGCGGAGATGGATTCCCCCATGATCTGATGCAAGAGCAATTTTCATTTTGACTCCTCCTAAGATGGTTCTAGTATATGTTTATTTTGGCATATGAAACTAAAAATATAAAGCGAACAGAGCTCTATGATAAATAAAAAACCCCTTTCCTCGTAGTAAGGATTGGGGCAGTTAAACTTATAATTTAAATCTCGTGATCGTCGCTTTCAAACCTTCTGCATGTTCTTTCAATTCAAGTGCCAATGATTCAACAGTTTCCATCACTGACGCCTGATCTCTTGTCGCTTCACTGACTTCTTCCGCTCCAGCAGAGGTTTCTTCTGCGATCGCCGCTACTTCCTGCGACTGCTGGGATGTCAATTGAATGCTTTCCATTTGGCTGTCTACCAGTTCAGAAATATGTTTGACTGCATTCGCCACTTCATGAATCGTCGAGGTCATTTCTTCAATGACCGCATTGGTTTTAGATCCTTTTTCGGCTTCTTGATTGGCTGCATTCACTTGAACAGTGATCTGCTTCACAACGCTTTCCACTTCTGTCTGGATGTTTTGAATCAATTCCGAAATGCCCTGGACGGCTTTTCCGCTTTCGTCCGCAAGCTTCCGTACTTCCTCAGCTACGACCGCAAAGCCTTTTCCATGCTCTCCAGCACGGGCAGCCTCGATTGATGCATTCAGCGCCAGAAGGTTTGTCTGTGCCGCAATATCTCCGACCAATCCGATGATCTGCTCTACCTTTTGGGCATTTTCCGCTAGACGGCGGACTGCCTGAAGAGATTGCTGATTATCTTTTGCAAGGCTTTCGATTCCAGTGACAAGCGAGTTTACGACGGTTTTGCTTTCTTGAAGCTCTTGAAGCATTTCCCCTGAAATGGCTTCAGAAGACTTCGCTTTATTTTGAACTTCCTGCGCAATGCGGATCACATCTTCCACGGATTCCGCTGTCTTTTGAATGGAGACTGCTGAGCTTTCAGCACCGGCGGAAATCTCACGGATGGTGTGGGAAATGCTCTCAGCCTGCTGAGACGCCCTCGTTGATTCAGCAGAAATTGCAATGACATTGTCATTTGTCTGCTGGAAGTTTGTTTCTATGCTATGTACCATTTCGCGAAGATTTCCAAGCATTTGATTGAAAGCCTGTCCAAGTGAACGGAATTCATCATCCGATTTTGGGAGCTCTACATCTGTATGAATATCTCCTTCACTTGCTTGAAGCGCCGCTTGTTCAAGCTTCTTCAATGACCTCGTAATGAATCCGGAAGCAAAGAACGTCAAAAGTCCGGACCAGATGATTCCCAATGCTAGTGTACTAGTAGTAAAAACCCCTTGGCTGACTACACCTTTTGCAAATTCAGGATAAACAAAATAAATAAAGACCGCACTCATTGAATAGGTGATAATTGCAAGCAGCGTAGTAAATAATACTAGTTTCCTGCGCAGCCCGAATTTGTACTTCCTCTTTTTCTGTTTTTGCTTCTCCACCTAGTTTTCCTCCCCCTAAATAAAACCCATTATTGCCCTTTATCTAATTTATCGAGCAATTTCTCAATAAGTTTATCTAATTCATGAAAAGTTTCCCGGTAAATTTCAACGCTGCCTCCATATGGATCAATTACATCCATCTTGTTTCCGTCAGCAAACTCATATAAAGTAAACACTTTATCAGCCGCAAATGGATAAAGATTCATGATAGTCGCTTTATGGTTCTCCGTCATCGTAAAAATGTGAGTGGCAGATTTGACATCTTCCTCTGTCAGCTGTTTGGAAGAATGATCATGCTTAATATTTTTTTCTTTCAGTATGATGCTTGTATTCTCAGATGCAGGCGAGCCGTCAAATGCAAAGACTCCAGCAGAACGTACAATGACGCCTTCTCGGTTTTTACTTTTTAAGATTGCCTCTGCCATGGGGCTCCGACATGTGTTTCCCGTACAAATAAATAGGACATTCTTCACTGTCATCCCTCCTTCATTTTCATTATATAAAATAAATTCCAATACCCAAAGAGCTCTCCCTAGATATTTTACCCAATTAGTAATGAATTTCTTTAATTGTTCACAAGTCGATGTATTAAAAAATCCCCCGGGGTTTCCCAGGGAATAAATGTTCGCTTTATCATTTTTACATCGGAAGCAATAGCTTGATTCCAAATGCAAAGAGGATGCTCCCGCCCAATGCTTCACTATAGGAGCCAAGAAGTCCCTGGACTTTTCGTCCGATCAATAAGCCGCACCAGGTCAAGATGGCTGCAGCCATTCCAAAGCATATCAGAGTTGCGGCAGTTTTGGCACGGTAGATTCCCAGAGTCAGACCTACTGAAAAGCTGTCGAGGCTGACACTCACTGCAAATAACAACAGTCCGATACCGACTGGAGCCATCAATGGCTTTTCGTCTTTCTTGAAACTCGAGATGAACATTTGCAATCCTAGGAGGATCAGCAATGCCCCTCCAACATAACCGGCAAATGTCCCGAATTGATCTGACAGGAACCTGCCCGCAATCATCCCAAAGAGAGGCATAATGACATGGAAGATTCCTACCGTCAAACCTATGTAAAATATCTGTTTTAGGCGAAGCTCATACATGCCCATTCCCAGCCCAATCGAGAATGCATCCATTCCAAGCGCAAACGCCATAAGCATTAGTGTTATTAATTCACCTATTATTGATGTCAATTTGCTTCCTCCTCTGGACGTGCCTACAAAAATCATATGCACGTCCAAAGGCGTTTAGAAGCAATTTTACAGCCAGCGGTGACCGGCTGCTTTTTCGAGGCGGTTCATAATCGCTGTCCCGATCCCGTCCCGTGGAAAAACTTCAGACACAATCATATCCAGGTCGGCTTCATTGAATGCCCTCAGGACATCGTACAGAGATTGTGCGACAGTAGGAAGATCCTTCCGCGAACCGCATGGGATCACAACATCTGCACTATAGTTCCCTTTCGACTCTTCTGTTGCGAGAATTCCCACTTTTAATCCTTCTTTTCGCTTGTCATCAACCAAGGATTGAATTTTTCCCGGACTTCCCTCCATTAAATAAAGGGGTGCATCCGGTGCATAGTGTGTATACTTCATCCCCGGTGATTTCGGTGCTCCTTCTCCATTCAAGAGAGCCGCATCGATTTCTACCGGTCCAATAATGGACTCGATCTCTTCTTTCGAAACACCGCCAGGACGGAGGATGACAGGAGTTTCTGCCGTACAGTCGATCACCGTCGACTCGACTCCGACACCCGTCGCGCCGCCATCAACGATTCCAGCTATCTTTCCATCAAGGTCATCCAGGACATGTTTGGCAGTCGTCGGACTTGGCCGCCCTGAACGATTCGCACTTGGCGCTGCAATCGGCAGATTCGCTTCTTTAATCAACGCCATGGCAACGGGGTGATCCGGGAGACGGATCCCGACAGTATTAAGACCAGCCGTCACCTTATCTGAAAAGACCCCTTCTTTTTTTTCAAAAATGATGGTCAACGGTCCCGGCCAGAAAGCCTCTATGAGCTTCTCTGCTTTCTCATTGATTTGCTTCACAAGAGCGGGCAGCTGGGCACGGTCTCCGATATGGACAATCAATGGGTTGTCGCTTGGCCGCCCTTTTGCTTCAAATATTTTGGCCACCGCTTCAGTAGATCCTGCGTTTGCCCCCAAGCCGTAAACCGTTTCTGAAGGAAAAGCTACGACTTCATTATTATTCAAAAATTCAGCTGCCTGTGAGATATGTGGATAATCCATTTGTTCATTCACATGTTTATCCACAATCCACTTGATAGTTTTCATTTTCATCCACCTTTTTATATACTGCTATAAGTACTAGATACTAACTAGTTTTTTATCATTTTACCATTGCAAGTATATAAAAAACACACAACTTACTCAAGCTTTATCCACAATATGTGAATAAAATTTAAAGAATGGTGGATAACTTTGTGGATATATGTGTATAAATAACTGATTTTTCATTATTATAAGGATAATTTCATAAAAGTGCTTTGTGCATTTGTTAATAACTCGGATCCGTGGGCTGATTCCCCAATTTCAGGAGGAAGATCAGATTTATCCACTTGTGAAAATCCCATCCATGCCAGGAACGATAAAGAAGAAGGTTTATTGGTTGCTAAATATAATGTGGATAACCCTCTTTCTTTCGCAAGTTTAAACATCTGTTGAAAAAGTGTTAATAACCCCTCTTCTCCCATTTCCTTGACGACGACCAGAGAACGGAGCAGCCCACTTGTTTCAAATGGCTCGATTCCCATCGTTCCAAAAATCTTCCCCTGCTCATTCTCGATGAGCAAGAAGTAGTCAATCGACTCTTTTACTCCTTCTGTACTCAGTCCTGCAGCTGTCAAAAAGCTTTCCAACTTCTCTAAATCCAAACTTTCCGCTTGCCGAATGACTTTCATTCCAATTCCTCCCCCATGCTTTTCGTAATCTATTAACATGTATATGGAGAGGTGGAAATAGTAGAACAAAAAAATAGAAAGCACGAGGCTTTCTATTTTTGGATTAGAATAGCTTTTCAAAAAGTTCCACTACGAAAAATTTCACTTTTACTTCTTGCTGTTCATCTCCAGCATATACCGGCGTCTCTTCTTTTTCAGCTGAAGAAGCTGTTTCTATTTTATCAGCGCGGCTAGTGTCCGGCTGCACATCATTTTGAACTGTATTCTCTTCTTGGACAGCATCCTTTTCTTGAACGTCTTCCTTTTTTTCTGCCGCTTGAGCCTTTGCGGTTTTATCTTCAAACCCATCGCTGACGGCTACCCCATTTGAGAAATCAAGGAAGCATAATGGAGGGTAAAGCACGCACCACCAATTAGCCCCTTCCCCTTTGCCAAGGGTGATTAAAATGGCTTCATATTCACCAGCTGGGTATAAATATTGTCCATACAATTTTGTCGGGAAGTTCACTTTGCCAAATTTGACGTGGATGCTTTGATTCATGTGCTGATTCTTCATTTCTTGCTTAGCGATTTCTTCAATTTCCGGAAGGTGCGATTTGATGACTTTTCTAGCTTCTTCAATGGAAGTGAGGTCTTCCACCCACTTCGTGATTTCTGCATTCACGGCATCCCTGATTTTCCGCTTGACTGCCTGATCTTCTGACTTGTCGCTGTTTGCGAGGATTCGCAGCCTGATCGCTGAATCCGGGATCACCATCGCATCCTGCGCGGCCGTTTCTTGTTTCGGTATATACAAACTGAGGATTGTCCCCAATGATAATACGATTAAATAGATCCAAGCATATGATTTACGTTTCATGTCTGCTCCGCCCTCTCTTCTCCCTGATAAGAACAGTATGGACACGGACTTGGAATCTTAAACTATGAATTTGAAAAAAATTCGGATTGGAAGATTCATAGAGTTGGAGGGTGGGTGGTGGGGTTGGGCGTGGGAGCGGGTTGTGCTTGACATGGCGGGGTGTAGCGGGGCGGGGCGGGCCGCAGATTAGAATGATTTTAAGTAGCGCAAAGAGAGGGACTTTTCGCGCATAAAGCCTGTGATCCGGCGCAAAAGAGGCAGCTTCCCGCGCATAAACCACACTTTCCGGCGCATAGCCTCAAAAAAAGCCCTCCCCGGCTTGGGAAGAGCGCTATAATTCACAAAAAACCATCCGGTCTTTTCCATTTATATCATATACCACTTCAACTGAGGCCTTCGGGAAGGTTTTTTTCATGATTTCCTTCACGGATTCGCCCTGTCCGGCCCCAAATTCAAATCCGATGATGGCACGATCGCCGACCACGGCTGGCAGCTCTTCGGCAAAGCGGCGATACAAATCGAGTCCATCTTCGCCTCCGAATAAAGCTGTATGCGGTTCATGATCCCTAACCACATCAGAAAGCTCCTCTTTTTCATGATTCGGAATGTATGGAGGATTGGAAAGAACGATATCAAATGTCCTCCCTGCCTCAATAAATGGCTGAAGCAAATCCCCTTGATAAAATGCAACCTCGGCCTCAAGACGAGCTGCATTTTCCTTTGCCATTTTTAGAGCCTCTTCTGAAATATCGGATGCCGACACGTCCAGTTCAGGCATCTCCAGTTTCATCGTTGAGGCAATTGCACTTGAACCTGTGCCAATATCCACAAGCTTCAAACCTGCAGTGCCGGTAAAATACCTCTTCACTCTTTTGAGCGCTTCATACACAAGCTCTTCTGTTTCGGGCCGTGGAATCAAGACATGTTCATTTACATGAAATTTTCTGCCGTAGAATTCTTCATACCCGATGAGATGCTGGACCGGCGTGCCCGAGATATGCGCCTCAACGGCCGCCTTAAATTCTGCTTCTGCCTCAAACGGTATTTCCATCTGCTGATTGGCAAAAAGCTGCGGCCTGTCCAGTTTCATCAAATGGCGCAGCAGGAGTTCACCCGCATTTTCATCCCGCTGATTCTCCTTTAAATAAGAAGAAGCCCATTTTAGGGCTTCGAATACTTTCATCGGCATGGATTAGTCCTGCATGCTTTCAAGTTTCTTGGACTGGTCTTCCATAATCAATGCATCGATGACTTCATCCAATTTGCCTTCAAGGATTTGATCAAGCTTTTGGATGGTCAATCCGATGCGGTGGTCCGTCACACGGTTTTGCGGGTAGTTGTATGTGCGGATGCGTTCTGAGCGGTCTCCGGATCCAACCGCGGATTTACGCTGTGCATCGTATTCCGCCTGTGCTTCACGCTGGAATTTATCGTAGACGCGGGCACGAAGGACCTTCATCGCTTTTTCTTTGTTTTTGATCTGCGATTTTTCATCCTGGCAGGATACAACCGTTCCTGTCGGGATATGCGTCAAACGAACGGCAGACATGGTTGTATTTACACTCTGGCCGCCTGGTCCGCTTGAAGCGAATGTGTCGACGCGGATATCTTTATCATGGATTTCCACTTCTACTTCTTCCGCTTCCGGCAAGCATGCCACGGTAGCAGTAGACGTGTGGATGCGTCCGCCGGATTCGGTTTCCGGAACACGCTGCACTCGGTGGGCGCCATTTTCATATTTCAACTTGGAAAAAGCTCCGTTACCGTTGACCATGAAAATAATTTCTTTGTAGCCGCCAAGGCCTGTTGGTGCGGCATCGATGATTTCTGTTTTCCAGCCTTGCATTTCTGCGAATCGGCTGTACATGCGGTAAAGGTTTCCTGCAAACAGGGCTGCTTCGTCTCCCCCTGCTGCACCGCGGATTTCGAAGATAACGTTCTTGTCGTCATTCGGATCTTTCGGGATAAGGAGAATCTTTAAACGCGCCTCATATTCTTCGATGCGCTCTTCCAATTCACCGATTTCTTCTTTGACCATTTCGCGCATTTCAGCATCAAGCTTTTCTTCGAGCATAGCTTTAGCATCCTTGAATTGTTCGCGCGCTTCTTTATATTCACGGTAAACTTGAACAGTCTCTTGAATTCCGGACTGCTCTTTTGAATACTCTCTTAATTTCTTTGGATCATTCACGATTTCGGGATCACTAAGAAGTTCATTCAGCCTATCATAGCGATCTTCAACTGCCTGCAAGCGATCAAACACAGTTTTTCACCTCAAATTTTAGTCCATAACATAATAATTATAGTATACAGAAGTGGACCCGTAAAGAAAATACCCACCATTGCAGCACCTGTGAAAGGTGTGTGCAGCATGTGGGTACTCTTCTTATTTGTGTTTGATTTTTACGTCGACGTTATAGCGCGGAAACGCCTGCAAGATGATTTTATGAAGCTTGTCTTTTGCTCTCTTTGCTTCTTTTTTGCTTGAAAAATCCTTGTTTGTATAGACGGTGACGTTCATCGTATTTCCGTTGATCCAGACTCCACCGGGTGTATAATCTGTATATTCCTTCACCACTTGGCGGGCTTTATCCATGTCTCGTTCCATGCTCGGCGGCGTATCGGAAAGGCCGACAAAGTTAGGATTTTGATTATTCCAGTCGGATTGCCTTGCCTCTTCATCCGGCCATGCTTTATTGATTTTATTGTTGACGAAGCGCTGTCCATTCATGTCGTTTTCGTTGGAATATGTGGAGTCATTCCTGACGCCGCAGCCGCTCATCAAGCTGATGATCATGATTGAGCCAATTATCCATTTTATCATTTCAGACACCTCCGTTTATAGCGTTTCCGAATGCCGGAAGGTTCTATTCATGCAAATTGGAGATTTTTTGGCTCAACTCATACAAAAAAACCGCCTCACTTTCAGGAAGTTGTCCTGTGCAGCGAGGCGGTTCTATATTACCAAGGCTCTTGCGCATTTCTTATAATCAGCTATTTTTCAAGGCTGTTTCGACGTGCTTGCTGATGCCTGTTGGAACTTCGTGGTGGTGACGGCAGCGCGGCTCGTATGCTTCCGATGCACCTACGAGGATGATCGGGTCGTCGTAGCATGCTGGTTTGCCTTCGATTAAGCGCTGGGTTCTGCTTGCCGGCGATCCGCAGACGGCGCAGACTGCCTGTAGTTTTGTAATGGATTCAGCGATGGCCATCAAAGCAGGCATCGGGCCGAACGGTTCTCCACGGAAATCCTGGTCCAATCCGGCTGCAATGACACGGTGGCCGCGGTCAGCCAATGTTTGAATCACGTTGACGATCTCTTCATCAAAGAACTGGACCTCGTCGATTGCCACGACGTCCACATCTGCAGAAACCAATTCTACGATGTCGGCAGCCATTTGCACGGGCTTGGCGATGACGGATGTACCGTTATGGGAAACCACCATTTCTTCGCTGTAGCGATTGTCTAGCTTAGGTTTGAATACAGCAATCTGCTGCTTTGCGAATTGGGTACGGCGAACGCGGCGAATCAGCTCTTCTGATTTTCCGGAAAACATGCTTCCGCAGATAATTTCTACCCATCCTGTTTGCTTCATGAGGTACACGAAACAGCCTCTCCTTCCTCGTCCTTACAATCTTTATTTATAGCCTGTCCAAGTATGTACAGGGGATAAAAAGCAAAAAAGAGAAACAGCCCTCATAGACTGCCCCCATTTTTTGGCTTCAATTTCATTTTAAAAAGGCTTTTTTAGTAAAAAAAAACAGGCAAGTATTTTCATGCTTGCCTGTTTTTGAAAAATTATTTCTTAAGGCCATATTTTTTGTTGAAGCGATCAACACGGCCACCTGCGTCAGCGAATTTCTGACGTCCTGTGTAGAATGGATGGCACTCAGAGCAAACCTCAACGCGCACTTCATCTGCTACAGAACCAGATTCAAATTCGTTACCACAAGCACAGCTAACTTTGATTTTCTTGTATTCTGGATGAATTCCTGCTTTCATTCTTTTCATCTCCTTCCGCCCTGAATCATCTGAAACAGAGTTTTATATACGCTAATGCGATATGAGCTAGTGCGTTTATGGAACGCCGAAGCCGAAGCCTCTTGCCTATAAAAGGTTCGTTCCGCTACAGCCCCTTACCGCATTCATTTATAAACACATTGACTACATTATAGCAAGTTTCCTGTCGAATTGCAACAAGTTGTCCATGCATTCCTTTTTGCTTTTTATGGAAACGTCAGCTTCTTTTTGCTTTTATTTCTTCGCTCAGGTTGCTGAAGAACTCTTCATTGTTCTTGGACTGTCTTAGCTTGCGAAGGAATCGTTCTGCGAAGTCAGGCGCATCGGACATCGCTTTTCGGATGGCCCATAGGTTGTCGAGCTTTTCTTTTGGCATGAGGAGCTCTTCTTTCCTCGTTCCGGAGCGGCGGATGTCGATGGCAGGGAAGATTCTCTTCTCTGCAAGTGAACGGTCCAAGTGCAGCTCCATGTTTCCTGTTCCTTTGAATTCTTCATAGATGACATCATCCATGCGGGATCCTGTGTCCACAAGGGCAGTTGCCAAGATCGTCAAGCTTCCGCCTTCTTCAATGTTTCTTGCCGCACCGAAGAATCGTTTTGGACGGTGGAATGCAGCCGGATCGATACCGCCTGATAGTGTTCTTCCGCTCGGTGGGATGACAAGGTTATAAGCACGGGCAAGTCTTGTAATACTATCCATAAGGATGACGACGTCGCGCTTATGTTCTACAAGACGCATCGCTCTCTCAAGGACAAGCTCTGCCACTTTGATATGGTTTTCAGGCACTTCATCAAACGTCGAGCTGATTACTTCAGCATCTACGGAACGTTCGATATCTGTTACTTCTTCCGGACGCTCATCGATCAGAAGAACAATTAGTTCTGCTTCCGGGTTGTTTGTTGTGATCGCATTGGCGATTTCCTTCAACAGCATGGTCTTTCCAGCTTTTGGAGGGGCAACGATTAATCCACGCTGGCCGAAACCAACCGGTGTCACTAGATCCATGATTCTGGTGGATAAGTTTCTTGGTGTCGTTTCAAGCAGGATTTGACGGTCTGGATACAATGGGGTAAGCGCTGGGAAATGCACGCGCTCTTTTGCAGACTCTGGATCTTCTCCATTGACTGCTTCTACATGCAGCAGGCCGTAGTAGCGTTCATTTTCCTTAGGAGGACGCACTTTTCCGGAAACTTTATCCCCGTTGCGCAAGTCAAAACGGCGGATTTGGGATGCGGAAATGTAAATATCCTCAGAGCTTGGGGAGTAGTTGATCGGACGAAGGAACCCGAAGCCTTCTGATTGGATGATTTCAAGGACGCCTTCCATGAAAAAGAAGCCTTCCTGCTCTGCCTTGGCTTTTAATATGGCAAATATCAATTCTTTTTTTGTCAGTTTGCTGTAATACGAGATTTTGTACTTTTTGGCCAGCTCATAAAGCTCTTTAAGCTTTAAATTTTCAAGGCCCATGATTGTTAGTTCTTCCATTATGACACCACGCTTATCAGTATTGTATTGCAATGACCATCCTATTAATGGCTGTTCAGTTTTTAACATTGGATGGAAAAGTCAAAGATTTTTAAGGATAGAATGAAGAAAGTGAAGTAGTGCAGAAGTGTTATTTATGCAGTGTTGTTTTTTCTGTTAGAGGTTGTCCAAATCATCAGGTGAAATGGTGTTGTTTTTATCTATTTTTCCAATTCTATCTGCCAGAGGTAAAAATGATCCTCGCTGCCCCCATTTGAACACACACTTATAAACAATATCTATTTTTACCATATTGTCTATAAAGAATCAATATAGGAGGAAGAAAAGATTGGCCGGATGATTTCAATCCGTTCAATCCTTCTTCCTTATAGTTTACTAGTTTTTAAGGTTTGATGACAAGGTTAGGCTTTTTCTTCAGGCTGTGGCGCCCGTCGATAAAGCGGACCGTTCCTGACTTCGCACGCATGACCAATGAATGTGTGGAGCCGTAAGATCCCTTGAATTGGACACCGCGAAGCAATTCGCCGTCTGTTACGCCTGTTGCGGCAAAAATCGCATCGTCTCCGCGGACGAGATCTTCCATGCGGAGTACTTTATCCACATCAAGCCCCATTGATAGGCAGCGATGCAGCTCAGCATCGTTCTGCGGCACGAGCTTCCCTTGGATCTCTCCTCCAAGGCACTTTAATGCCACTGCTGCGATGACCCCTTCAGGTGCTCCCCCTGAACCAAACAGGATGTCCACTCCAGTGTGGTCAAAAGCCGTATTGATGGCGCCTGCTACATCCCCGTCGTTGATCAGCTTGATGCGCGCACCAGCTTCACGGAGCTGGGAAATGATGTGTTCATGGCGCTCACGATTCAAAACCGTTGCCACTACGTCTTCAATGTCTTTATTTTTTGCTTTTGCTACAGCTTTCAGGTTATCAATCACCGAAGCATTGATATCAATCTGGCCGACAGCTTCCGGTCCAACCGCAATCTTATCCATGTACATATCCGGTGCATGAAGAAGGTTTCCATGGTCTGCGACAGCCAGTACGGCGAGCGCATTCCATCCGCCTGAAGCCACGATATTCGTCCCTTCAAGTGGATCGACCGCAACATCAACGCGGGGTCCGTAGCCTGTGCCGAGTTTTTCGCCGATATAAAGCATCGGCGCCTCATCCATTTCTCCTTCACCGATGACCACTGTCCCTTTCATCGGCACTGTATCAAATACGTCGCGCATAGCAGAAGTTGCTGCATCATCTGCTTCGTCTTTCTTCCCTCTTCCCATCCAGCGGGCGGAAGCAAGCGCAGCAGCCTCTGTTACACGAATCAATTCCATCGATAGACTTCGTTCCATTGATCTCGTCCTCCTGTATCACAAAAACATAGTGTTTGGTTATTTTGTATATTGTATAACACAATTCACCGTTTATTGTAACACATTAAGGGCGATTTTGGGTTTATCTTATGAACTTTTTAATTGTTCAATTTCTTCCTGCGACAAGGACTCGCGCCAAATCGTTGCACCAAGCCCATTTAATTTTTCTTCCAAGTTGCTGTAGCCGCGGTCGATATGTTCAAGGCCCGTCACTTCTGTGATGCCTTCTGCCATGAGGCCGGCGATGACCAATGCCGCACCCGCACGCAAATCGCTCGCTTTTACTTTTGCGCCTTGAAGCTTGATCGGACCGTGGATGATGGCGGACCTGCCTTCTACCTTAATATTCGCATTCATTCTTCTGAGCTCATCAATGTGCTTGAAGCGTGCTGAATAAATGGTATCCGTCACAACAGCAGACCCTTCCGCCCTTGTCAGCAATGACGTGAATGGCTGCTGCAGATCTGTTGGGAAACCTGGATAGACAAGCGTTTTAACATCCACCGTTTTCAGCTTGTCCGCTTTCCCGATGAAGATTTGTTCTTCGCCGCAATCGACAGGCACGCCCATTTCTCTCAACTTAGCTGTAAGCGATTCCATATGTAGTGGGATGACGTTGTCGATCAAGACGCCTTCGCCCGCAGCTGCTGCGAGGATCATGAACGTTCCTGCTTCTATTCGGTCAGGGATGATGGTATGGCGGCAGCCGTGAAGGTGTTCTACGCCTTCGATTCGGATGACATCCGTTCCAGCCCCTTTGATTCTAGCTCCCATATTGGTCAAAAGTGTTGCTACATCAATGATCTCAGGCTCTTTCGCTGCGTTTTCAATGATGGTTTTCCCTTTTGCCCTTACAGCAGCCAGCATGATATTGATTGTTGCCCCGACGCTGACCACGTCTAAATAAATGCGTGCACCGATCAATTCATCGGCTCTTAAATAGATGGCGCCCTGCTCGTTGGTGACTTGCGCGCCAAGGGCCTCAAATCCTTTTATATGCTGATCGATCGGACGCGGACCAAGATGGCATCCTCCTGGAAGGCCAATCACGGCTTTTTTGAAACGTCCAAGCATCGCACCCATCAAATAATAGGAAGCACGCAATTTTTTAACCTTACCGTTTGGAAGCGGCATGGAAATCATATTAGAAGGATCGACCGTCATTTCTCCATCTTCAAATTGGACAGTTCCACCTATTTCTTCAAGAAGCGACTTCAGCATTGAGATATCGGAAATATCAGGCAGACCTTCAATCGAGACAGGGGAATCTGCCAGGATGGTTGCGGGAATCAATGCGACTGCACTATTTTTTGCTCCGCTGACCTTAATAGTTCCTTTTAGAGGGTATCCGCCTGCAATTTTTAGCTTTTCCATTGTTAGCTCCCTTCCAAAACGCACTCTTTTTATGGAATTGTTTTCCATAGTAAAAAAGTAGAGTCCGGTATTTTACTTTTCCTTAGTTTAAACAACTTTTTCCTTTTCATGTATACAATTAATCATTTTTTCGAAAAAATCCTACCTTTTTCCTGTCAATTGGAAATTTTTAAGCCTGGCGATTATTCCAATCGCTCAAAAATGCCTCAATCCCTTTATCCGTTAATGGATGATTGAACAGCGCCATAAGGACTTTATATGGAATGGTTGCAATATCGGCACCGCGAAGAGCAGATTCCGTCACATGCTGCGGGTGGCGGATTGATGCTGCAATGATTTCTGTTTCCAATCCGTGAATGGCAAAAATATCGGCGATTTTAGAGATCAACTCAAGGCCGTCATGCCCGATGTCGTCCAAACGTCCGAGGAAAGGCGAAACGTAGCTAGCACCTGCTCTTGCAGCCAAAAGTGCCTGGTTGGCGCTGAAAACAAGTGTGACATTCGTCTTGATGCCTTCTTTGCTAAATACATTCACTGCTTTTAAACCATCAGGCGTCATTGGCACTTTAACCGTGATGGACGGAGCAAGCGCTGCCAATTCACGTCCTTCTTTGATCATCCCTTCCGCATCAGTGGAAATGACTTCTCCGCTGACGGATTCAAATCCTAAGGAAGCGATTTCTTTTAATCGGTCATGAAAGGAAACGTTCTTTTCTTTGGCTACTAGTGAAGGGTTTGTAGTGACCCCGGAAAGTACACCTAGTTCATAGGCTTCTTTGATTTCATCCATATTTGCTGTATCAATAAAAAATTTCATGATTCCATCTCCCCTTGACGAAATATTCAATAAATTTACAGCGCAATTATGCTGTCTTTTTAATAAGTTGAAAATTGCTGTTGATTTCCGTTCAAGACTTCGCTTTCCGAGGGCGGCGGCAAGCCTCCTCGTCGCTGCGCTCCTGCGGGAAGAAAAGCGGAGGCGGCTTGTTTAGAGGCGACCTGCATAAGGCGAGCATACCGGAAAGGCGTTCTTTGCCTTTTTGGTATGCTTGACTTATGACCTCGAGCCTCTAGTCGCCGAAGCTGGACAGGTCTTGCCTACCCCGCTTTTCCCACCGGAGTCTACGTCTTGTACTCCAATCAACAGCAGGAAAATAGCGAAAATCAAAAATCAATCAACATGAATGTTATCATTATTTAAAAAAATGAACGGAAACCGCCTTCGCAAAAAGGCGGTTTCTATTCATGTATATGAAATACAATTTATAGGCTGATTAAGCTTGACCTGAAGAACCGAATTCGCGCATTTTACCAATGACAGTTTCTTTGATAGCTTCGCGAGCTGGTCCCAAGTATTTGCGTGGATCGTATACTTCTGTATCTGCAGCAAGTACTTCGCGCACTTTTTTAGCAGATGCGATTTGGTTTTCAGTGTTTACGTTGATTTTTGCTGTACCTAGAGAAACAGCTTTCTTGATGTCTTTTGTCGGGATTCCAGTTCCTCCATGAAGAACTAAAGGAAGTCCAGTTGCATTCAAGATTTCTTCCATTTCTTTGAACCCTAGGTTTGGTTCACCTTTGTAAGGTCCATGTACAGAGCCCAATGCTGGAGCCAGGCAGTCGATGCCTGTACGCTTCACAAGCTCTTCACATTCTTTTGGATCAGCATAGATGACGCCGTCAGCAACAACATCGTCTTCTTGTCCACCGACAGTTCCAAGTTCTGCTTCTACAGAAACACCTTTAGAATGTGCATACTCAACAACTTTAGAAGTTGTTTCGATGTTCTCTTCGAATGGGTGGTGAGATGCATCGATCATAACAGAAGTGAATCCTGCATCGATTGCTTCTTTACATTTATCGTAGCTGGAACCATGGTCTAAGTGAATAGCCACTGGCACCGTAATTTTATAGTCTTCCATTAAACCTTCTACCATTTTAACAACAGTTTTGAAACCGCCCATGTAGCGTGCAGCACCTTCAGAAACCCCAAGGATTACTGGAGATTTTTCTTCTTGTGCAGCTTGCAGGATGGCTTGAGTGAACTCAAGGTTGTTCAAGTTGAATTGTCCTACTGCATAACCGTTGTCTTTTCCTTTGTTAAGCATTTCTGTCATAGAAACTAATGGCATGATTGTTTCCTCCTTCATGTACTAGGTGATGTCCATTAACGCCTTAATCATCATCGACATACAAGCCTGTACATTGGTGATCAAGGTGATAGACTCGGGTAAATATCTTTTAGTATGATACCAAATTCACACCCTTTTTACCAACGAACAAGCCCTAATACTAAAAGAAGAATTATTCCCTATATTCTGACTGTTAATGGAATCTGCGCCACTGCTGAATAGCAAACGGTTACAAGGATTCCGAGATTTTTTTCGCTTTTTTTATAAATGATTAATTTGATTTCAACGGAAGGTGTGTTCTGACAGCAGTACGAATGTCATCGATATCAAATGGTTTAGCAAAGTGGGTAAGCGCGCCAAGATCCTTTGCTTCCTGAATCATATCCAATTCTCCGTATGCGGTCATGATGATCACCCGAATGTCCTGGTCGATTACTTTCATTCTTTTTAGTATTTCGATTCCATCCATTCCAGGAATTTTCATATCCAATAGAACAAGATCAGGCGAGTGCTTTGTCACAATATCGAGCGCCTGAACGCCGTTTGCTGCCTGGAAAGTCTGATAGCCTTCCTTTTGAAGCACTTCATTCAATAATATTCGGATGCCAAACTGGTCGTCTACAATTAAGATTTTTTCTTTCATGTCATCCCCCTCTTTTTCTTAATTCTATAGTGATTTTTACCCTTAAAAATTCTGCTGATTATATTTTACCTTCATCCTTCTTATATTTCGATGATTATTGATAAATTTCCTCCTTGCAATGACCGACGAATTTTGACAAAAACTGCCGCATCTTTTGCTTCACCTTCTAATTCATCTTATAATGAAAAGATGAATATTCAAAAAAGGAATCTGCTCAGAGAGGTTGTATGTTGTTTTCCGCAACAACTTTTTTAGTTTAGCAAAAGGAGTTTGAGTGATGTTAAAGATGTTCACGACACAATTGTCCGGATTGTTTAATCGGATTTTTGATAAAGAAGAATTGTCCATTGAGGATGGCGCACGTCTTTTGGCACAGGCTGCCGTCGGTGAGGGGAAAATTTATATTAAAGGCTTTAAGGAGATGGGTGCTGTGGAGATGGAAGCAATCCATGGAGCAGAGCCTTTGGCCCATGCCGACCTGTTAATGGATGAATCCAGCTTGACGGATGCTGACCGTGTGCTGATTGTCAGCCGTTTTTCCACGGATGAGGAAGCTGTGGAGCTGGCGAAGCGTTTATCGGAAAAGGGACTTCCGTTTGCAGCCATTTCCGGGGCAGTGAAAGAACCTGGAAAAGAGGATCTTGTTTCCCTGTCAGATGCACACTTGGATACAAAGGTTTTAAAAGGGCTCCTTCCCGGTGAAGACGGTGAGAGGGTAGGGATGCCGACAAGCATGGCGGCCCTTTACCTTTATTTTGGGTTGAAATTTACGATTGAAGAAATTCTTGAAGAATATGAATGATGTTGCACTTAATGAGTCAAAATGGCCTGCCAAAATGTAATTGGCGGGCTTTTTTATTTCAGAAAGGATAGCAGTATAGACTATTTTTTAATAATTCAGATATCCATTATTTTATCTGGTAAAATATAGTTATAAACTGTGCTCTAACTAGATGGAAATCATCAGAGAGTGAGGAAGTGTGAATTTGAATAAAAAAGTATCCGAATTATTGGATTCCGGATTAGGTGCAGACTACGAATATACGGATATATTGGAAATTTCAAAAGCCTGTAGATTCTCAAATTGCACTCATTTATCCGAACCAGGTTGTGAAGTGCAAAAAGCATTAAATAATGGCCTTTTGTCAGAAGAAAGATTCAACCATTTTTATAGGGATAAGAACGAAGAAGAATATGTATTTCAGCAAAAAAACAAAACGAAAGCAATCGATTATATGAAGCAAAGAAAACTATTTCAAAGATAGATCTTGGCCGTATTAAGAATTCCTATTAGAAGTCAAAAAGCTTGGAAAAATCCCAAGCTTTTTGGCTCATCTAATCTATTTCCGCTTCCCATACACATACGTGACGGCGAGCGCCAGCAGCAGTACGGAGCCTTTGACGATTTCAAACGCGTAGTATGGAAGATTGAGCATAGTCAGCCCGTTCAATAGCACACCGATCAATGCAGCGCCAAAAAAGGTTCCGATGACATTCGGCTTTCCTGCACCCAAAAAAGAGAAGCCGACAAAAACGGAAGCAACAGCCTCCATTAATAGGGGAGAACCAGCGTCAATCTGGCCTGATCCCACGCGTGCCGTGAAAAGGATTCCAGCTAAGGAAGCAAAAATCCCCGAGACGACGTAGGCAATCAGCTTTACCTTATTGACCCTCACCCCTGAAAGATGGGCTGCTTCTTCATTGCCGCCTGTCATGTACAGAATCCTTCCCCATTTCGTATGTTCCAAGATGATGTAGACCACTGCGACAAAAACAAACATGATAATGACCGGTGCCGGGATGCCAAGCCATTTTCCCTGTCCGAGCCATAAAAAGGACGAATAAAAAGAGCCTGGTGCATTGCCGCCTCTGATCAACGGCATATGGTTATAAATCGAATACCCTTCCGTATAGGTCCTGTGAAGTCCAGCAACGACGTACATCGTGCCGAGAGTTGCCAGGAGATCCGGAATTTTCAGCTTCACGATCAACAGCGAATTAAACAGACCGACTGCCGCCCCAACTACTATGGGTAGCAAGATGACCACCCAAATGGGGAGTTCGTACCATACCATCAGCGACGCTGTAATGACCGTCGACAGCGACATGGTTGAACCGACGGATAAGTCGAACCCATTGACGATCAGGGTAAATGTGACGCCTAGTGCCAGCAGAGTGACAATTGAAATGGAGCGCAGTATATCGGATAGGTTGCCATATGTAAGAAAGTGGCTGTTCACCAGGCTGAAATAGATGAGGACGGCAGCCATCAATGCAGCTGCCCCGTATTTAAACAGATACGAAATGTACTTTTCTTTCATGATGTTCTTCCTTTCCCCCACTCGCATAAAGGAGCAGCTGTTCTTCTGTTGTATTTTCACTTTGCAGTTCTTTGACAATCTTCCCGTCCACCATGACGAGGATCCGGTCGGCTACCGCAAGCAGCTCGCTCATTTCGCAGGAGCAGTAAATGATTCCTCTTCCTTCAACAGCAAGCTTGTCGATCAGCTGGTAGATTTCCTGCTTTGCTCCGACATCCACTCCCTTTGTCGGTTCATCGAAAATCATGATTTCAGCATCTTGAGTCAGCCATTTTCCAATGACGACCTTTTGCTGATTTCCGCCGCTTAGATGGTTCACTTCCACATCCTCATCCACTGCTTTTATCCCAAGGTCGGCAATGATCTGGTTCGAAAAGACGCGCTCCCTCGTTTTCCGCAAAAAACCACTCGAAGTGAAGTTTTTCAAGTGAGGAAATGTGAGATTTTTCGTAATCGATTCTCCCATGAACAGCCCTTCTCTTCTTCTTTCTTCAGGTATATAGACAATGTTTGAATCGATGGCGTCAGCCGGATTGTGAAAAATTACATTTTTTCCATGAACGGAAAGGTTCCCATTTTTCAATTTGGAAGCACCGGCCAACAGCTTACATAATTCAGTCTTTCCAGCTCCGACGAGTCCGGCAATTCCAATGACTTCTCCTTTTTTAAGGGCGAAAGAAACATCCTTGACGATTTTCCCGTCGCTGATATGCTTCGCTTCCAGAATTTCATCGCCCGTCTTCCTTGCTGTTTTCGGAGCAAGTTCCTGAAGTTTTTTGCCTAGCATTTCTTTCACAACGTCTTTCATCTCGATTTGGGAGGTGAGTGAGGTCGCAACAGTCCTGCCGTCCCGCATGATCGTCAGCCGATCGGTTATTTCAAAAATCTCCGGGAGCCTGTGGGAAATAAAGATGCAGCCAACTCCCCGCTTTTTCAAAAGCTTGATGACTTGGAAGAGATGCTTCGTCTCTTCCAAGCTTAATGGAGCAGTCGGTTCATCCAGGATGAGAATGGAAGCATCCTGAATGATGGCTCTTGCGATGAGCAATAGCTGTTTTTCAGCAAGTGTCAGTGTTTTCGCCTCTTTTTCCAATGAAATATGGCTGCAATTCAGCTGATCGAGTGCTTTTTTGGCAATGTGCTTCATCTGCTTTTTGGGCAGGAACCACTTTTTAGCTGAAGCGATCTCGTTCAGCATTAAATTATCGAGGACTGACAGCTCTGGAACGATGGCTGTATCGACTTCCTGATAGACGCAATGGATGCCGGATTGCAGTGATTCCCTCGGAGAAGGGAGTGTCCGCTTGCTTCCTGTGATCTCAATTTCTCCTGCATCAGGCTGATGGACGCCCGCAATGATTTTCATCAAGGTGCTTTTTCCCGCTCCATTCGCCCCGAGCAGTGCATGCACTTCCCCTTCCAGCAATTCAAATTGCGCGCCATTCAAAGCCTGATTGCCTCCGAAAGTTTTATGGATATTCTTCATGGTCAATAAAGCCAATGATGCTTCCCCCTTTCCGGGTCTTCCACTGATTTTTTTCTTATTTTCCGTTCTCCAAATCCTTCAGATAATCTGTATTTCCTTGATCACTTGCGCCCCATCCATCAACGTATTGTGACAGCTGATCGGTCGTAACGGACTGCTCCGGCAGCTGATCTCTTTTAACGAACACGGGATTAAGGACGACTTTTGCATCGGTTTGATCCCCATGGAGCTTCTGGTATAAATAGCGCACTTGGATTCGTCCGATATCTTTCGGATCGACTGCTGCGGATGCGATCCAAGGGCTATTTTTATCCTGGATAAGCTGAAGGTCTTCATCGCTCATATCGATTCCGTACACTTTAATTTCGTTTCTACCTGCCTGCTGTATCGCTCTTGCAGCGCCTTTTGCAAACTCATCCCAAGCTGCCCATACGGCCGTGATGTCCCCTTTATTCGGATACTGCTTCAAGATCGCTTCCATTTGAGATTGAGTATCGAGTGCTGTATTTTGGGTAGCGGATCCGAAAGCAGCCACTTCTTCAATGCCCGGGTGGTCCTGCATGAACTGCTTGTAGGCAACCTGGCGTCTTTCCATCGGGGCAAAGCCTGCCACCCAGATCTTAACGATTTTTCCTTTTCCACCAATGTCATCAGACAGTGCGTTTAAGGTCTTCTCTGCCATTTGCTGATCGCCCTGTTCAAGGACTGTTACACCGTCTTCTTGAGTGTCGGCGTCAAACACAACGACTGGAATCTTGCTTGATGCTGCTTTTTTTACGCCTTCAGACAATGCTTCACTTGTACCGTGGTCGATTAATATTCCATCAAAGCCCTGGTTTACTGCTGCATCCAGATTTGAAGCCATTTTTGCCAAATCTCCGTCAGACGTGAAGACTGTGACTTTGCCTCCGAACTTTTCAACCTGCTCCTTCACACCTGCAATGTATTGTGCTGAAAATGTGCCGAGGTTCAACTGCATGATCAAAGCAATTTTCTTATTCGCCAATGGATTATCCTTCTTCACTTTTGCATCAACAGAACCGGATTCTCCGCCTGTTTCCGCGCTCGGCTGGCATGCCGCCAGAAGCCCCACCAATACTACAACGATTAAGAACAATGACACGAGTCTCTTTTTCAATTTTCTTCTCCCCTAAATTTCATATTTTTGTATTTTTGTTTTTGGCGTCATGCTCCCTTCGTCCAGAGCCGGCATTCTGAACGAAAAAAAGCCTCTTTTCCCTAGGAAAAGAGGCTTTTGATTATGACATCACCTTCTCTTATCTCCCAGGATCACTCCTGCAGGATTTAGCACCTTTCCGCAAAATGCGGTAGGTTGCCGGGCGTCATCGGGCCAGTCCCTCAGCCAACTCTTTATAAGAGGTATTCAATTGTGATTCAGACTGGCGGCAAATGCCTGCAGTCTGAATTGAGATTAACGTACTTTTTTCACATGCGATAAAAGTAATACTAAATATACTCAGCAGAATTGTCAATATTCTTTTTATTTAAAATTATAAATAATTTGCAAAAAAATAATTTTACATTCGTTCTGGGCAATCTAATGGTCAAAGGAGGTAATGGCAGATGGCAAGAAGAAAAATTCTCGTTCCGGAGTCCCGAGCAGCCCTTGATCAATTGAAAGCGAGAGTCACAGGTGCTGCCGACCCGGCTGATGCAAAATTCGAAGCAGCCAGGGAGCAGGGAATCCCGCTGCAAAAAGGCTACAACGGAAAACTTACGTCCGAAGAAGCCGGAAAAGTCGGCGGCCGCATCGGTGGAAGCATGGTCCAGGAGCTCATCCGAATGGCTAAAAACAACCTAAAAGATTAAAACATTTAGTTCGACAAAAACCAACAAAAACCGGGCGGTGCCTGTCACCTGGAGTGTGAGGCGCTGGAGCTGGACAGAACTTCACAAAAAGAAACCGGGGGTGACAGGCACCTGCCTGTTTCACCCCCGGTTTTTTGTTTGGGTTTATTTTTGGTTTTGGATGGAAGCGTTGATGAATTCACGGAACAATGGCTGCGGCCTTGTTGGTCTTGATGTGAATTCAGGGTGGAATTGAGATGCTACGAACCAAGGATGGTCTGCAAGCTCAATGACCTCTACAAGGCGTCCGTCAGGGCTTGTCCCTGAGAATAGGAAACCTGCGTCTTCCATTTGCTGACGATAGTGGTTATTGAACTCATAGCGATGGCGATGGCGCTCATATACCACTTCTTCGTTGTACGCTTCAAATGCTTTTGTTCCTGGAGTCAGTTTGCATGGATACAAACCAAGTCTCAATGTTCCGCCCATATCCTCGATATCTTTTTGCTCAGGAAGCAAATCGATCATTGGGTATGGAGTATCCGGCTGGATTTCTGCAGAATGTGCACCTTCAAGGCCAAGTGCATGACGTGCGAATTCAACTGTCGCCAGCTGCATGCCCAAGCAGATTCCAAGGAATGGAACTTTGTTTTCACGTGCATATTTAGTCGCAAGGATTTTCCCTTCGATTCCGCGGTCTCCGAATCCGCCGGGAACAAGGATTCCGTCTGCATCGCTCAAGTAATCTTGTACATTTTCAGCTGTTACATGTTCAGAATTGATCCAGTTGATTTCAACATCGGCATCAAATGCATATCCTGCATGTTTCAATGCTTCAACAACAGAAATATAGGCATCTTGAAGCTCAACATACTTCCCTACTAAAGCAATTGTTGTTTTGCCTTTGAGGTTTGTCACTTTCTCAACTAGCTCTTTCCACTCTGTCATGTCCGCATCATGCGTTTCAAGCTTCAAATGATCGACAGTCAGCTGATCAAGGTGCTGCTCTTGAAGGGCAAGAGGGATGGAATAGAGTGTATCCGCATCTTGGCACTCGATAACAGCATTCTTATCGATGTCGCAGAATAGAGCAATTTTATCTTTCATATCTTGGGACATCGGCATTTCTGTACGAACTACGATCACCGTTGGCTGGATTCCAAGGCTGCGAAGTTCTTTAACACTGTGCTGAGTCGGCTTCGTTTTCATTTCCCCTGCCGCTTTGATGTAAGGAACAAGTGTACAGTGGATGTACATCACATTGTCGCGTCCCACATCGCTCTTGATTTGACGGATGGCTTCCAAGAAAGGAAGGGATTCGATGTCTCCTACTGTTCCACCGATTTCTGTGATAACGACATCTGCATTTGTTTCACGTCCTGCACGGAAAACGCGCTCCTTGATTTCATTGGTGATATGAGGAATGACTTGAACAGTTCCTCCCAAATAATCGCCGCGGCGCTCTTTCTTCAGTACTGTGGAATAAATTTTACCAGTCGTTACACTGCTGTATTTCGTTAAGTTGATATCAACAAAACGCTCATAGTGGCCAAGGTCAAGATCCGTTTCCGCACCATCATCAGTTACGAAAACTTCCCCATGCTGGTAAGGGCTCATTGTCCCTGGATCCACGTTAATGTATGGATCGAATTTTTGAATTGTTACACTCAAGCCGCGGTTTTTCAAAAGGCGCCCCAATGAAGCTGCGGTAATCCCTTTTCCTAGTGATGAAACTACACCGCCGGTTACGAAAATATATTTTGTCACGTCTGTTTCCCCTTCCTGTTGAGTCTTTCTGTTCTACATATAGAATCAGCAAAACTGATAATTCATAATCAATTTTTTTATGATAGGGGGTTAAAAAAACAAAAACGCCCCACTGACAAAATGTAGTGGGAGCGTTATAGTCATCTCATTGTCCCTTTTTAGGGAGCCCAAATAAAATAGTAACTGCGTCTTGAATAGAAGTCAAGAGGATTATAAATCTTCCTCTTCTTCTTCGATCTCATCCTCAAGCTCTTCCTCTTCTTCTTCATCATCGCCAAGATCATAGTCGTCGTCTTCGATTAAATCGTCTTCGATTTCTTCCTCTTCATCCAGATCATCGAAGTCCTCATCTTCGTCGTCATCGTCATCATCATCGTCTTCGACAAGATCTTCTTCTTCGAAATCATCCAGATCATCGTAATCGAAATCTTCTTCTTCGATTTCTTCAAGATCCTCATCTTCAACTTTCTTCGCCTTCTTCTTACGAGGCTTGATTGTTGGAGCTGTTTCTTCTTCCTGCTGGTCAATCGGGTACCATTCACGAAGACCCCAGCGATTGTCACCAAGGGTAATGAAACTGCCGTCTACGTTCAAATCCGTATAAAATTGGACCAGACGTCCACGAGCAGCCTCTTTGTCTATTTCTAAAATACTTGAAATTTCTTCAACCAAATCATTGAAAGCTACAGCTTGCTTTCTCTCTTTTAAGATTTCAAATGCCAACTCAATAAATGACATTTCTTTCATTTCGTCTTTGGACATTTCTTTCAAACTCAAATCCGGCACTTCCTTTCTCTATTTCACACTCTATTAATCAAAGGCTGTTTTCGATCGAAAAATCCCTAATCATAAGAGTAAAAGGGTATAATTCCGCAAATTCTTAGTAGAATACACATAATCCATTATAAACAAATGTAAAACATTTATGCTAGATTTATGTAGCATTTCCCATAATTTTTTGCTTGGAGCATGGTAAAGGAAAATTGCTAGAAAAAACGATAGCCTATGTTTCCGTTATTGAAATTGCCTGTAAATGAATGGAAAAGCGAAGAAACCGGTATGGTTCTTCGCTTTTCTCTGTCCAGCTCCAGCGCCCAGCCCCTCGAGTCATAAGTCGATCCTCTACGGAAATCAGGATTTCCTTCGAGGTCCGCCTTATGCTGGTCGGGGCTACCCGGGCGCTTCCGCTTTTCTATTTGTCTAGCTCCGCCGGCTAGAGGCTGGGAGGTTTCCTTCAGCACACTTACGATAAGTCAACATCGGATCGCTTCGCTCTCCGTGTTTCCTTTATCTCGTAGTGCTTCAGTCCAACCTCGGCGCCTCTGTTCAAGCCGGCTTCGCTTTTCTACCTACATATTCCGTCTATACTGCCCGCCTACTTGGTATAGTGCCTGGGTGATTTGGCCGAGGCTGGCTACTTTTACGGTTTCCATGAGTTCGGCGAAGATGTTGCCGCCTGTCATGGCTGTTTCTTTGAGTTTGTCGATCGCCGCTTGGGTTTCGTCCTTGTTTGCATCTTGGAAGGAACGAAGGTTTTGGATTTGTGTTTCTTTTTCTTCTTTGGTTGCCCGGGCAAGTTCGATGTTGTTCATTTCTTCCTCGGACGGCGGGTTCGGGTTCAAGTATGTGTTGACGCCGATGATCGGAAGTTCGCCTGTGTGTTTTTTCATTTCGTAGAACATGGATTCTTCCTGGATTTTTCCGCGCTGGTACTGTGTTTCCATCGCGCCAAGGACGCCTCCGCGGTCGTTGATTCTTTCGAATTCCTGAAGGACCATTTCTTCTACGAGGTCTGTCAGTTCTTCTACGATGAAAGAGCCTTGCAGTGGATTTTCGTTTTTGGACAATCCGTGCTCTTTTGTAATGATCATCTGGATGGCCATTGCACGGCGAACGGATTCTTCCGTCGGTGTTGTGATGGCTTCGTCATACGCATTTGTATGAAGGGAGTTGCAGTTATCCTGCAATGCCATCAGCGCTTGAAGCGTCGTGCGGATATCGTTGAAATCGATTTCCTGTGCGTGCAGGGAGCGGCCGGATGTCTGGATGTGGTACTTCAACTTTTGGCTGCGCTCGTTGGCACCGTATTTATTTTTCATGACAGTCGCCCAGATTCTGCGTGCCACGCGGCCGATCACAGTATACTCCGGATCCAATCCATTCGAGAAGAAGAAGGATAGGTTCGGTGCAAAGTCATCAATGTTCATGCCGCGGCTCAAGTAGTATTCCACGTAGGTGAATCCGTTCGCAAGCGTGAAGGCCAACTGGGAAATCGGGTTGGCTCCCGCTTCTGCGATGTGATAGCCGGAAATCGACACTGAATAATAGTTCCGGACGCTGTTATGGATGAAGTAATCCTGGATATCACCCATCATGCGAAGGGCGAATTCTGTTGAGAAGATGCACGTGTTCTGGCCTTGGTCTTCTTTCAGGATATCCGCCTGCACGGTGCCCCGGACGGTTTTCAGCGTCATCGCCTTCACTTCATTGTATTCTTCAGCTGTCAATGAACGGCCGAGCTCTTCTTCCTTCTTTTCCACCTGCTGTTTGATGGCTGTATTCATGAACATGGCCAAGATGATCGGCGCCGGTCCATTGATGGTCATTGAAACAGATGTGGATGGATGGCAGAGGTCGAATCCAGCGTAAAGCTTGTTCATATCCTCAAGGGTACAGATGCTGACGCCGCTCTCTCCGACTTTTCCGTAGATGTCCGGACGGTAGTCAGGATCTTCCCCGTAAAGTGTGACTGAATCGAATGCGGTGCTCAAACGTTTGGCATCGTCATCCTTCGATAGATAATGGAAGCGGCGGTTCGTTCTTTCCGGCGTTCCTTCTCCGGCAAATTGGCGCTTCGGATCTTCGCCTTGGCGTTTGAACGGGAATACCCCTGCTGTATATGGGAAGGATCCCGGTACGTTCTCTTTATAGACCCATTTCAAGATTTCGCCGTAGTCTTCATATTTCGGAAGCGCCACTTTTGGAATATCGAGTCCTGATAAGCTCTTGACAGTCAGTTCTGTGACGATTTCCTTGTCGCGGATTTTGGTGACGAATTGGGTTCCGCTGTATTTCTCGCGAAGTTCGCTCCATCCGCTCAAAACTTTTTTCGATTGAGGAGATAGTTTTTCTTCGACGTCTTTTTTCAACGCTTCAAGTGAAGACAGAACCTCTTCATTTCTTTCCTTTTCCGTGACCGCAGCAATGGCCCCTTCGAGCTGGAACAAACGGCGTGCCAATTGCACCTGCTCTTCCGCTTCTTTATGATAGTTGCGGACAGTATCAGAGATTTCACGAAGGTAGTAGCGTCTATTGTTCGGAATGATGACATTCTGTTTTTCTACTTTGACGTTTTTGGAAAATGGTACATTCCAGTCGAGAGTCATTTTTTCATTGATTTTTTCAACCAATGCAGCGAATAGGGCGTTTGTGCCCGGATCGTTGAATTGGCTCGCAATTGTTCCGTAGACAGGCATTTCTGAAAGGTCTTTATCAAAGAGCATATGGCTGCGCTGATATTGCTTTTGCACCTGGCTCCTTGCATCTTCGGACCCTTTGCGCTCAAATTTATTGATGACGATCAAATCGGCATAGTCGATCATATCGATTTTTTCAAGCTGTGAAGGGGCTCCGAATTCACTTGTCATAACGTACATGGAAAGATCGCAGATTTCTGTGATTTCTGCATCCCCCTGCCCGATCCCGCTCGTTTCAACGATGACCAGGTCATAGTTGGCAGCCTTCACTACATTGATCGCGTCTTTGATTGCCAAAGAAAGCTCTGACTTCGATCCACGCGTCGCTAAGCTTCTCATGTAGATGCGCGGAGAGGAGATGGCATTCATGCGGATGCGGTCTCCGAGCAGGGCCCCGCCTGTTTTTTGCTTCGTGGGATCAACGGAAAGGACAGCGATTTTCTTTTCCGGAATTTCATTGATGAAGCGTCGGATTAGTTCGTCCGTCAATGAACTTTTCCCTGCTCCGCCTGTTCCCGTAATTCCGACGACCGGAACAGTATTGGCCAATGTACGGACCTCTGCGAAAATGCCCTCGGCAGTTGCTGCTGCTTCCTTGTTCTCGCCGATTTGATATTCTGCAAGAGTGATAAGCTTGGAAATCGTCGGGACATGGCCATCCTTCAATTTTTCGATTTCTTGGCGGATGGATTCCGTTACAGTCGGGTGGTCGCATTCCTCAAGCATTCTGTTGATCATCCCTTGAAGGCCAAGATTCCGGCCGTCATCAGGTGAAAAGATGCCGGCGATCCCGTAGTCATGCAGCTCCTTAATTTCCCGAGGAATGATGACCCCACCGCCGCCGCCGTAGATCTTGATATGGTCTGCGCCTTTTTCCTTCAGAAGGTCATACATATATTTGAAATATTCAACGTGTCCGCCTTGGTAGGATGAAATTGCAATCCCTTGCACATCTTCGTGGATCGCTGCCTGCACGACTTCCTCTACTGAACGGTTGTGCCCTAAGTGGATGACTTCCGCTCCGCTGGACTGCAGAATCCTTCTCATGATATTGATTGAGGCATCATGTCCATCGAACAAACTGGATGCTGTGACAAAGCGAATATGGTGCTTTGGTTTATAAACTTCTGTTTGATTCATCGTTCTCCCCCTGTTCCCACTGTTGTTTTGTACCCTTTGATTCCTGAGAATAATAGATCGGTTTGAATCGAAATGTATTCCTCGATGGTCCATTGCTTCCTGAGCGCCCATCTTCTGAAGCCCCACATCTGGCCTTGGACGAAGATGTTATGGGCAAGCATGTGGACATGATGTGAATCGATGTCGAGCTCGCCGTTTTCCTGGCATCTCATGATCAGCGTTTCGAACATGCCAACCATTTCCAATTCTTTTTTCAATACGTAAGGAAGGGCGTCTTTTGTCAAAGACTTGACCTCCTGATACATGACAAGCACTTCATCCTGCATTTCGTCCATTATTTTAAAATAATACGCAATGCCGAGCCGCAGGCTTTCAAGCGTCCCCTGGCTCGTATCCATTCCCTGCAGGCGGTCGCGCACCTGGTCGTAGATGCTGTCGCACACCAGATAGAGGATATCTTCCTTCGTCCGTATATATTCGTAGAGCGTCCCGATGCTGAAGCCGGCCGCACTGGCAATCTCCCGTGTCGTGGTCCGGTGAAAGCCTTTCTTTTTAAAAAGGGCTACAGCTCCCCTGATCATCTGGTCCCTTCTTTTCATTACCAGCCGTTCATCCTTGACTGATGCATGGACTTCACGTTTTTTATTCAAAAACCTCCACCTCCCCTTTCGTTCGTTTTCCCCTTTGGTTGTTGAAGAAGACGAAGCTATGTTTACTCTTCGTCTTCTTTTTTTCTCTATTGGTTGATCCTTACTTATTTTGTCAGCATGCGGCTGATGACCAGACGCTGGATTTCCTGTGTTCCTTCATAGATTTGCGTGATTTTCGCATCTCTCATGTAGCGCTCGACCGGATAGTCTTTTGTATAGCCGTATCCACCGAAGACTTGAACCGCTTCTGTCGTCACTTTCATCGCTGTGTCGCCAGCCATGAGTTTAGACATGGCAGATTCTTTACCGTATGGAAGCCCTTCGGATTCAAGCCATGCCGCTTGATACGTCAATAGTCTGGAAGCTTCGATGCTTGTCGCCATATCCGCAAGTTTGAAGGAAATTCCTTGATTGGCTGCGATCGGCTTACCGAATTGCTGGCGCTCTTTCGCGTAGTTGACAGATGCATCAAGGGCACCTTGGGCAATTCCCACTGCCTGAGCAGCGATTCCGTTGCGTCCTCCATCAAGCGTCATCATGGCAATCTTGAAGCCTTCGCCAACTTCACCTAAGATGTTTTCTTTTGGCACACGGCAGTCCTCGAAGATGATCTCAGTAGTTGGGGATGAACGGATCCCGAGTTTTTTCTCCTTCTTCCCGACGGAGAATCCTGCGAAGTCCTTCTCGACGATGAATGCCGTTGTCCCACGTTGTTTTTGGCTTGGGTCTGTCAAAGCAAACACTACATAGATGTCAGCGATGCCGCCGTTTGTAATGAAGATCTTGGATCCGTTCAGAATATAATCGCCGCCGTCTTCGCGCGCAGTCGTCCTCATGCCGCCGGCGTCAGAACCTGAACCAGGCTCAGTCAATCCGTAGGCGCCGATTTTCTCTCCTTGCGCCATCGGTCTTAAATACTTCTGCTTCTGCTCTTCTGAACCGAACTTGTAGATCGGCCAGCCAGCCAATGAAGTATGCGCGGAAAGCGTCACACCCGTTGATGCACAGACGCGGGAAAGCTCTTCAACCGCGATGCAGTAAGCCAAATAGTCAAACCCGATGCCGCCGTACTCTTCCGGCCAAGGAATGCCCGTCAATCCAAGCTCCGCCATTTTATCGAAGATTTCGCGGTCAAAGCGCTCCTCTTCATCTCTTTCAGCTGCAGTCGGCGCCACTTCATTCACGGCAAAATCGCGCACCATTTTTCTTAGCATTTCATGTTCTTCTGTCAATTTAAAATTCATGTTCGTTTCCTCCGTCCGGTAAAAGTCTATTTAGTCAGATGTTTGCTGACGACAATTCGTTGAATTTCACTTGTTCCTTCATAAATTTCGGTGATTTTTGCATCACGGAAATAACGCTCCACTGGGTAGTCTTCTGTATAGCCGTAGCCGCCAAATACCTGGATGGCTTCGGTTGCCGTTTCTACTGCTGCTTTAGATGCAAACAGCTTCGCGATGGATGCTTCTTTTCCACAAGGCTCCCCTTCTGCCCTGAGGCTGGCCGCACGGTATACAAGAAGCTTGGCTGCTTCTACATTTGTGGCCATATCCGCGAGCTTGAAGCCGATTCCCTGCTGGGCTGCAATCGGCTTGCCGAATTGAACGCGTTCTTTTGCATACTCGACTGCTTTTTCCAATGCTGCCTCTGCAATCCCAAGCGCCTGGGCGGCGATGCCGATCCTTCCGACGTCGAGGTTTGCCAAAGCGATTTTGAACCCGTCTCCTTCTTCCCCAAGCATGTTTTCCACGGGCACCATCATATCTTCAAACGTCAGCTGGACTGTACGGGATCCATGAAGGCCCATCTTATGTTCATCCTTGCCGATGATGAGGCCCGGCGTCCCTTTTTCTACGATGAATGCTGAGATTCCTCGGCTTCCTTTTGATGGATCGGTGGAGGCGAATACAATGTAGACATCCGCTTCCCCGCCATTAGTGATGAAAACTTTTGAGCCGTTGATGACGTAGTGTCCATCTTTTTTCACCGCTTTAGACTTCAGGCTTCCAGCGTCTGAACCTGCACTCGGTTCTGTCAGGCAGAAAGCACCCAAGTATTCCCCTGATGCCAGCTTTGTGACATACTTTTGCTTCTGCTCTTCATTTCCGAAGTAAAGGATCGGGTTCGTCCCTACCGAAGTATGTACGGACAGGATGACCCCTACTGTCGCACTGACTTTGGATAGTTCATTGATGGCAATGATATAGGAGGTGAAATCCATTTCGGATCCGCCGTATTTTTCTGGGGTAGTGATCCCCATCAGGCCCAGTTCAGCCATTTTCTTTAATATTTCACGCGGAAATTCCCCCGCTTCCATTCTTTCGATGAATGGAGCGATTTCTGCTTCAGCAAAGTCGCGGACCATCTTCCGCATCATTTCCTGTTCTTCTGTAAACCGTAGTTCCATCTTTCTCCCCTCCGCGCCGTTGTTCGTGTTGTTGATTCTTTAAGGCCGTTTTCGTAGAGACTGTTGTTAAAATCCAAATGCCGATTTTAACGTAAAATTAGTTATTTTGTACGTTGAAATAGAAATCACAGCTCTTTTCTCGCTATTTAAGATATAGAGGCTAAAACTTTGCTTCAACAAACCTATTATGTTAGCTAAAAGCAACAAAGTTTGAGAAAAGAGCCTTCTTTAATCAGCTATACGTATAGAAGCCTCTGCCGGATTTCTTACCGAGCCAGCCAGCCTTCACATACTTGCGGAGAAGCGGGCATGGACGGTATTTGTCATCGCCGAATCCTTCGTGCAGGGTCTCCATGATGTAAAGGCATGTATCAAGGCCGATGAAGTCTGCCAATGTGAGCGGCCCCATCGGATGGTTCATCCCAAGCTTCATGACCTCATCGATCGCTTCGACCGTCGCCACACCTTCATAAAGGGTATAGATGGCTTCATTGATCATCGGCATCAAAATTCTGTTAGAAACAAATCCTGGGAAATCATTCACTTCGACAGGCACTTTGTTCAAGGATTTCGTCATATCTTCGATTGCTTGATACACTTCATCTGCCGTTGCCAGGCCGCGGATGATTTCTACCAGCTTCATGACCGGCACCGGATTCATGAAATGCATGCCAATGACTTTTTCCGGGCGCTTCGTTGCTGCGGCAATTTCTGTGATCGGCAATGAGGATGTATTGGACGCTAAAATCGTATGTTCAGGCGCAATTTCATCAAGCTGGGCGAAGATCTTTGTTTTGATATCCATGTTCTCCACAGCTGCTTCAATTACGATGTCTACATTTTCTGCATCCTGCAGATTAGTAGATTGCTTGATGTTTCCTAAAACAGAAGTCTTCTCATCTTCTGTCATGCGGCCTTTCTCTACATTGCGGGAAAGGTTCTTGGTAATGACGCCAAGACCGCGCTCCACGAATTCCGGCTTCAAGTCGTTCAAATAGACATCAAAGCCTGCCTGTGCACATACCTGTGCAATCCCTGAACCCATTTGGCCTGCTCCGATTACCATCACTTTTTTAATGTTCATCTATGTTTCCTCCCCTTTGGTTGCTAGTAAAACGAATTAGTTTTTCGGTACTTCGATCATTACGGCATCGCCTTGGCCACCGCCTGAACAGATGGCTGCAATTCCGATTCCGCCGCCGCGGCGTTTCAGCTCATATGCCAGAGTCAGGATGATGCGGGCTCCGGAAGCTCCGATTGGATGTCCAAGGGCGATCGCCCCGCCGTTGACGTTCACTTTTTCCGGATCAAGGCCGGCAATTTTGCTGCTTGCCAGTGAAACGGCAGCAAATGCTTCATTGATTTCGAATAAGTCGATTTCCTCAAGTGATTTTCCTGTCTTTTTGAGCAGTTCATTGATGACGAGCCCAGGAGTCTGCGGGAAATCTTTTGCTTCCACCGCAATGGCAGCATGGCCGATGATTGCGGCTAACGGCGTCTTTCCTTCTTTCTCCGCACGCTCTTCACTCATCAACAGCATTGCAGCTGCACCGTCATTCACTCCCGGCGCATTCCCGGCAGTGATCGTACCATCGTGGTCAAAGACCGGACCGAGCTTTTGCAGCTTCTCAATCGATGTATCTTTCCGCGGTGCTTCATCCGTGCTTACGATGATTGGATCGCCTTTTCTCTGTTTGATGGAAACCGGCACGATTTCCTCTGCATATAGACCATCTTCCATCGCACTGACGGCACGCTGGTGGCTTCTTAATGCCCATTCATCCTGCTGCTCTCTTGTAAGCTCAAATTCTCTTGCTGTTGAATTTCCGTATGTTCCCATGTGCACTCCATTGAAAGAGCATGTAAGCCCGTCGTGGATCATCAAATCTTTGACCGCAGAATCACCCATCCTGAATCCCCATCTTGCTTTCGGCAGGATATACGGCGCGTTTGACATGGACTCCATTCCGCCTGCGAGGATGACCTCGCCGTCCCCCGCACGGATGATTTGATCCGCGAGCGTCACGCTTCTCATTCCGGAAGCACAGACTTTATTGATCGTTTCTGTTTTCACTTCCCATGGAAGCCCGGCGTGGCGTGCAGCCTGCCTTGAAGGAATCTGGCCCTGTCCGCCTTGAAGGACGGATCCCAAGATGACTTCTTCTACCTTTTCTGCTTGAATGTCCGCACGCTTCAACGTTTCAGCCAGCGCAATGCCGCCTAATTCTGAAGCTGTCAAGGAACTGAGCGCCCCTCCCATTTTTCCGAAAGGTGTACGGGCACCACTGATAATCACTGTTTTTGCCATGAAGAATCTCTCCTTTTCGTTTCATTTCAAGTGTAGGTAAACGCTTACAAATATTCGACTGAACGCTCGCTCGGAGCTTCCCAATAAGGAAAGGGACAAGACTGCCCCTTATGAAAACGCTTCATATGTTTATATTTTACAAGAAAAATAGCCGGAATAAAAACATTTTATAAATAATTCGAAAAATTATCTATTTCACATCAATTCCGGCTATTGTATTCACTTAAATTTACTTTTGGTTAATTAAGACACAAGCGTAGAAGGACCGATTGATCCGCAAACCGCTTTTTCAAGCAGCTCTGCCACGTCGTAAGTGCTGACGTTCTCTTCGACTTCCTTGGCTTTTGTTCCATCGGAGAGCATTGTCAAGCAGTAAGGACATCCAGAACTGATGACGGATGGATTCACAGCAAGCGCCTGCTCCGTACGAGCGACGTTGACGCGGTGGCCAGTATCTTCTTCCATCCACATCAATCCGCCTCCAGCTCCGCAGCACATTCCTTTTTCGCGGTTTCTTTCCATTTCGATGAGCTTGACTCCAGGAATGGATTTTAAGATTTCGCGAGGAGGATCGTACACTTCATTGTAGCGGCCAAGGTAGCAGGAATCATGGAATGTGATGGTTTCATTCACTTCAAATTTAGGCTTCAAGCGCCCTTCCTCTACAAGCTTCGCAAGAACTTCTGTGTGATGGTATACTTCCGCCTGCAATCCAAAGTCAGGATATTCGTTTTTGAAAATATTGTAGGCATGCGGGTCGATCGTGACGATTTTCTTCACTTCGTTCTTTTCGAATTCCGCAATGTTCGCCTGTGCAAGCTCCTGGAACAAGAACTCATTTCCTAAACGGCGCGGTGTATCTCCTGAGTTCTTTTCCTTGTTTCCTAAAATCGCGAACTTCACGCCTGCTTCGTTCATCAGCTTAGCGAAGGACAAAGCGATTTTTTGGCTTCGGTTGTCAAAAGATCCCATAGATCCGACCCAGAATAAATATTCGAATTCTTCATCGGCTTTTTTCATTTCTTTTACCGTTGGAACGACGACATCTTCGCGTGCTTCACGCCAGTTCTCGCGCTCTTTCCGGTTCAATCCCCAAGGGTTTCCTTGGCGTTCGATGTTTTGCATCGCTCTTTGCGCATCCGCATCCATCTTACCTTCCGTCAAAACAAGGTAGCGGCGCATATCGATGATTTTATCCACGTGTTCATTCATGACCGGACATTGATCTTCACAGTTGCGGCAAGTCGTACATGCCCAGATTTCTTCTTCTGTGATGACTTCCCCAATCATGCTTGCACTGTATGCCAATCCTGCTGCCGCTTCCTCTGCTCCCTGCCCGGCTGCTGCCATGGCAATCTGATTGCCCTTCGTGTTGGAAAACGCGAATGTCGGCACCCATGGCTGTTTCGATGTCACGGCTGCACCGTGGTTTGTTAAATGATCGCGCAGCTTCACAATCAAGTCCATCGGAGAAAGCATTTTTCCTGTACCAGTTGCCGGACACATATTCGTGCATCGTCCGCATTCTACACAGGCATATAAATCAATCAGCTGAAGCTGGTTAAAGTCCTCGATCTTCCCGACCCCGAAGGATTCCTGGGATTCATCTTCAAAATCGATCGCTTTCAGCTTCCCTGCATTTTCCAACCGGTTGAAATAAACGTTGGCCGGTCCTGCAATCAAGTGAGCGTGCTTGGACTGCGGCACATATACTAGGAACCCAAGCAGGAACGTCAGATGGATCCACCATGCGATATAGAAAATCGTGATGGCCGCTGTCTTCCCGATTGCCCCAAGCGCCATGGCAATAAGCGATGCCACAGGCTCTGTCCATGACACTTCTTCTCCATGCCAGATGATGCCCATTCCGTTTCCAATCAAGACGGAAAGCATCAATCCACCGATGAAGATAAGGACAAGTCCTGATTTAAATCCTCTCTTCAAACGGACCAATTTCTCCACATATCTGCGGTAGAACGCCCATACAACCGCTACTAGAATGACAAGCGTAACGATTTCCTGGAAGAACGTGAACCCTGCATAAAGCGGCCCAAGCGGCAAATGCGAATCAGGATTGATTCCTTTCCAAATGAAATCAATCGCACCGAATTGGACAAGAAGGAAGCCATAGAAAAACATGACGTGGATAGCCCCACTCTTTTTGTCCTTCAAAAGCTTCTTCTGTCCGAATACGTTGACCCAGATCTTCCGCATCCGTTCTTTCACATTGTTATCAAACTCAGCTTTTTTGCCGAGCTTAATGTATTCGATTCTTGTCTTTACCACATATACAAACAAGCTGATTGCGTAAGCGGTTACAAGAAGAAATGCAATAAGGTTTACCCAAAGTAATCCATTCATCTCTGCTGACCTCTCCCTTCAAAAATTCTGTCTGTAATCCCCTTTGTTGAAACTTTTAAAAAGAAATTAATTTTCTGAAAAACTATATAGTTCCATTATATAATGAATGAGCATTCAGTCAACAACTTTTCAAAATGTTTTCTTCCAGCTGCACAATTTTTCTTTCTTTTCCCTTTATGGGCACATTTCTTAGTTTGTATCGGCTTAATTAGGGGATTCTAATAACAAAAGCGGAAGCGCCTTGGTCAGCCCCGACCAGCATAAGACGGAACTCGAAGGAAATCCTGATTTCCGTAGAGTTATGGCTTATGACTCGAGGGGCTAGGCGCTGGAGCTGGACATGGATTACTGTCTATCAAGTATATTTACATCGTAATTTTTTCATTTCCTAGCATTTAAAAACAACCTTTTAGCAGAAGTGAGGTTCAGCCTATGGTTTTCGTTTGGTTCGCTGCGGCAGCAGCCATCATTGTTTTGCTGGTGTTCCTGCTTGTCCTTGATTTTAAGCTGGGCAAAAAAGCTTATGCCAAAAAGGCAGAGTGGCGGGAGTACCCGCTCCGGTCCAGCTCCATCGAAATGATTGCTGACGGAAAAGAATTATTTGATCAAATGTTCGAGGATATCAAACAAGCCAAAAAACAAATCTACATCCTTTTTTATATTGTTAAAAATGATGACTTCAGCAGGTCGTTCCTGGACCTCCTTGGGCAGAAAGCAAAAGAGGGCCTTGAGGTACGGCTGATCACGGATTTCCTCGGGGGCTATAAAATCGATAAAAAAGCACTGAAGAATGCCAAAAAAGCAGGCGTCCATTTCGAATTCTGCAATAAGCCTTATTTCCCCTATACCTTTTTTTCGCTGCAGCAGCGGAACCACCGGAAAATCGCAGTCATCGACGGAAAAATCGGGTACCTTGGCGGCTACAACATCGGAAAGGAATACATCAACGAAAAAATCGGCTTTTCCCCGTGGCGCGACTACCACATCCGGATTACTGGGGAAGGCGTTGTCGACTTGCATAAGGAATTCATCGTGGATTGGAACCGCTCGTCGAAAAAGCCTGTTCCTTCTCAAAACTTGAACCCGGAGGATCTTGAAAAAGGGATGATTTCTCATAAATTTTTCCCATCGGAAGGCTTTCGCATGGAAAAGGAAATCGGCGAGCTGATTAAAAAATCCCAATCCGAAATCTATATCGGAACGCCTTATTTCATCCCGACAGATGATACGTTCCGTGAGCTTTTAGGAGCAATGGAAAGGGGTGTCACGGTGAAAGTGATTGTCCCGGAAACGGCCGACCATCCTTTTGTGAAGGAAGCTTCCTTTCCATACTTCTTTGAAATCATTAAGCGCGGTGCACTGGTCCATCAATATACTCAGGGATTCTACCATGCAAAAGTGCTGATCATCGACCGCAAAGTCTGCGATATCGGGACAGCTAATTTTGACCGGCGCAGCTTTCTTCTCAATAACGAAATGAACTGCTTCATTTACACGCCGCAAATGATCGAAGAGATTCTTTCAGTGATGGAAAAAGATATGAAGGAATCGCATCATCTAACATTCGACGAAATCAAAAAGCTGAGAAAGAAAAATGCCGTCAAAGAACTGATTGGGAAATCTATAGAGCCCCTTCTTTAGGCGGCCGCGGGAGGGAGATTCATCATGCAGATCCGGTTTGGTTTTGTGGCAAATGCCCTTGGCTTGTGGAATGCCAGTCCTTCCAAGACATTTACATTTGCCCGCTATCAGAAGATGACAAAATTGGAGCGTGAAGAGAAATTGCTGGAGGTGACGGCTCAGAATCTCGCAAACACGAAGCGGATCCTCTACTATAATGCAGCCCATGAAGTTTCTTTGTACCGCCTATCCAGTTCTCTCGTCCCCCTGGCTACCCACCCTGAGGTCATGTGGGACTTCGTTTCTCCTTTTCAGAAAGAATGGAGGGAGCTTGGCGAGCTCATCAAGAAATTTCAACTTCGGGTTAGCTTTCACCCTAATCAATTTACATTGTTCACGAGCCCCCGTGAGGAAGTGACGGAAAACGCTGTTAAAGACATGGACTATCATTATCGGATGTTTGAGGCCATGGATGTGCAGGATCAAGGGCTCATCAATATCCATATTGGCGGTACATACGGGGATAAAGAATCGGCCCTAAAGCGATTCCATCAAAACCTTAAGACGCTCCCTACTCATATCAAAAAGGTCATGACCCTTGAAAATGATGATAAAACCTATACAGCTGAGGAAACGCTTGAAGTATGCGAAAAAGAAGGCGTCCCGATGATCCTTGACTACCACCATCACTTGGCCAATTTATCCGAGGAAGACATCATCCGTTTATGGCCAAGGGTTTACCAGACATGGAGCAGCTTCCCGGTCATCCCGAAAGTGCACCTTTCCTCCCCCAAGTCGGAAAACGCCTTCCGTTCACATGCGGACAATGTGTCCCTTGAGTTCGTTGTGCCTTTTTTAAAAATGGCAAAAGCGTATGATCATGATTTTGACATCATGATTGAAGCAAAAAATAAAGACCTGGCAATGTTTCAGCTGATTGAAGATGTTGCATCGATCCGAGGCGTCAAGCGTCTAACCGGAAGCGTACTTAAGTGGTGAATTTTCTAAATCTCCCCCTGGCAGGATGTGCTACACTTTCGGTAAAGGGGGATTTTTTATGGACAAGAAAAAAGTTTGTGTTTCCTGGAGCGGCGGCCGCGACAGCTCGCTGATGCTTTATCGCTTATTGAATGATCCGGGCTATGAGGTGTCTTGTCTCATGACGACGGTGAATGAAGAGACTGGAAAAGTCATGATGCATGACATTCCTTATGAATTGCTTAAGGATCAGGCAGAATCTCTTGGGATTCCACTCCGCGCGATTTTACTTGGCAGCGATCCTTCAAATAAAGAATACGAGCGCCGGATGAAGCAGGCAGTGGAAAAATTGATTGAAGACGGGATATCCGTAATGGCATTCGGTGATTTATTTCTTGAGGATATCCGGAAGTATCGTGAAAAAAATCTCGAAGGAACAGGCCTGTCGCCTATTTTTCCATTATGGGGGCTTACAAGTGCTGAGAGCAGTCAGGCTTTTTTAGATGCTGGCTTTAAAGCTGCTGTGGTCTGCGTAGATGGCAGCCAGCTTGATCCTTCTTTCACTGGCGCATCTTATACGGCAGAATTTCTCAATCGTCTCCCAGAAGGTGTGGATCCTTGCGGGGAAAATGGGGAGTTTCATACGTTTGTGCATGATGGACCGATTTTTAAAGAGCCGGTGGATTTTCGATTCGGAAGCAGCTATGTAAAAGACGAACGATTTTGGTATGCAGACATCCTTCCTTTGATGGAAGAATGACGGATTTTGAGTGAACCGTTATTTCCACCAGCCTTGCATGATCGGCAGCAGCCACTCATACGCTTTGAAGCCTAAATAGATGCCGACGATTCCCATGATGCCCGCTAGCGCTGGGGGAGCCGGGATGGGCAAGCGAAAAACCGCAAAAATAAAACCAACGATAAAACCGGTGATGACAGCTAAAATGACGACTTTCATCTCAATGAACCGCTCCTTGTTTAGAAAGTTGAAAAATCATATTGTATTATCCATATGTTTCCTACGAACATATTATCAGCTTTTTCCTCCCCATAAGCAACACCAGCATGATTCGACAAAAAGCCGGACACCTGCAGCAGGTATCCGGCTTTGTTTGTCTTGATTTGGATTACATTTTTTCTGGAGCGCCTACTCCGATGATCGCCAGCGCATTTTTCATTGTCAGCTGTACAGCTTTGATGAGGGCCAAACGCGCTTTTGTCAATTCAGGCTGTTCTGGATCAAGCACTTTTTCCGCATTGTAGAAGCTGTGGAAAGCTGCTGCAAGATCATTGATGTAGTTAGTGATTCTATGCGGGATGCGCTTTTCTGCCGCTTCCGCCACTACTTGAGGGAATTCGCCGACTTTCTTCAATACGTCGATTTCCTTCTCTGCACCGATTTTGCTCAAATCAGCAGAAGGATCGACCGTGAAGCCAGCTTCTTCTCCTTGGCGGAGGATGCTGCAGATGCGTGCATGTGCGTACTGTGCATAATATACAGGGTTTTCATTGGATTGGGATACGGCCAAATCCAAGTCAAAGTCCAAATGAGTGTCTCCGCTTCTCATCGCGAAGAAATAGCGTACTGCATCCAAGCCGACTTCTTCCACAAGTTCGCGAAGAGTGACAGCCTTTCCTGTACGTTTACTCATTTTCATTTTTTCGCCGTCTTTATAAAGCTGAACCATCTGGATGATTTCAACTTCCAAGTTATCAGGGTTGAAGCCAAGAGCCTCAATCGCTGCTTTCATACGCGGGATGTATCCGTGGTGATCTGCACCCCAGATGTTGATGACTTTATCAAATCCACGGTTGAACTTATTTTTATGGTAAGCAACATCCGGTGTTAAGTACGTGTAAGATCCATCATTTTTGATCAATACACGGTCTTTATCATCGCCGAATGTAGTGGAACGGAACCAAGTCGCTCCGCCGTCTTCAAAGATGTGTCCATTTTCGCGAAGTGCTGCAAGGGCATCATCGATTTTATTGTCTTGATAAAGTGAAGTCTCGGAGAACCACACATCAAAATCAACGCGGAAATCTGCCAGGTCTTTTTGAAGCTTTGCCAGCTCATATTTCAATCCGTAGTCACGGAAGAAATCATAGCGTTCTTTTTCATCGGCTTTCACAAAGCGGTCGCCGTGTTCTTCAGCAAGCATCTTGCCGATTTCGATGATATCTGCCCCGTGGTATCCGTCCTCAGGCATTTCTTTGTCCATGCCAAGAGCCTGGAAGTAGCGGGCTTCAACAGAGATCGCCAAGTTGTGGATCTGGTTTCCGGCATCATTGATGTAATATTCGCGTGTGACATCGTAGCCTGCTTTTTCAAGGACGTTGCACAGGGAATCGCCGACAGCTGCTCCGCGGGCATGGCCTAAATGAAGGTCGCCGGTCGGGTTCGCAGAAACGAACTCCACTTGGATCTTTTCGCCTTTTCCTGCATCCGACTTGCCGTAGTCATCGCCAGCTTTTAGGACAGTCGGGATCAAGTCAGTCAAATAGCTGTTGTTCATGTAAAAATTGATGAAGCCTGGTCCGGCGATCTCAATTTTTTCAATAGATGCTTTTGAGCTGTCAAAGTTTTCGATGATCGCCTCTGCAATCATCTTCGGTGCTTTTCGCGCAATTCTAGTTAATTGCATTGCCATATTTGTAGAGTAGTCGCCATGCGCTTTATCTTTCGGCGTTTCTAAAATGACTTCAGGCACCTGGTCTTCTGCTGCTAATTCTGCTTTGATCACTGCCGCTTTAATTTCCGCTTTTAAACGTTCCTGGATTTGTTCCACTATGTTCATAACCGTTTTTACTCCTCCTTGAATTTGATATTCATTTCATATACGCCAACCGAAGAACCTTGCATCAAGAGCTGGTAGCGCAAGTCAAACTGGCCGTCTATCTTCCCTTCGCTGGACTGGTCCAGATGGAGCTCTTTTGTCCTCGTCGTAAGGAGCAATGTCCCATACGGGCTGTCATAGGAGCCATTCATTTCATTGCCTTTTATAAAGCTAAGCCTCATTTTCAAGGCGCCGCTCCGGAGAATGACTGCTTCACCCTCCGTGATTTTCACGATCGTGTTGACCGTGCCTTCTTCTTGAATTTCATCGTATTTTATATAAATGGATTTACCTTTTTGATAGTATCGTCCAAATGCAACCAATTCATAGGTTTCCTGCTGTTCATCGTGCTTGATTTTTGTCATGAGCTCGATTTTTACAGGGATTTGTTCTGCTCTCGCTGTAGCCAAAGCATTCACATCCTTCTAAAACTGTATAACTTAATTAGTATAAAAATAATCGGGAGAAATTGCAATGGCAAGATTGGGGATTGGGGTTGTGTTCAGGGGATGTTGCTTGCTGCGGTGCCTGGTGCGGTGCCTGTCACGCCCCGGTTTTTGTCGGATTTCGTCGAATGGAGGCTTCTTGCTCCGGGGAAAATGAGCGCTGGCGCATAAGAGGGTGGTTTTCGTGCATAGGCAGGATCGGCCGGCGCATAACCGGCACATTTTCGCGCATAGCCAATGTGTAGTGGCGCATAAGCAAGGTATTCTCGCGCATAAGCCCTGTGCAGAGGGCTGCCGACCCCGTTTTCCCTGCTATTTCCTCAGATATTACTCATCCTGTAAATCCAAATGAACAAATTTTGCCCTTTTACTCTAGTTTTGACCACTAAGCCACAGATTCAGGACAAATCTTCGGTTCTCCTCCAAGTTTTGATCACTGGAACCTCGCAGCCGAACAATTCCCCGCTCTAAACCACGGATTGAGTGCGCGGGGGCTGGTGTTTTGGGCGCTGGCGCATAAGCGGGTGGTTTTCGCGCATAGGCGGGTCCGGCCGGCGCATAACCGCCACATTTTCGCGCATAATGGACTTCTGTCAATAAAGTAGACACTTAAATGCCGGTAAATGGCGTACTTTTTTTCTTCCGCGCTTCGTTTTCACTCCGCTTGGAGGCCTCTGTCTGAAGGAACCATTTGAAAAACAATGGTTCCTTCAGGCAGAGGGCAATTTCTCCTCAGTGGCGTTTAAACGCTGTGCCTCTTTATACGCCTTTTCATACTCAATCGGAGTGGCGTATTCTAATGTCGAGTGAATCCTTTTACGATTATAAAATTGAATATAAAACTTAATGGCCCCGATGGCTTCTGCTTTTGTCTTAAACACAAACTTGTACAAATACTCTTTCTTCAGGGAGGCAAAAAACGATTCTACACAAGCGTTATCATAAGGGGTTGCTTTTCGACTCATACTAATGGTCGCTTTGGCATCCTTCAAGGCTTCAATATATTTTTTTGAACAGTACACACTTCCCCGGTCTGAATGGTGGATCCATCCCTCAGCGGGCTGGCGAATCTCAAGTGCTTCTTTTAATGCTTTTAACGGCAATTCGGCGTCCATGCGGTCATCAATGCTATAGCTAATTACCTTGCGGGAAAACAGGTCTAAAACTGGATTTAAATAAACAAATCCCTCCCCTGTATGAATATAGGTGATATCCGTTGCCCAAACACGATCTGGTTCTTCAGGATTAAAATTCCGATTCAACTCATTTTTGAACACAAGCTGCTGGTGATCTGAATCCGTGGTCTGAATGTATCGAGTTGGCGGGGTCGCATATAAACCCATCTCTCTCATGCGGTTCGTCACCGTTTTAAGGGAAACTTGTATATGATCCTCCTCGACCAGCTTTCGATAAATCCTCGGACTTCCATACGTCCCCAGGTTGTCGTGAAAATGATAGCGAATTCGCTCGTCAAGATGACGTCTCCAGCGCTGTCTCTCTGTTTCCTCCTGATCCTGTCTTTTTTCCCAAACATAATAGCCAGAAGTAGAAACATCCAAAACTTCGCACATCTTCACAACGGTATGGTCGTTTTTATTATGAAAAATAAATTCAAACCTTACTTCTTTTCTTGCGTGAAGATGTGCATAGCCTTTTTTAAAATGGCGTTCTCCTCTTCCAAATCTAATTTTTTACGTCTTTCAGCTTCGTACAATTCTTTGTATTCAGAAGCCGTTAGATACTGGCTTTGTTTCTCTTTTTCCGCCTGATTTTGCTTTTTACGATAGGAAGCGACCCACTTTTGAAGCGTACTATAGGAAATATCGAGTTCACTGCTCACATCCACGAGCTTCCGTCCATCTAACTCAATTAATTTACACACATATTCTCTAAATTCTGGTGGGAACTTTTTCTGATCTTTCGCCATGTTTATACACGCCCTTTTTGTAGTTGTATAGATTTAAACATGACGCCACTACCTGTGTCCACTTTTTATACTAACTTCAATAGCCCAGGAGAAGTGGCGCATAAGCAAGGTTTTCTCGCGCATAGGGCCTCAGAATAGGGCTGCCCACCCCCGTTTTCCCTGCTATTTCCTCAGATTTTACTCACCTTGTAAATCCAAATGGACAAATTTTGCCCTTTTCACTCTAGTTTTGACCACTAAGCCACCGATTCAGGACAAATCTTCGGTTCCCCTCCAAGTTTTGATCACTGGAACCTCGCCAACGAACAATTCTCCGCTCTCAGCCAAGGATCGGGTGCGCGGGGGCGGGTGATTTGGGCGATGGCGCATAAGCGGGTGGTTTTCGCGCATAGGCGGGCTCGGCCGGCGCATAACCGGCACATTTTCGCGCATAGCCCATGTGAAGTGGCTCATAAGCAAGCAATTCTCGCGCATAAGCCCTGTGAAGAGGGCTGCAAACCCCTATTTTCCATGCTATTTCCTCAGATTTTACTCACCTTGTAAATCCAAATGGACAAATTCCGCTCTTTCCACCCAAGTTTGACCACTAAGCCCCCGATTACGGACAAATCCCCGGCTCCACCACCCAATTTTTATCCCCTCGCTCGCCCACATCCACAAAAAAACCGCCCCAATCAAGGAGCGGCTTCATCATTATAATTATTTCACCCATCCAAGGATCATTTCGCGGATGAGTTTGCTTGCTGTGTTGGCTGTTTGTTCTGATGGATCGTAGATTGGCGCGACTTCCACTAAGTCCGCTCCAACGACGTTGACACTTGAACGTGCGATTTCGTGAATGGACGCAAGAAGTTCTTTTGAAGTGATGCCGCCGCAGTCGACTGTACCCGTACCAGGTGCATGGGCAGGGTCCAATACGTCGATGTCGATTGTTACATATACCGGGCGTCCTGCAAGCTTCGGCAGGATTTCCTTCAATGGCTCGAGCACTTCGAATTTAGAGATGTGCATGCCGTTTTCTTTTGCCCATTGGAATTCTTCCTTCATGCCGGAGCGGATCCCGAAGGAGAATACGTTCTCAGGTCCGATCAATTCCGCGATTTTGCGGATTGGCGTGGAGTGGGACAATGGCTCGCCTTCGTACTCTTCGCGAAGATCTGTGTGTGCATCCATATGGATGATTGCCAAATCCTTGTATTTCTTAGCAACGGTTTTCATAACCGGCCAGGAAACAAGGTGCTCGCCGCCCATTCCTAGCGGGAACTTGTTGTCTGCCATTAATTTTTCAACGAACTCTTCAATCATGTCCAGGCTGCGCTGTGCATTTCCAAATGGAAGAGGGATATCGCCAGCGTCAAAATAGCGCACTTCTTCAAGTTCGCGGTCAAGATACGCACTGTATTCTTCCAAGCCGATGGATACCTCGCGGATGCGGGTTGGGCCGAAACGGGAGCCTGGACGGTAGCTGACTGTCCAATCCATTGGCATACCGTAAAGGACCGCCTGGCTGTCTTCATAATTTTGGTGGCTGCGAATAAACACATTGCCGGAATAAGCTTCATCAAAACGCATATGAATCACCCTTTTTTCACTTATTTAATTATTGTTTTCGAAAGAATTTCGTTAAAATCTTACTGCCGATTTTAACGTGAAAATAGCTATTTAGCGCGTTGGAATATAGTATCCAGCTCTTTTCTCGCTAGATATGCAATTTGGAAATTAGAACATTTATAGCCTACCTATTTTAACAGCTAAAGCAATACTGATTGAGAAAAGAGCCTAAAGCAAAGAACAGGCAGGTTTCCCCGCCCGCTTCATTTCAATTATTCTGTAAGGTCTTTAACAAACTTAGGCAGAGCAAACGCTGCTTTGTGAAGTTCTTTTGTGTAGTACTTTGTATCGATTTCATGGAAACGCTCTTCGCTCACTTCAAGTGGATCGTGCTTCTTGGATCCTACTGTGAATGTCCACATGCCGCTTGGGTAAGTCGGGATGTTAGCGATATACAGGCGAGTGATCGGGAAGATTTCCTTCACGTCGCGTTGAACATCGCGGATCAAGTCTGCCTTGAACCATGGGTTGTCCGTTTGGGCAACAAAGATGCCGTCTTCTTTCAATGCTTTAGAAATGCCGGCATAGAAGCCTTTTGTGAAAAGGTTGACTGCAGGTCCAACCGGTTCAGTTGAATCCACCATGATGACGTCATATACGTTTTCACTTTGGGCGATGTGAAGGAAGCCGTCGTCCACTTGCACGTCAACGCGCGGGTCTTCCAGAGTTCCTGCGATTTCAGGCAAGAACTTTTTAGAGTACTCGATGACTTTTCCATCGATTTCAACAAGCGTCGCTTTCTTTACGCTTGGGTGCTTCAACACTTCGCGGATGACTCCGCCGTCGCCGCCGCCTACAACTAATACGTTCTCTGGGTTTGGATGTGTGAACAATGGAACGTGCGCCACCATTTCGTGGTAAACGAACTCATCCACTTTTGAAGTCATGACCATATCGTCAAGAAGAAGCATGTTGCCCCACTCTTCTGTTTCTACCATATCAAGCTTTTGGAAATCGGTTTGTTCTGTATGTAAAGTGCGATTCACTTTCATCGTGATCCCGAAGTTTTCTGTCTGCTTCTCTGTAAACCAAATACCGCTCATTTTTCAACTTCCCTTCTTCATAAAAAATTTGGTTTTATCATTCAAAAAACGGTCACGTCCTTGACTTTGGGCGCTTCCGCTTTTGTAGTTATCGTTCCCTATCGAAAAAAATACAAACATCACAAAAAGTATAGTTGAATCTAGCAAAATTGCAAGGGGATTTTTAATTTTTCATAGATAGCGTGTTTAAAACTTCTTCCATTTTCTCATACTGTTAAAAAACGATTCGGAACCTCTCCGGCCATTCGCTTGGCGCCGGAGCAATATAGAACCAAACGGGGGTGAGGAAAAATGGAAGTTGTACGGCCTCGGCTGAAAAGAACCATTAAATATGTACGCGCCTTTTTATTCATCGGCGGATTTTTCACCGTGCTGTTCATGCTCTTTCTGGCAGGCATGCTTATTTATGTGAAGATCCAGGGACCTCCTCCCCTATCGGTTCAGCAATCCTCTTTGATGTATGCCAACGATGGGACGATCATAGGCGAGAGCAACAATGGCCAGAAGAGATATTGGGTGGACCTCGACGAAATCTCCCCTTATCTAACAGAAGCTACGGTCGCCATCGAGGATCGGAACTTTTATGAGCATCACGGATTCGACTATAAGCGGATTGCCGGTGCTCTCCTGGCAGATGCAAAAGCCATGGCAAAGGTTGAGGGGGCCAGCACGATCTCCCAGCAGTACGCAAAGAACTTATATCTGACACGCGATAAAACATGGACCCGAAAAATCAGCGAGGCCCTCTATACAATCAGATTGGAATGGAACTACTCCAAAAATCAGATCCTTGAAGGCTATTTGAATACGATTTACTATGGCCATGGTGCATACGGCGTTGAGGCGGCAAGCCGCTACTACTTCAATAAGGAGGCGAAAGACCTCTCTCTTGGCGAAGCGGCCATGCTGGCAGGGATCCCAAAAGGACCGGGCATCTATTCGCCATTCGTTTCCTATGAACGGGCTAAGAAGCGCCAGAAGACCATTTTACTTGAAATGGCCAGCCAGCATTTGATCTCAGAGAAGCAGGCGCAATCCGCCATGGGGGAAAAGCTCGTTTTCACTGGGAAATTCCCGATTCAGCACGCTGAGATCGCTCCTTATTTCTACGATGCAGTCAAGCAGGAGCTGAAGAATAAAGTAGGACTTGATGAAAGGACCATTGAATTCGGGGGACTGCGCATCTACACCACTTTGGACATCAAGCAGCAAAAGATTGCCGAGGAAGTCGTTAAAGAAACGGTTTCCGATCAATCTGATATCCAGGTCGGATTTGCAGCGATGAATCCAAAGAATGGATATGTCACAGCTCTCATCGGCGGCAGGGACTACGGAAAAAGCTCCTACAACCGCGCAGTGCAGGCATTGCGCCAGCCAGGTTCCACGATGAAGCCGATTTTATATTATGCGGCACTTGAAAAAGGCTTTACACCGTCAACGACGATGAGAAGTGAAATGACCACATTCCATTTTGATGAAAAACGCCCTGACTATACACCGCACAACTTCAACAATAACTATGCAAACAGCGAGATCACACTTGCTCAGGCACTTGCCCTTTCGGATAACGTGGTGGCCGTGAAAACGCACTTGTTCCTTGGCATCGATACACTCGTCAATGAAGCAAGGCAATTCGGCCTCACATCCAAATTGGCCAGGGTTCCTTCCCTCGCGCTCGGGACATCCGGTGTCCATGTGACGGAAATGGTCAATGCCTACAGCATGATTGCCAACGGAGGCAAAAAAATAGAGCCTACCTTCATTACAAAGGTTGAAGATTACGAGGGGAATGTCATTTATGAAAATGATTCCGCTCATGATCAAGTCCTTGATAGAGATACGGATTTCGTCCTTACTCATATGATGGAAGGCATGTTCGATCCGAAATTGAATGGGTATGCAAGCGTAACAGGGACTACGATTTTGAATAAAATCACCCGTCCATATGCCGGCAAATCAGGGACCACCGATTCGGATTCCTGGATGATCGGATTTGCCCCGCAATTGACTGCCGGGGTCTGGACAGGATATGACAATGGAAAACCCATCACACTGACGGCAGACAAATTGTATGCAAAGAATATATGGATTCGTTTCATGGAAAGCGCGTTGAAGGATGAACCGATCAAGGCATTCAAGCCAACGAAAGGTGTTGTGGGGGTCAAAGTAGATCCTGAGAATGGGAAGTTGGCGACAGAAGACTGCCCGAGAGCAAGGCTGACTTACTTCAAGGCAGGGACAGAGCCGACCGAGTATTGCCAGCTCCACCTTTCCCATCAAATTGAAAAGTCTGATGCGCCGCAGCCGGATAAAAAAGCTCTTGAAAAGGAAGAACCGTGGTATAAAAAGATATTCCATTGGTAAAATGGCAAATAAAAAACCTCGAGGTGTGCGGCCTCGAGGTTTTTCGCGTCCTAGTTTCACATGTGCAAAACCGTAATTAAAATTTTACTTTTTTTCCAGTCTTAGGGCAAGATGTCCTTATAAAATTCAAACAACTGTCATATTTTGTACACATTTATGGGATTTATTTCAAATCAAACATTCAGGCTATTTTTCAGCTCATCGCTGGAATTAGTCCATAGCTGTTCATTGTGCCCTTTAAGGAAATCTTTCAGGATCCGTTTGGACTTGTCATCCATTTGAGCCACAATGATTTTGCGCTTCAATGATTTATCCATATTATTCACGTGCTCAGGCAAGGATTTGTATCCTCTCCTGATCTCACGGTTAATCGTCATTTCACACGCAGTCACCCCTGCATAATAAGGGCCATCCTGTTTATGGTCGATGGTCACCCATACAAGCCAATAGGGCTTCCCGCCTTCTGAATCTTCACGGTTCGGCGTGAATTTGATCCCGCGCTCGACCGCACTGCGGGCATGCATCGCTCCGATATCCACATGTGCGCTTTCTTCGTCGACGTCGATGATGACTGGCGATACATTCTCAAGGCTGAGTGCTCCGATTCCATATCCTTTATGGCCGTCAGTCGGATCATTTTTAATAATGTTAAAGCCTACTTTTTTCTTCTTATTTTCTTGTTCCATTTAAAATCCTCCTCTCAACTTCTATCAATCCCTATTGAAATAACGTAAACAACGTCTGGAAGCTTCTTAAGAAAAGTTCCGGTACATAGCCGAGGATCGGGCTGATCGTTACCTGGTTCAACGGCGGAATGAGCACCAGCACTAAAAATATCAGCGACCCATATTGTTCATAATGGGAAAGTTTCGCCCTTGTCCTCGGCGGCACAAGGTCTTCAATGATGCGGTACCCGTCAAGCGGCGGAAACGGCAGCAGATTGAAGACAAACAGCACGAGATTGATCCAGACAAAATCATTTAGAAATTGAAGGATAAAGCCCGGAAAATCGGCAGATGTCCCTGTCACGACGTAAAAATACAGAATGGCATACCCGATAAGGGCCAAGAGGAAGTTGCTGACCGGCCCCATCAAGGAGACAATCACTCCTTCAAGCCTTGGGTTCTTAAAGTGAAAGCGATTGACCGGAACCGGCCTTGCCCATCCAAATCCTGCAACGAACATAAAGATCGTCCCCAGAGGATCGAGGTGCTGCGCGGGATTCAGTGTCAGCCTGCCCTGGTCCTTAGCTGTTGAATCCCCAAATTTATAGGCCGTGTAGGCATGGGCAAACTCATGCACCGAAAAGGCAATGATCAGTACCGCTGCAATAATCGGTATTTCCTGTAGAGGGAAAGCTAAAAAATTATTTAACACAAATTAAACTCCTTTTATTCGCCGATACATTCGCTCTCTTCGGCGACTCAATTTCTCTTCATATCTTCTAGTATACAAAAAACCGCTTCAATCATCATCTATTCTGCAATGCTTATAAGATAAGTATGTCTGAAATTCATTGTGTATACACTTCTCAGCACCAGATTGGAAGGGCTTTCTTCTTGCCTGTCCTGAAAAAAAGGAATACACTTTTGATGTAAATGAAGAAAGGAGACTTCCCTATGCCATATGTAACTGTAAAAATGCTTGAAGGCCGTTCTGAAGAGCAAAAGAAAGCCTTGGTGGCAAAAGTAACGGATGCTGTCAGCGAAACGACTGGTGCACCGAAAGAAAACGTAACGGTTTTCATTGAAGAAATGAGCAAGAACCACTACGGAGTGGCCGGCAAACGAATGAGCGATAACGACTGATCAGATGCCATACACCGAAGAACCTTCCTTTAGATGAGGAAGGTTCTTTTTATGGGCCAGACTATAAAAAGGCCACAGCATCAGTTACTGTGGCATGGTCTGAATGGGCAGCCGCTATTGGAGCGGTTTGGCCATCTTGTTCAGGTTTTCGATATATTGATAGGCTTCCTCGATTTCTTCCTCTGTGTAGCGCTGCTTTTCTTTCAGCGTAAACACCTTTTCTTTCACTTCTTCTTTTGGAAGATTGTCAAAGTAAAGGACAGTCGACACAAGTTCAAGGAAGCGGGAGCTTTGACCATTCATAAACGTGAGGCATTCATCAAGCTGAGGCATCTCTTGGGTGTAATGCTTCAGGAAATCCTCTCCTGCTTCTGTCATGCTGTAGCGGTATTGGTAGTATCCGCCTTTTTTCTCTTTGACTTCATTTATAAAGCCCATATTGCATAGTTCCTCGATGCGCAGGGTCAATTCTTCGGAATAAGGACCGTAAAAATGGAACTGGAATTTTTCCTGGAAAGGAAATGCCAACTTTTTAGAAATGAATATCATTTTCTGCAATTTCTTGCGTCCGATAATTTCTCCAGAGGCAGCAAAGGCACTCATCAATTTCGCGTGATCTTTCAACAAGGGTACGTCATCTCCTACTCCTAATTAATGCTTTGTAAGTTCCGTCCTGTTGCCAATGAATTTTTTGATGTGAGGCTGTTTTCGTAAACGTGCGGGAAAATAGCCTTATGATAATTCCAAAATGGTACGGATTTGTTTCTTCGTTGCGCGCTTCGTTGAATCATCCAGCAATAAATCAGCCGGATAGTACAATTTATGGTCCGTCCGGCGCTTTCCTGAGATGGCATCCACTACAGCGGATTCCCTTGAAAGCTCGCGCAGCTCGTGGTTTTTCATCAATAAGTGGATTGGCAGCCTTTCTTCCTCTTCACCTGGACGGTAAAAGTCATACGGCAGGTCTGATGAAGAGTCGACCACCAAATAGTATTCCGGATCGATGCCTGCTTTTTTAAACAAGGCTTCGAGTTCACTGTGTTTCTTATATTCTTTTGCAGGATCGAACTCTGCATATTTAAATAGATTACGATTCATGAATCTTTCACTTAAATCCCTTAATATAGGATCCTCTTCTTCCTGCCAGATCTGGAAGTAGAACATGATGACCGCTTCATCCAATTTCAAATAATCTTCAAGCGTCACTTTTTCTTCAAACAAAGAATAGAAATGAATCGGGTCCTGCTTGAATTTATAGCCAGCCTTATAAAGATCTTTGGCTCTGTGGAGGATCTTCGTCAAGATGACCTCGGCGCTTCTCGTAACCGGATGGAAGTAGATCTGCCAGTACATCTGATAGCGGCTCATGATATAGTCCTCCACCGCGTGCATCCCGCTGTACTTAATGACAGCCTGGTCTTCCCGCGGCCTCATGACCCGAAGGATCCTCTCCATGTCAAAATGTCCGTAGCTCACACCTGTAAAATAGGCATCGCGCTGAAGGTAATCCATTCTGTCCGCATCGATTTGGCTTGAGATCAAGCTGACGACTAGCTTATTCTTATAAGTTTTGGCAATGACTTCTGCCACATTTTTCGGGAAGCCTTTGTGGACCTTGCTGAGGACCTTATTGATTTCTGTATCTCCCAAAATGATTTCCTGAGTGAATTCTTCGTGGTCCAAGTGGAAAACCTTCTCGAACGAATGGGAAAATGGCCCGTGTCCCAAATCATGAAGCAATGCCGCACATAATGATAAAAGACGTTCATCTTCATTCCATTCCGGACGGCCGTCAAAAACATCATCCACGATGCGGCGGATGATCTCATAAACTCCCAAGGAATGATTGAATCGGCTGTGCTCTGCTCCATGAAACGTCAGGTAAGTCGTTCCAAGCTGCTTGATGCGGCGCAGCCTCTGAAACTCTTTTGTCCCGATCAAATCCCAGATGACTTGATCCCTTACATGTATGTATCTATGGACAGGGTCCTTGAACACTTTTTCCTCTTTTAATTTTTGTCTGGCATAATCCATTTCGTTATCCTCTTCTCTAATCAACATGTCTCTATTATAACGAGTTTTCCCCAAGAGAACATCTCCAAATCTGGCAAAAAATGACGAGAAGCGACAAAACCCAGCGACGGCGCGATTTGTCAGAATAAAAAAATATTTTGCCGGAAAAACGAATGCCTGTTCGGGAATTCACATTGATCTCTTAACTATCGGACAAAAAAATCACCTTTCCGTTTTGGATAGGCGATTTATGCTACTTTTTCAGCTTCGTACAGATTTTCTGCATCAATTCTTCTTCCGAGAGTGCTGCTAACGGACGATTATTGACAAATGCAAATGTCTTTTTACGGCCGGGTCCGCAATATGATTGGCAGCCGATTTGTATCTCTGCTTCTGAGTCTATTTCTTTCAGTTTCGGAATGAGGGTTTTCAAGTTTACAGCGTCGCAATCGTCGCAAATCCTGAATTCGTTAGCCATGAATCCGACAATCCTTTCGTCCTTTAAATCTAATAGCTAAAGGGTATTTTACAATTTCTTACCCCTCAATGCAAGGACAACTCCTTTCCAGCACCCTCAGTCTTTCCAAGTCAAAATCCATACAAAAACCTTATTCCGCAGGCTTTCATGGAGAAGGAAACGCTCTATTTTTCAAAAATACTATTTAGATATTGGCAAACTATCATCTTTTTTCACATATTGGTATAAAACTCTCCGATTTTGTCCAAGCTTTTAGTAAGAAAGCAAGTTTGATATGGATTAAAGGGGTTGAGAAAATGAAAACACGACAAGATGCATGGACAGAAGAAAATGATTTATTATTGGCCGAAACGGTACTAAGGCACGTAAGAGAAGGAAGCACGCAGTTGAACGCATTTGAAGAGGTTGGCGACAAACTGAACCGCACCTCTGCTGCCTGTGGATTTCGCTGGAATGCCGTCGTCAGACACCAATACGAAAAGGCATTGCAATTAGCCAAGAAACAACGAAAGCAGCGCAACCGCCTGCTGGGCAAAGAACAGAGCGGCAAGAAAAAGCTTCTCTATCAGCCGCCTACACCACCTATTGAGATTTTAGATCCGGTAGAGTATATGGCAGAGGAAGCAGAAGAATTTTTCGAAAACATCCCAGTGGCAGAAACAATGGTTGAAGACCACGTGGAAAGCACGACAGAAGAAGTGGCTGAAGAAGCTGCACCGGCAACGCCAGTCTATACTGCAGCACCTGCTGCACCACAGGCGCCGATGATGCCATCCTATCAGTCGCCAGCACCGTCATCCAACGGAGCGATGTCACTCGATAAAGTCATTGCCTATCTTCATACCTTGAAAACTTCTCACTATCAGACAGAAATCCTGAAAAATGAGAATCAGAGAATAAAGATGGAGAACAATGAACTAAAGAGGAGAAACCAGGAGCTTGAAAACAGAGTCAAACAGCTCGAAAACAATTCAGATATCATGCAGGAAGACTACGAAACCCTGATGAAAATCATGAACCGCGCCAGGAAGCTGGTCCTGTTCGAAGAAGAAGAGCGCCCAGCCACCAAATTCAAAATGGACAGAAATGGGAATTTAGAGAAGGTAGCTGAATAAATAGAAAAGCGGAAGCGCCCTGAAAAGCCCCGACCAGCATAAGACGGAACTCGAAGGAAATCCTGATTTCCGTAGAGGTACGGCTTATGACTCGAGGGGCTGGGCGCTGGAGCTGGATCAAGGAAACTTATGGGGAACAGCAAAGGGAAGGCGCCAACACGCGCCTTCCCTTTTTAACGTTCTTATAGATCCCCTAATATCTTATCGTTCCGTGCGACCACTCTTAAGTAGTAGCCCTCGTACCACTCCAGCTCTTTTCCTGCCAGCTGGCTCGCATAGATTTTGCCGCTTCTTTCCTTCAGTGTATTCAAGAACCTGAGCATCACATCCTGCACAGTCAGAGGAGTATCGAATAGCTCCGAAAGAGAAGCCATTACCTCAGGCTGCACGTCTGGATAGTCAAATTTGGTCTGCTCGCCTTTTTTGGCGATTTCATAAAAACGGCGGATCAATTCAGCCCTTTCCTTCCCGCTGCCATCCACGCATAAATAAATCTGGACCGCGACCCCATTCCGCAGGCGGCGCTGGGAAATGCCCGCGAACTTTTTGCCGTTTATGCTGAGGTCGTAGCTGCCCGGACAGTATGATCCAACAATCTCTTTTGCCTCGATGACGTGAGGAAAATCGGAAAACATCTCCTTCACCATTTCCCACATCGAATCGTAGCCTCTATTAATATCAATTCCTTTTTCCGTATCCTTGAAGATGAGTGACAGATTCAAGACTCCCTGGTCAAGAACAACGGCAAGCCCGCCGGAATTCCTGACGATATGACGGAACCCGGCATTCTCAAGCAGCTGGAGACCTTCCTGCAGATATGGCAGCTTCGTATCCTGAATCCCCAATACGACGGTCTGATGATGGACCCATGAACGAGCTACCGATGGGGAATTCCCTGCTCCTACGGATGTACACAACGTATCATCCATGGCAAAGGACTGCAGCGCCCCGAATAACGGTCCGAGGCTGGATTGATCTATGATTCTCCATTCTTCTTGCTGTAAAAGTGATATCGCATTCATTCCGTTGTTCTCCTTTAATGACCTGGTCACAATTTCTTCTTTCGTCCCAATATCATACCACATTACCATTGGCACTAAAAAACCGGACTCCCTCAGGAATCCGGCCGTCTTACAAATTATAAGGATTGTCCTGCCGTGATCAATGCCAGTTTATAAACGTCTTCCTCGTTGCATCCACGGGAAAGGTCGTTAACAGGTGCATTCAAGCCTTGAAGGATTGGGCCGACTGCCTCGAATCCGCCTAGGCGCTGAGCGATTTTGTATCCGATATTCCCTGCTTCAAGGCTTGGGAAAACAAATACGTTTGCGTCTCCTTGAAGAACGGAATTCGGAGCTTTTTTCTTGCCGACAGATGGAACGAATGCAGCATCGAATTGAAGCTCTCCGTCAACTACCAAAGTAGGGTTGTTTTCTTTTACGATCTTGACTGCTTCCACTACTTTTTCCGTTTCAGGGGACTTTGCAGAACCCATTGTAGAGAAGCTCAACATGGCAACGCGTGGTTCGATATCGAACATTTCTGCTGTTTTTGCGCTTTCTGCTGCAATTTCAGCGAGGTCCTGGCTGTCAGGTGTGATATTGATGGCACAGTCAGCGAAAACGTACTTTTCATCTTCGCGCACCATGATGAATACGCCGGAAGTTTTGCGTACGCCTTCTTTTGTTTTGATGATTTGAAGAGCTGGACGCACGGTGTCAGCTGTAGAGTGCGCTGCACCGCTCACAAGTCCATCTGCAAGCTTCAAGTACACAAGCATTGTACCGAAGTAGTTTCCGTCCAGAAGGATCTTGCGTGCATCCTCTTCTGTTGCTTTACCTTTACGGCGTTCAACGAAAGCAGCTACCAGCTCGTCCATTTTTTCGTACGTTTTTGGATCGAATACTTCGATGCCATTCAATGACACGTTCAGTTCGCCTGCTTTTTCTTCAATTTGGTTTTTGTCCCCTACGAGGATCGGCTGAAGAATGTTTTCAGATGCAAGACGTCCTGCTGCTGCCAGGATGCGTTCATCCAATCCTTCCGGGAAAACGATTTTCACGTTTTGACCTGATACTTTTTCTTTTAATCCTGTAAATAAATCGCTCATTTTGGTTCCTCCTTGGTTGCCTTTACCCATTAGCATACTCCACTACTATCAAATTTCAAGAAAAAGGATGAATGGTATCGTTTACATCAAAAAAGTCTTTGTTTTCGGAATTTTGGTCCTCATTTCTATGTATCACCCACCTATCTTTCCCCTTTCAGAACGGCCTATTCTTTTTTCATTCATATGTAACATTCGGGTTTTGTACACAATATGATTGGCGAAACTATGATATAGTTAGGATGGAATTGGAATAAAAGACTGGAGTGATTTCAATGGCTGAAGCAGCACAAACATTGGATGGTTGGTATTCTTTGCATGATTTTCGCACAATGGACTGGTCTACTTGGAAAACGCTCTCAAGCGATGAGCGCCAAGCGGCAATTGTCGAATTTCATCGCTACTTGGACAAGTTGAACGATACACAAGCAAATCAAAACGGCAGTCATGCCCTTTATACAATCGTCGGCCAAAAAGCTGATTTCATGTTGATGATTCTTCGACCTACGATGGAAGAATTGAATCAATTGGAAAATGAATTCAACAAATTAAAGATTGCAGAATACACGATTCCTGCCTACTCTTATGTTTCTGTCGTAGAATTGAGCAACTACTTGCCTTCTGATGAAGATCCATACGAGAACCCGCATGTCCGTGCACGTCTGTACCCGACCCTTCCGCAGGCGAAGCATGTCTGCTTCTATCCTATGGATAAGCGCCGCGAAGGAAACGATAACTGGTATATGCTTCCTATGGAGGAAAGAAGGAGCCTCATGAGAAGCCACGGCATGATCGGACGCCAATATGCAGGCAAAGTCAAACAGATCATTACAGGCTCTGTCGGTTTCGATGACTACGAATGGGGCGTCACACTATTTGCAGATGACGTTCTTCAATTCAAAAAGCTTGTTTATGAAATGCGCTTTGATGAAGTGAGTGCACGCTACGGCGAATTTGGTGCATTCTTCGTCGGCAACTTCCTTGCTGAAGATAAAATCGCATCCTTCCTGCATGTGTAATTAACAATTTGATATCAAAGTATAAGAGTTCGGCAGACGGCCGGGCTCTTTCTTTTTGTCATAACTAATCCCTTCCACTCATACATATGAAATAGTGAAAAATAAGCCACTATTCATAGTTTCGCCCGGAAGAAGAGGTGAAATAATGGCTGTCATTCCTTATAACGAGGCAGAGGTTAAACTTTTAGCAAGATTGTTAAGAGCCGAAGCTGAGGGCGAAGGCGGGCTCGGCATGCTGATGGTAGGAAATGTGGGAGTGAACCGCGTCAGGGCTGACTGTCTGGACTTCAAAAAAATCACCAGCCTACAAAAGATGATTTATCAGAGTCCAGGGGGATTTGAAGCTGTCCAAAAAGGCTACTTTTATCAGCGGGCACGGGATAAAGAAATCAATTTAGCAAGAAAAACCATTAATGGAGGGAGGTATGATCCAGCTACTTTCTCCTTATGGTATTTCAGACCCGCAGGCGAATGTCCTGCACAATGGTATAACCAGCCCAACTCGGGCAGGTATAAATCCCATTGCTTCTTCCAGCCTACAAAGGCAAGCTGTGCAAGTGTCTATTAATTCCGTTCAGGAGGGATCGAAGTGAGCCAGCAATACAATCCAAAGATGTATGGTTATGACGGGTCATGGCAGCAAGGATATGGCCAGCAGCAGCAACCTTATTATGGTGGGGGATATCCTCAGTCAGGCGGCCAAAGCCAGGGGCAAACGCAGGGACAGGTGCCTTTTCCGACGAATGCGCCAATGAAAGGGACGAATGTGCCCGGGATGCTGCCTGCTGAAGAATCCTATATTGAAAATATCCTAAGGCTGAACAAAGGAAAATTAGCTACGGTTTACATGACGTTTGAAAACAAAAAGGAAAAAACGTTCAAAGGAATCATCGAGGCTGCCGGAAGGGATCACCTCATCATCAGCGACCCGCAGACGGGAACGCGCTATTTGCTCCCGATGATCTATTTGGATTACATCACGTTTGATGAAGAAATTGAATATCAATATCCATTTGGGGGCGGCGGTCTGTCCCACTATTCTCCAAGGTGATGACGAAAAAACCCGGCTTCTGCGAAGAAACCGGGTTTTTTCTGTTATTCTTATAAAGCTTTAGCTGCAAAGACGATTAATAAAATCCATCCTGCGAGAAATCCTAGACCGCCAAGCGGTGTAATGGCACCGAGGACGCTGATTTTCGTCAAGCTTAGGACATATAGACTTCCTGAGAACAGGATGATGCCGATCAGCATAAGCCATCCCGACCATGTTAGCAGCTGGCTTGATGCGTAGTTCCCTGCAACGATGCCAATTGCAATGATTCCAAGCGCATGGAACATTTGATATTGGACGGCCGTATGCCAAATGTCCATATATTTCTGAGACAGCTTTCCTTCCAGACCGTGCGCCCCGAATGCTCCCAATGCGACAGAAAGGAAAGCATTGATTGCTCCTATAATAATGAATGTCTTCACCTTTCATCCACTCCTCTTCCTAAATATCATTTACATACAAATTTGCTTCGTTTAAAAATCAAAAATGGAATCCCCGTTGGCGCCGTCATCCGTACTCATCGGTTTGGACTGCTCGACCTGCACATTCCTGACGGGCTCCTGCTGCTGCGGCCTAAAGCTCTGCATCCCTGCTTGTGAAGGAACGAATTTTGCGCTTTGGGGAGCCGACATCTCAAGTCCATCCCCGCTTTCAAGGATCAACTCGCACAACGTCTTCATTGATGCAACGTATTCCCTCATTTGACCTGTACTTCCTGCATTCTTGGCAGACGCCAATTCCTGCTCCAGTTTTTTCAACAGAACTGGATATGTAATGTTCATATCAATACACCCCATTATTATACATTTTCACAATCTATTATTAATAGACCATCCTTTAAGATGACATGAATTGTTCACAACCCATTCAATGGTAAACCTCTACGCCTCCATTGTACCCCATCTTCCCTGTTTCCTATCCTTCTGAAACACGCTTATTTAGGTATGAACTTCAGGCATTCCTGCCCGGAAGCCTGCTTGACCACTTTTGAAGGAACAAGGGCGCTTTTAAATCCATAGGCTTTGCATCCTCTTGGACTTTTTGCATCCCACGTGACGAAGAAATAGCGGCACTTAAAACAATTAATCTGGTTTCCTGCATCATTCATCTTTCTTTCCCCTTATCCGTCTTGTTCCACGTGAAACAAGTAAATTTTTGTCATTTTTCATCGATTTTTGGAATTCCCCACTTAATCTGCTCCTCGCCTTGTTCCATAAGAAGATGATTGATTTTAGAGAAGGGCCGGCTGCCAAAGAACCCTTTTCTTGCTGACAATGGACTTGGGTGTGGGGAGGTCAGTACTACGTGCTTCTCACAATCTATTAAATCCATTTTCTTCTGGGCAGGTTTCCCCCACAGCAAAAAGATGACAGGTTTTTCCCGCTCATTCAGTTTGGAAATGATGAGATCCGTGAAGGTTTCCCATCCTTTTTTCTGATGGGAATGGGCCTGTCCTTTTCTTACCGTCAAAACAGTATTCAGCAGCAGGACCCCTTGCTCACTCCAGCTCTTAAGGCAGCCATGGTCTGGAATTTCCTCTCCTGTATCTGCATGCATTTCTTTAAATATATTTCTTAAAGAAGGCGGGATTGCCACTCCAGGGAGAACTGAAAAGCTTAATCCATGCGCCTGCCCTTCGCCGTGATAAGGATCCTGGCCAAGGATGACGACCTTTACATCATGATAGGAAGTATATTTCAAAGCATTAAACACATCTTTTTTTTCTGGATAAATATTCTGAGTTTCATATTCTTCTTCAAGGAACTGTTCCAACTTCCTGAAATAGTCCTTTTCAAATTCCTGGGACAACAGGTTATCCCAATCATTATTCAATCGAGGTATCATTCTTCCGCCTCCTTTATAAGGACTGACCGAATTTCTTCTACTACCATACCACGTTTCGCTTGTTGATGGGGAAGCTTAAGGGTGCTGGAAATGAAGGCCAGGTTTTAAAGTCAAAATGATTGGGTTATATATGTAATACGTTTTTTCAATTCCTGACAATAAACGAAAACGATAATTCGAGGAGGAAACTGACTATGTATAAAGTTGAAGTCGTACAAAATGGTGTAGAAGCAGTCAATACGGTAGAGGCAATGAAGAGCCAGGGCTACGGCGAGGAAGAAATCTATATTTTCGCCCATAATCGTGATCGTTCAGAGGATTTGACGGAAGCTACGGATACTGGCGAGGTCAGCTTCAAGGAACAAGGTCTTTTTGAATCTTTCGGGAATCTTTTCCGCTCCCGCGGGGATGAACTCCGCTCTAAGATGCGTTCATTGGGTGTGACAGAGGTGGAAGCCGATCGCTTTGAATCGGAGCTTGATAAGGGTAAGTTGGTGCTGGTTGCTTCAAAAGAGGCGCATGACATGAACAATACGCATACTTATTAATAGAGAAGAAAAGGATTAGGATTAATAAATAGTGTCTATAAAAGAAAGAAGTGAAATCGCGCTGCCGATTTCACTTCTTTCTTTTAATTTTAGAGATATGCAGACAAGATCCTACCCTCTTGCCTCATATTTCCGTGGTTAACGGCTCTTTTACATGAGGGATCACGACTTACTTTTCTACATGCCTCTCAAACATAATGTAAGAGTAAAGTCTGTATCCTATTGCGATGATTACTAAGAGTGACCACCATTTTGATAATCCTGCAGATATTAAAGACCATCCAATAGCTAAAATAAGGGCAAGTACAAAACCTAAATTACCAGAAAAACCATTAAGCGGTTTGTTATCCAAGAAAAAGGTTTTTGCACTTTTTAAGTCCTTCGCATAGCAATCTGAATGATATGGCACTACCTTTAAAAATAAAACAGCGGTTACTAAATCATCTCTGAATTTTATTTCTTTTACGCATTTTTCGCAATACACTTTTTTTGTCAACAAAGCCACCCCTTTTTATGAAAATTCGTTTCCCTCTGATTATCCCTTTAATACGTATACGAATTAGTTTTAATTTTGATTCAAAAAACAAATAAAGATGCTGGACATTATTAGACAAAAGCAGTGAAAAGTAGTTTTCATATACGGATGTAGCTATTGGCAAGCAAGAATAGCAACTAAATAGAGTGGCCCCACTCAACAAGAACCTTGTTGAGTGGGGCCACTCTTCATTTATTTCCATGGGCTTTGTCCCAACCTCTTTTTGTTTAAAAACTGTATTTATAAATTGAGATTGAATCCACTCGCTTTCCGCGGACGAACTGGCGAGTCTCCTCGCTTCGCTGTGGGGTCTCGCCAGCCCGTTTTTCCGCCGGAGTCTCGCAGATTCCCTCTCAATCAACAAAAATCCCATTCTAAAATCAAACCTCATCTTCTTCCAGCCAACCACTTTTGCATTCTAACCAATCAACGATTGATATAGTTTTTTGGCCTGTGCCTCATCTGAGGTTCCGTGCACGAGTGCCCTCCCGTCATGGAATACGACGATTCGGTTTTCTCCTGTTTCGATAGACAGCAAGTATGGGTTGCCGCTTATCTCGTATCCTGCTTTTCTCGCTTGCAGCGCCATTGTCTGCAGATTCAGATCCTTCGGTGCGGCCGGCCTCACTTGGACCGTGCTTCTACCGCAAAGGACGGTTGTCTTCATGGCATTTTCCTTTTCTAAAAATGGATAGGACGGTGATTCGCCACACGTGAGACATTCCTCATCATGGATGGAGTCTGTCTTAACTGAAATATACTGATTGTGCCACAAATCAAAGGAGCGGTACTGCCCTGCCGCGGCGTCCTGATTCCCTGTCAACAGCTTCAATGCTTCCGCTGTTTGATGTGCGGCGACCATCTGTACGATTGGGGCGATGACACCCGCCGTTTCACACGTCTCTGTCTGGACGGGAACCCGTTTCAACAGGCAATGCAGGCATGGGGATTTTCCGGGAATCATCGTATAAGCCATACCGAAGCTCCCGACGCATCCTCCGTAGATCCAGGGGATCCCGTGCTTATACGCACAGTCGTTGATGATGAATCTCGTTTCAAAATTGTCCGTTCCATCAATGATGAGATCTGCTTCTGCTGCGAGTTTATCGAGCGTCTCGGGATCTGCTTCACCTACGATGGATTGAATATCGATCCATCCATTGATTTGGCCGAGCCTCTTCTCTGCGGCGGCAGCTTTTGGCCATTTCATTTCTGCATCCTCTTCGGCATACAGCTGCTGGCGCTGCAAATTGCTTTCCTCCACGTAGTCCCTGTCGATGATTGTGAGCTTGCCGACGCCGCTTCTGCCAAGCATCTCTGCCGCACTTGATCCGAGCGCACCAGCTCCCACAATCAGCACATGGCTCTCAGCAAGCTTCTTCTGTCCGTTTTCTCCAATAGGAGCAAATCTTATCTGTCTCGAGTACCGTTCCATGCTGCAATTCCCTTCCTTTCAACCGCGGATTTCCTTCTAATTTCAATCCCTATTGTCCACCTTATCCGCCGCTGACAGGTGGCAGGATGGCAACGGAATCTCCTTCTTTTAACACCGTCTCTGCATCTGCAAATTCTTCATTGACCGCAACCATGGCCTGAGGAAGTCTCGTCAATCGATACTCCTCTTCCATGACGGCCATTAAATCCTTCACGGTATTCCCTTGAAGCTCCAACTCCATTTCGCCTTGTCCCGCTTCTTCTTGCAAATGGGCAAATAACAGTACTTTAATCTTCAATTTCCGTCACCTCAGGCTTCCCAGTCTCATATGCTTTCGTTCCTTTTTGGTTTCCGATCCACTCTTTCCCATCTTCCCAATGCTCCTTCTTCCAGATAGGGACGATTTCTTTGATTCTTTCAATGGCATATCGGTTGGCGTCATAAGCGCTGTCACGATGAGGAGTGGAGACCGCTATCGCCACGGCAATATCCGTAATTTCCAAACGGCCGATCCTATGTACGATGACGACTTGTGCATCCGGCCACCTTTCCCCGATTTCCGTCCTGATCTGCTCCAATTTCTTCACAGCCATTGCTTCGTATGCTTGATATTCTAAATATAGGGTCCTTTTACCCCCTGTCAATTCTCTGACCGTTCCGATGAAAAGAGCAACGGCTCCGGCTTCGGGACGGATGACCCGCGAAGTGATTTCCTCCACTTTGATTGGCTCTTTCGTAATGCTGCAGCTATTCACAATATATCCCCTTCCTCGATCTTTCTGCGTGCTGTCTCGTAGTCTTCCGGTGTATTCATATTGAAAAGAAGCCATTCCAGCTTTTCTGCATCCCATTCGGGTGCGTCTTCTTCCTGAACTTGCTTCACAGTTATGCGGTCAATCATATCCTGCATTTTTCTTTTACCCAAAATAAGCTGTTCTTCAACAATCGGTAAAATCCTCTTATGGTAGCAGGCGAAAAGTGGATGACTGCGTTCCTTCAAACAAGGAATGACAGCATCGTATCCTTCTTCCAGCACTTCCGCCAGCCAGCTTGCCATCTGTACAGATGCAAAAGGCATATCGCAGGCAACCAGGCAGACTGCATCTGATCGGCTGGTTTTTAACCCTGTGTATAGTCCGGCAAGAGGACCGTCCCCTTTGAAACATTCAATATCCGGCATGACTTTGACATGCTCCCTGCTGATTTCCAATCCGTCATTGGCAACGACAAGGATTTCCTCGGAATGATTGGCAAACCGGTCGATCTGCCTTTCGATCATAGGGCGGCCATCAAGCTGCAGCATATGTTTCTTTTGGCCCATTCTCGACGATTGTCCGCCAGCCAACAGCAGAGTCGACCATTTCATCGCTTCACGCCCTTTTCACTTCATTTTTATAGTCAAAAAAATTTGTCATTAGGTTGGGAATGATTTATTCTAAAAAAAGAGTTTATATCAAGGCTGTTTTCGTAAACTATGTTGTTAAAATCTTAATGCCGATTTTAACGTAAAACTAGCTGACTGGTGCGCTGAGTTGGAGTATCCAGGCTCTTTTCGAGCTAAATCTTCGGCAAAAATTGCATAAGTTATCCTGTTTTAATGCGTAAAGCAACAATCTTTAAGAAAAGAGCCTATATCAATGATAATCAATTGCCGATAGATGTTTCAAATATAAAGGGGGATTTTTCATGACGATGAAAAAAGTTTTAACAATCGCAGGTTCTGATTCCAGCGGCGGCGCAGGGATCCAGGCTGATTTAAAGACATTCCAGGAGCATGACGTATACGGCATGTCCGCTTTGACGACTATTGTCGCAATGGACCCTAAAAACCACTGGCACCACAACGTTTTCCCACAGGCTGCCAGTACAGTTGAAGCCCAGTTGGAAACCATTCTTTCCGTTGGCATCGACTCTATGAAAACAGGGATGCTCGGTTCTGTGGAAATCATCGAACTGGCTGCACGCAAAATTGATGAGTTCGGCCTTTCTAAAGTGGTCATCGACCCTGTCATGATCTGCAAAGGGGAAGATGAGGTCCTCCATCCGGAAACAACGGATGCCATGAGGGAACTTCTTTTGCCTAGAGCACTTGTTGTCACGCCAAATCTGTTCGAAGCTGGTCAATTGGCTCAAAACGGACCATTGAAATCCATCGATGATATGAAAGAAGCGGCCCGCAAAATCCATGAACTGGGTGCTAAGAACGTTGTCATCAAAGGCGGCAAGCAGCTGCAGCATGATAATGCGGTCGATCTATTCTATGATGGATCCGAGTTCACATTGCTGGAAGCTGAAAAAGTGGATACTTCCTACAACCACGGAGCAGGCTGTACATTCGCTGCTGCCATCACAGCTAATCTGGCAAACGGCTTGACTGTCGAAGCTGCTGTGAGAGATGCAAAGAAATTCGTGACAGCTGCCATCCAGCACGGCTTCAAGCTTAATGAATATGTAGGACCGGTCATGCACGGCGCCTATAACCGTATTCAGGAATAGTTTTTTGAACATAATAATGATAGCTAAAAAGGTTCGGTTCATCCGGGCCTTTTTTTGATGATGAAAAAAACTGAAACAGGGTTTTCGCATTCATAAAGGAATTTTAGTAATATGGTAATAGACATTGACGTTTAGTCAGAAGAAGGAGGACCTGGAATGGAACCTATTACGATTGGGAATGTTCAGCCTTTAATTGATCAATTCGCCGGAAAGCCGGTCTATATACATTTAGAAACAACAAATGGTGCATACGCCTCCCATTTTAACGAGGGATTTTTCTCCGCAGGCGCCTATATCCGCAATGCCAAAGTGACTTATGAACATGGCAAAATCGTCGGCGACGGCCCGTTCAGAACAGGATTGAAGCTTGAAATCGGCTGGATTTATGCTGAAGGATTGACACACTTTGAAATGGATGAAGAAGGACGTCTCCTGATGGCAGGCCACGGATTTGACGGCAAGCTTGCAGTTGCATTGGAAATCAGCGAAACACCATTTGAGTGATCAGAAAGGAGCGAGAAAATAATGGAAAAAGAACGACAAGTATTAGTGGTCTTCCCCCATCCCGATGATGAAGCATTTGGGGTGTCCGGGACCATCGCGACCCATATCCAAAACGGCACACCTGTTACCTATGCGTGCCTTACACTAGGTCAAATGGGCAGAAATCTGGGGAATCCCCCTTTCGCAACGAGGGAATCCCTGCCGAAAATCAGGAAGAGAGAACTCCAAAAAGCAGCAGAAGTCATGGGCATCCAGGATTTGCGCATGATGGGGCTTCGTGATAAGACAGTAGAATTTGAAGACGATAAAAAAATGACAAAAATGATCAGCGATATGATTGAAGAACTTAATCCATCCTTGATCATCACATTCTACCCTGAATTTTCCGTCCATCCGGACCATGAAGCGACGGCTCGTGCTGTTGTAAGGGCAGTACGACAAATGCCGGAGCAGGACCGTCCGAAGCTGCACTGCGTCGCTTTTTCAAAGGGATGCGAGGAAATCCTCGGGGCGCCAGATATCCGGAATGACATCAGCCATGTGCTGGACATCAAACTTGGCGCCATGAAGGCCCACAACTCCCAGACAGCTTGGATGCTGGCTGAAATGGAGGAGAAGTGGAAAAACAAAGACCCTGAAGTCATGAACCGCTTCCAATTTGAACGCTTTTGGAGCTATCAGTGGGATAAAGACAACGTCAAATAAGTAATTTTAGGCACCATCCTCTCTCTTGTGAAAGGATGGTGCCTTTTTTGTCGAAGAATTTTTCAATTAGTGAGTGATTACTCACTTTACAAACGCGTTAAAATGCATTAACCTAAAAGTGAGTAATCACTCACTTGCATTATCCATACAAAATCTGAGGTGGTAAATCATGAACACAATCGTGAACGTAGACCACGTTTCCAAATCGTTCGGATCCCATGAAGTGCTGAAGGACATTACACTTTCAGTTCAAGAGGGAGAAATCTACGGTCTTCTTGGGCCGTCGGGTTCAGGAAAAACAACGCTCGTAAAAATGATGATGGGGCTTGAAAAAGCAACTTCCGGGGAAATCACCGTCCATCAAACAGTAATGCCTTCTCTTACGCCATTAGTAAACATCGGTTATATGGCTCAATCAGATGCGCTTTATACAGACCTGACAGCAAAAGAAAACCTGGAATTCTTCGCTTCTCTATATGGGCTTGGAGGCAAAAGAAAAAAGGAACGGATACAGGCGGTCATGGAAATCGTCGGACTGCAAAATGACCTTTCCAAGACGATCCATCAATATTCCGGCGGCATGAAGAGGCGTCTTTCCTTAGCCATCTCCCTTCTTCACGAACCAAAACTGCTGATCCTGGATGAACCGACCGTCGGAATCGACCCCGTCCTCCGCAAAAGCATATGGGAGCAGTTTCAGGCCTTGAAGAAAGCGGGAACGGCCATTTTTGTCACGACACATGTAATGGATGAGGCGGAACGCTGCGACAAGCTGGGATTGATCCGAGACGGACTTCTGATTGCCAATGATTCACCTGAAGCCGTGAAACAATCCAATGGAGTACATTCGATTGAAGAAGTATTCCTTCTTTCTGGAGGTGTCCACCATGCGAATTAGTGCTTTTGTTTTGCGAATCATCCGTCAAATCCTTCGTGATAAGCGAACGCTTGCCTTGATACTGTTTGCCCCGCTCCTTATTTTGACGATGCTGTGGCTGGTATTTGACAGCAGCGATTATAAACCTAAGGTAGGAGTGGTTTATGAGCAGGGTGCGCAAAAAAGTGAATCTCTTAGTTCAGAATTCAAAGATTTCAAGACTCAGAATGAAGCGACAAAGTCCTTGAAAAATGACGATTTGGATGGCTATTTACTTTTCGGACCTCATCCTAAAATCGTCCTGGAAGGCAGCGATCCATCTCGCAACCGTGCCGTTCTTAAAGAGATCCAGGATGCCATGCCTGTTTTCCAGCCAAAGAGTGCTTCGAAATTACCTGTAGACTATGTATATGGCAGCAAAGACATGGGGCAATTCGATTCATTCGGTCCTGTATTGCTCGGGTTCTTCTGCTTTTTCTTTGTCTTTCTGATCAGCGGCGTCTCTTTCCTGAGAGAGCGCACTTCCGGGACTTTGGAGCGGCTGCTTGCCAGCCCGATTAAAATTTGGGAAATGGTCATCAGCTATGTCATTGGATTCGGGATTTTCATGATCATCCAGGCATCCCTTATTTCCCTATACGCCATCTATGTCTTGGATATGCTGATGACTGGGAGCTTCATTAACGTACTGATCATCATCCTGCTGCTGTCATTGACAGCATTGACGCTTGGCATCCTATTGTCTGCTTTTGCACGCAACGAGCTCCAGATGATGCAATTCATCCCGCTGGTCATCGTGCCGCAGATCTTTTTCTCCGGATTGTTCAATCTGGATGCCATTTCTGACTGGCTCAGCTGGATCGGTCCGATCACACCGCTATACTATGCGGCCCAAGCTCTGAAGGACGTGATGATCAAGGGCTACTCCTTCACGGATATCCTTACACCGGTCCTAGTATTAACAGGGTTCTCTTTAGCCTTTATCCTGCTGAACATCCTTGCCTTGAATAAGTATAGAAAAGCATCATGACCCTATCCTATTAGGCTGATCCCTGCCAATTGTTGTACAATGAAGGAAGTAAATGAATTCAACGAGGAGATCGACATGTCTGAAGAAAACCAGATGCTTAATTTGCTGATTGAAAACCAGGATGGCGTGACGGAAAAACAAAAAAAGATACTAGAAGCGGCCGTCGAGATTTTTTCCGAAAAAGGCTATGCCGCAAGTTCCACCAGTGAAATTGCCAAAAAAGCAGGCGTCGCGGAAGGCACCATCTTCCGTCATTATAAAACGAAAAAAGATTTACTATTTTCCATTGTTGCACCGACCATGACTAAACTGATTGCGCCTTTCATCATCCGCGACCTTAATAAGGTGCTGGATAAGGATTATGAGGAATTTGAGGATTTTCTCAGAGCCATCATTGCGAACAGGCAGGCGTTTGCCAAGGAAAATACGAACATGATTAAAATCCTGGTTCAGGAAATCCCCTTTCATCCTGAGCTGAAGGAGCAATTCACAAAGAATATTGCCCTTAAGGTTTTTGAAAGGCTGAAAGAAGTCGTCGTTCATTACCAGAAGAATGGCCAAATTATCGAATTGCCGCCAGAATCCGTCGTTCGGATGCTGGGCTCGACCATCATCGGCTACTTATTGGCGAGGCACATCATGGCCCCGGAAGCCGATTGGAACGATGAAAAGGAAATCGAAAACATGATATCTTTTATCTTAAACGGTATAAAAAAGTAGGAAATGCCCCGGAGCTCGAATGGCTGCCGGGGCATTTTTACGTATGGGTTATACAGTTGCTTTCATTGCTTCAAAAATAGCTTTGGCTACGCCGTCTTCTTCGTTGGTTGCTGTATGGAATTCGCAATAATCCTTGATTCCCTGTGCGGCATTTCCCATCGCCACGGGTCTTCCTGCCTTTTTCATCATAGACAGATCATTGAAGTTGTCCCCAATGGCCATCGTCTTGGAAAGGTCGAGGCCATGCTCTTCCACAAACTTCTCCAAAGCGATTCCCTTCTGTGCATGGACATTGGTGATTTCCAAGTTCTCTTTCCCTGATGAACTGACTGCTATCCCCTCTATCTCCTTCAATGGCCCTTCTGCATTTTCAAGAGCCTGATCGTCGAAAGAGAATGCAAGAAATTTATAAATCGTATAAGAGGGATCATCAAAGATTTCCTGGTAGTGGTCAATCACTGAAATATGACCTTCTGAGAAGCGCTTCTTGGCACCATCCCTGATCTGCTGTTCACTGACATGCGGATTCGCTGATTGAATGATATCCATGATGATATCGATTCCCTTTTCATAGTCTTCAGTATACGTCCCTTTATTGGTGTAGATTTCAAAATAGATGCCATGCTCTTTCAATTGGCGGGAAACCTCAGCTGAAGCCTTTGCATCCATTCCGCTGACGTGGATGACCTCTCCTTCACGGTTGCGGGTTTCAGCTCCATTGACACAAATGATCGGACATTCAATCCCTGCTTCATCAAGGGCAAACCTTGCTTCTGTATAAGATCTTCCTGTCGCAACGACCACTTGTATCCCTTTTTCCTGCGCTTCCATTATCGCGCGGCGGTTGGCTTCGCTTACTTTCTGTTTAGAATTCAATAATGTTCCGTCCATATCCGTTGCAATACATTCTATCATGCTGTACACACCTTCTCTTAAGTATTATCCCCCGTCATTTTAACAGACTGGGAGGGATTTCAAAAAAGATACGATTATCATCGCTTCGTATCCGTCAGAACTTAAAGATATTTGCTTCCTTCCCGGATGCTGAGTTTCGCCAGTGGATGGCTTTCAATAAATGCCCGCACCGAATCCGGATTCGTTTTTGAGTATTCCCTTAACGCCCACCCAATGGATTTCTGGATAAAAAATTCTTTGGAATCATTATTCTGCAAGATGATTTCATAAAGGAACTTCTCATCCGTTGATGCTTTGTATTTAAGCTGGAATAGAATAGCCGTCCTGCGCAGCCACATATTTTCATGCGCACCCCAGCCCCTCAGCACTTCTTCCTTCAATTCCGGATAATTCCCGGCAAGAATTCCTGCAAAATTAGAAGCAAGGCTATCTACAGTATCCCACCAAGATTTGTGCGTTATTAAATATTCGATTAAGCTTATGTCCTCTTTCGGCCGTTTCTTTATGTATTTTCCATAATAATCAAGAGCCATATACTGATATTCCCGCTCAGGCTTTTTCCAAAGTTCAAGGAGGAATTCCTGGTCAAACGGCTCTTTATGTATGACCGTCTCGGAAAAAAATGTTTTCGCCAATTCTTTCCTTACCGGACTTTTGATGCCCAGAAAGGGAAAGTGTCCTTTCATATAGACTTCCATTGCAGGAGCCTGTTCCTTATTGGCATTTGATCGAAATAGTTCTTCAAGGATGCTGATGCCCATCTTATTTCCCCCGATCTCTTTTTTTACATCATACTTTACTGAACACTGCCATTTCCAATTATATACTTTAAGTGCCCGGTTGATTGTCTTCTTATCAAAACAAGTCTATAATTGTATGTACAAATACTTTTAAAAGTGGTGATCGTATGCTCGACGGCTATTTTAAAAATTGCTTATATTTCTCCGCGAACCGCTTATCCCGGATCATGACGAAAATGGCGGAAGAATCGTTTGCCCCCATCGGTTTGTCCCCAACGTATGCTTTTTTGATCATGGCAGCACTCGAAGAGCCGGGGCTCACTCAAAAGCGTCTGAGTGAAAAGCTTCATATTGCGCCCTCCACCTGCACACGGTTTGTCGATAAACTGGAAGTGAAACATCTTGTGGAACGGAAGCAGGAAGGCAAGATGGTTTATATCCATCCTACCTCAAAAGCAGAAGACCTTCTTCCTGAAATTAAAAAGTGTTGGAAGCAGCTCTATGAACGCTACTGCGACCTCCTCGGCAAAGAGATGGCGGATCAATTGTCTAAAGATCTGCACAATGCCGGAGAAATACTGGAATAGTACCCTCTGCCACAAAATAGGCAGAGGTTTTTAAATTTTCTAACTTTTTGAAGGATTCCCTTTCTCTTTGTAGAAATATTCCAATTGGGGATAGAGAGGCTTTCTGCGTTGTTCTAATTCAAATGACAGAGGCCATAAAGCTATTTATACAAAGGGGGAAACGGATTGAAATCACTTATTAAATTCTCTAACAGCATCATGCAGAAATATCTGCCTGATCCATTTTTGTTTGTCATCATCCTGACCTTCGTGGTCTTTGGATTGGGTCTCATCTTTACTGACAGCGGCCCGATGGATATGGTCCAATACTGGGGCGGCGGTTTCTGGGCGCTGCTGGCATTTTCCATGCAGATGGTACTCGTCCTGGTCACAGGCCATGTCCTTGCATCAAGCCCAATCTTTAAAAAGCTGCTCGGTGGATTGGCCGGGACTGCGAAATCACCAGGAGCAGCCATCGTCCTTGTCTCCGTTGTATCCATCATTGCTTCTTGGATCAACTGGGGATTCGGCCTTGTCATCGGGGCTCTTTTTGCGAAAGAATTGGCTCGCCGTGTTAAAAATGTCGATTACCGGCTGTTGATTGCAAGCGCTTACGGCGGGTTTGTCGTTTGGCATGGGGGCTTTTCCGGATCCATTCCACTTTCCATTGCGACGAAGGGACATCCTTTTGCTGATAAAATTGGAATCATCCCAACGAGCGAAACCATTTTTGCACCATATAACCTGATCATTGTTTTAGCACTATTTATCATTCTTCCGATTTTAAATCGGGCGATGATACCTTCAAAGGAGCAAACGGTCACAGTAGATCCGGAAATCCTTGTAGAGGATGAGGCATTTTCTGCGGCATCACTGGAAGCTGGTGCTGCCACTCCGGCAGAGCGCATGGAAAACAGTGTGATCCTTTCCATGCTGGCAGGGATTTTAGGCCTTCTATTCTTAGGATGGTATTTTACTAAAAACGGATTTAACTTAAATTTAGATATCGTTAACTTCACTTTCTTTTTCTTGGGGATCATTTTCCACGGGACACCGAAGCGCTTCCTGCACGCTGTTACTACAGCTGTCAAAGGAGCGAGCGGAATCATCATCCAATTCCCGTTCTATGCGGGAATCATGGGCATGATGACTGCATCAGGACTAGCTGTAGTCATGTCCAATGCATTTGTATCGATCTCGAATGACTTCACATTCCATTTCTTCGCTTTCCTTAGCGCAGGACTTGTCAATTTCTTTGTCCCATCAGGAGGAGGACAGTGGGCTGTGCAGGGGCCGATCATGCTGGATGCTGCAAAAGCAATGGGAGTATCCATACCAAAGACGGCAATGGCCGTTGCTTGGGGCGATGCCTGGACGAATATGATCCAGCCATTCTGGGCCCTTCCGGCATTGGCCATAGCCGGTCTTAAAGCAAAAGACATCATGGGATTCTGCTGCATCATCCTGGTCGTCAGCGGCATCGTCATTTCATTGGGTCTGCTGTTCCTTTAATCCCGGATACGGCAGTTACTTTGCCTACTAAACAACAAAAAAGCTGCCGCACGGGGCATTCAGCCTCCTGTGAGCAGCTTTTTTATATGAAAGGGAGCCTAATCCAACAGATTCCTCTTTTTCAATTCAGCTTCTAAGAGCTTGATAAAATCCTTTGAAAGATTTTCTTTTTTTGCCTTTATATACGCCTCCATCAATTGTTTGTCGTTCAATAAGCGATAACTATTCATTGCCGAACCTCCTACTCGCCGGTGTCCAAAAATCTTATGTTCCGATTATTTTCCCTTGATTTGGGAAGGGTAAACGCAAAACCATCTATGAACTAAAAAACCTCCCGTAATGGGAGGTCATGATTACGAAGATTTTCTATAAAGCTGAAGTTCTTCCGGTTCTGCCAATTCTTTTGAAACTGGAACCGCCTCAGGCCTCTTCCTTTTTCGTTTCTTGAAATAGTGTGAATGCCCTGTTGTCGCCTGTACATACCCTTCAATCATGAAGGAAACAGCAATCATGGTGAGAGCGAAACAGACAATCGGCGTGAGCGGGACCCATGGAATCCATTCAAGCAGCTTATACGTATCCCCGATCAAGCCGGACCATTCATATGAAATCGTTTGGGGAGGATCTCCAAAAAACGGATCATAGCTCACCTTCGTCCCCCCGAGGAACAGCTTCAGCAAGCCTAAGTGTGCGAAGACAATCAAGGTCTGCATCATCTGCTGGCCGAAGAGGACAAAAACCTTTTCCCTCAATGCCGGAAAAACGTGTTTGAAGATCAACCGCAGCTTACCTGCTCCAAGCGTCCTAGATGCCAGGACGTATTCCTGCTCGATGATTCTGCCGGCTTCATTGCTGATCAGCACAGATATGACTGGAACTGTCAGCAGTGCTAAAATGACTACTTCCAAGGCAATCCTCTCAAACATGCCCGTCTGAAAACCCCCTTCCGGCATCCAAAGAATCGGATGGAGCAAATAGTAGGCAAGGATAGTAAAAGGGATGAAGTGAAACGAATCGATAAAACCATTGACATACCGCTTCCCCTTTTTAAAGTACACCCCCATCACCATTCCGATCGGAACAGCAACGAGAATCCTCAATGCAGCAACGGATATAGCGGCCAGGATGGTATATTTCGCACCAATGATGGCTTTCGCAAACATATCATACCCCTGCTTATCCGTGCCAAGCGGAGTTTTCCAGCTCGGCGGCTGCGGGGATCCCCCAATGATTTTGCCATCTGCATCATAGATCCAGCGATACTTAGGAACGTGGTTGTCCGTTACCCCAGAGTAGACAAAACTGGCAATCAAAAGTCCTGCTATAAAAATAAATCCAATGAGAAACCAAGGATTCTTCCAGACACTCTTCATGAAATCGTCCCCCCTCCTGTCACTTTACGCTGTAAAATCCATTCCACCACCGTGTAAAAAATGAAAATTGGGAAGAAGAAGGCAAGGAGCGTAATGGTGAAGATTTTCGGGTCAAGTCCTTCCATCAAGAACAGAGTCACTCCCCCCATATTGAATAAAAATTCCAAGATCAATAGATTGGACAGCATGAACCATACGGTCTTTTTGGATTGGAAAAAGACGCTGATGACCGCATTAGGAAAAATGTGAAAGACCACAATAAACAACTTTTTTAACCCGATGGAGCGTGCTAATAGCACGTAGTCCTTATTCAACTCGTCTTCAAAGATAATCATGCTGAGGCGGAAAAGCTGCACCATCGGCAGAATCGATAAGCATACGATCGGCAATAAATAAATCTTCTGTTTATCGAGTGCTGCAATATCCATCAGGAGCAGCCCCGTTTTCTCAAAAACAAAGATGACGAGAAGCTGAGCTCCATAGATGATCAAAAGATCCGGAATCGATTCAAATATGTAAAAAATCAGTTTGACCGCCCTGCGAAGTTTATGCGGCAGCATCGTAACCAGCATCGTCATGGCAAGTGATGCGGCGATTGCAAGAAGAAACGCACCAAGCAGAACCGTCAATGAATAAAATACTGGGTCAAGCATATAGGGAAACAACGGCCGTTCTGTATCAACAAACATATACGTAAGTTCATTTAAGTGCACAATGTAATACAAAATATCTTTAAGCGACTGCCAATATAACGATCCATCTATGTGATTCTGCTGCAGTCCTGCAATGAATGGAGGAAGCGCGCCTACTAATATGATTCCCGCACAAGAAAGCAGGAATTGGATGGCTATATCTAGTACTTTTTTCATCTCTAACCCTCCCAATCTGACAATCTGCTTCCAATTTTACCACCAAACGTAATGAATATGAAATATATTTGAAATATTCTGTTAGAAAAAAATCTGCTAATCCTGCGAAAGGGCTATGGCGCTGCATGCAACCATCAAAAAAGCCGCTCGAGCCAATGCGACCCGAGCAGCCTTATAAAACCTATTGTGCAAGTGGAAGCTTAATGATGACTTCCGTTCCGAATCCCAACTCGCTTTTAATATCGATGCATCCTTTATGCTCCTGGATAATTTTATTGCTGATGGTCAATCCGAGCCCCATTCCCTTTTCTTTCAGGGTGAAGAATGGTTCGCCAAGATGCTTCAGCCTTTCAGGAGGAATTCCTTCTCCCTGATCTTTGATGGATATTTTCAAGTTCTGGCCGACCTGCTCTACTTTCACTGTCACTTCGCCGCCTTTTTGACCCATTGCGTCAAGGGCATTCTTGATGATATTGATCAGCACCTGCACCACCTGGTTTTTATCGCCGAAGATTACGGCATCCTTTTTATCAGCTTTGATCGTAATGGCAATCCCCAAAAGGAGGGCTTCATGCTTCATGATATTGACGACATAATCCAGCGCTTCGTTAAATTGGAACTGCGCGTGAATCCTGCTCTGCGGCTTCGCAAGCACAAGAAGTTCACTCACGATTTGATTGATCCGGTCAATTTCCCTGGACATGATTGTTAAATATTCTTCTGTGACATTTTCCGTTTCATGAAGCAGTTGAATGAATCCCTTTAAGCTGGTAAGCGGATTGCGGATTTCGTGGGCAATGCCTGCTGAAAGCTCTCCGACCACCGAAAGCTTCTCCTTCTTCAGCAGCATGGCTTCCGTCCTCTTCTGCTGGGAGATATCCCTTCCGAGTGTAATCAGGATTCTTCTTGTCCCATCCTCATGGTAAAGAGGGACTTTAATGACATCGAATGTTTTAAACTCGCCGGAGCGGAGATAGAAAGATTCTTCTGTCCGTGTCAGGCACTGATTTTCCCATGCTGCTTCATCTGAATCGATGCAGTAGAGAAGGGCATCTTTGAAAAATGGAGTGTAATCACCCAACTGGGAATCAGTCTTTCCGTAGTAATCGACGCGCGTCAATTCGTACAGCTCCAGACCAAACTGGTTTACCTTAAGCCATCTTCCCTCGCCGTCCTTCACACACATAAAGTCCGGCATGGAATCGATCAATGCAGACAGCCTCTTTTCTTCCCCTTGCACCCCTTGATACTTAACCAGGAGCCTGTACCCATTCACAGCTAGATAAAGTAGGCTCCCGACTAAAATGATGGATAATACTATATAAATAAATGATTCTATTGCGTTCCGCTCATGGATGAATCCAAGAACCATCTGGCATGCCAAAACAATCATCATACCAGCGGTAGCTGCTGCCCATCCCTTTTTCGTCAGCAAACCGGCACCCCTCTTTTCCCCTGCGTCTTTTTGTATCTATTTTCTACTATCATATCATTCCAAGTAATTCTTCCCCAACTGCCGGATAGGCAAAAGAATAATAGGTTTAAATGAATTAATTATACATCATTAAGCCTTTTTACCCAAAATAAAATATTCAGAATAATCTTTGCACTTTCTTTTGGAAAAAAGTTGGATCCTGTGTTATAATCAATTGTAACAAAACGTTCACAAACTTTTCTCTTTTTCGCCATAATTGAAAACGTTTTACTAAAAGGAGTGTTAACACATGGATGTATTTATGGTCTATTTATTTGTCGCTACTGCAACTCCATTGTTCCTTTGGGCCGAGCATAAGAAGTGGGCAATCGTCCATTCGCCATTTGTAATTGCACTTTGGGCTTCCTTCATTTACTACGTCGCTGTTCCTGACATGGGAACGCTTGGACATATCGTTTTATGGACATTATTTATTGCCAACTTCCTTTATGCACACGTGGCAGCCATCTACTTATACGCTGCACCGTTCCTTCGTGAACAAAAACTTAAGAGACGCTTCACCCTCATTAAATAAGCATGCCAAGATCAAAGAAGCCGGTTCCTTCTAACATGAAGGGACCGGCTTCTTTGATTAATTTCCTTAATTTTAAAAATAATTATTAATACACGCCGTAAATAACATATAATGGAAGTTAGTATTGTTCAAAAAATCTAGGCCGATCAATCATAGTAGAGAGGAATGTTTATATGCCATTTCTTATAGGTTATGGAATTGCAATTCTAGGAGCAATAATAGCTAATAACCTAAGCAAGGGAAAAACGGATAAAAGAAAATTCATCGTTTGGGGAATCACGCTGATGTTTGCTATTTCTCCATTTTTATCTTTTGCAATCGGCTTAACCGCTGCAGTTATTGAGAAGAGTGGATGGGCAATAATGATTATGTGGGTGATCTTCCCGCCAATCTTCCTGATAGGATTTGTACTATTATTGGTTGGTATTTTCAAGAAAGAAGAAAAAGTGAAATTTTAAACTTAAGGGTAAAGGAAGGACTATTAAGCAGTGTAGTATTCCTTTAATTGTCCTGTAAAACATAAAAGTGAATGAATGTGGGAGAAGAAACATGCAGAAAATCATAAAACATCTTAAGTATTTATTATTTGAACCGAAAGAAAATCTTTATAATCATAAAACGTTGATCCTCTACCATGGATGGGGCGGCACAGCTGAGGGATACACGGAATTAGCAGAGGAATTACTGGAAAAAGGCTATAAAGTAATCGTTCCTGAGATCCTCTATCACGATACAAGGGAGCCATTAGAAAATCATTACGACCAGAAAACGCTCCAAGCTTATTTTTGGAAAATCATCACTAATTCCATTGATGAATTCAATGAGTTCATTTCTGAAATAGGCATAAAGAAAGAAGAAACAATCCTTATCGGCAGCTCGATGGGCGGCTTCATCGCCAATGGCATTTTTGCACGCGAAATGAGATTGGCTGGACTCGCCAATATTAATGGGTCAGGCTCATATATACTGACAGAGCGCCTTTTTAGAAGCATGGATGGGAGAGGGAGCATTCCTCCAGAACTAGAGATGACACTAAGCGATTATGATCCTGTGAAAAAGGAGAACTGCCCTTCTTCTGTGCTGCTCATTCATGGGGATAGTGATAAAATCATCCCGATAGACGGACAAAAGGATTATTATCGTTATTTAGCAGAGGAGCAAAAAAGAGATAATGTGGAGTTTCATATCCATAAAGAGGTCAATCATCAATTCACAACAGAAATGGTGATTGAGTTGATGGATTGGCTGGATAGGATCTGAAAACATAAGAAAAGCGCAAGAGCCTGATTAGAGGCGCCGAGGTTGGACTGAAGTGCTGCGAGATAAAGGAAACACGAAGAGCGAAGCGATTCGATGTTGACTTATCGTAAGCGTGCTGAAGGAAACCTCCCAGCCTCTAGGCGCTGGAGCTGGACAAAGAAAAGCACTGCCAAAATTGCCGGCAGTGCTTTTACTTGTTCATTCAATTAGTTCCCATTATCCTGCTCATGCTTCATCTCCATATTATGGTCCATGTTTTTCATGTCTTTATCGTGGTCCATGTAGTCCATTCCGAATGACATGACCCAAATGGTTCCGGCGACTACTGCTACTGCGATGAATGCTGCGTAAAGCATGGTCCCCGTCTGGACTTTTCCATTTTCACTTTCGGTCACGTGCATGAACATGAACAATTGAATGACGGCTTGAAGGATTGCCAGAATGACAATGAACGTTATGATCATCTTCGTTGAAAAGCCGCTGTACAATCCAACCCAGAGGGCAATCAGCGTCAAAACAATAGAGAAGACGAAGCCAATCAAATGCTTCCAAGGGAATCTTCCTTCTGTATGGCTAGCCATGATGCATCACCATCCCTGTCAAATAAACTCCTGTGAAGATAAAGATCCATACGACATCAAGGAAATGCCAATATAGGCTTGTAATGAAGACCTTTTTAGCCGTTGCGGGGTTCAGCCCGCGTCTTGATGTTTGAATCAACACAAGTGTGACCCAGCCGATACCGAGTGATACGTGGGCCCCGTGCGTCCCGACCAGTACGAACAGCGCTGACCAGAATGCACTGGATGAAAGTGTTGCTCCTTCATGGACGTAAGAAATGAACTCTGAAATCTCGAATCCAATGAATCCAAGGCCTAAAAGAACGGTAATAATCATCCAGGCCATCAAGCCCTTCTTATTATTCCGTCTCATTTCATGTACGGCAATCCCGCATGTAAAGCTGGATGTCAGCAATAAGAATGTCTCAATCAAGACGCCTTTCAGTTCGAAAAGCTCACCGGGTAAAGGGCCGTTTGCTGTTCGGTTCATCAATGCGAAATACGTTGCAAATAATGTAGAGAACAAGGCAATTTCAGCTCCAAGGAAGACCCAAAAACCCAGGATATTCAACCGGCCAGTCTCTGACTGGTATTCCATCGGCGTGTTTTGATCATGATTTTGAACCATATCCATTTTGTTCGAGCCTCCTTTACCCTAGTTTTCTTTCTGTTTCTTCTATTTCACTGACTGGAATGTAGTAACCATCGTCATATTCAAATGATCGAAGGACGAGGCAGGCAAGGATTCCAATCAAACCGACAATGCCCATCCAGTACCATTGGAAGACCAATCCGAACCCTGCGATGAAGAATAGCACCGACATCACAAATGGACGTCCGGAATTATTCGGCATATGGATCGGTTTGTACTCTTGAATTTTCTGCTGATCTTTCTTCGCTTCTCTTTTCATTTTCCAGAAGGCATCTAAAGCTGTGACTTCAGGGATGACGGCAAAGTTGTAATGCGGCACCGGTGTATGGGTTGCCCACTCGAGGCTGCGTCCATCCCATGCATCTCCAGTTTTCTCCCGTTCTGCATAGCGGAAGCTGTAGTAGATGCTGTAGACCATGACAAGGAATCCAAGGCCCATGAGCACACCACCGATTGTCGCTACAAGGTTCAAGCTGAACCAGCCGTCCCCTGCTCCATACGTAAACACGCGTCTAGGCATGCCATCCAGTCCGAGGAAGAACATCGGGAAGAAGCAGACATTGAAACCGACCACGAACAGCCAGAATGAAATTTTCCCAAGACGCTCGTTAAGCTTGTGCCCGAACATTTTCGGATACCAGAAATAAAAACCTGCGAAACAAGCAAATACCGTTCCGGAAATCAATACATAGTGGAAATGCGCTACTAGGAAATACGTATTGTGATACTGGTAATCGGCTGCTGCCATGGCAAGCATGACCCCGGTGACCCCGCCGATGACGAAGTTCGGGATGAAAGCGAGCGACCATAGCATCGGTGTCGTCAGCTTGATTTTTCCCCGATAGAGGGTAAACAGCCAGTTGAATATCTTGACCCCGGTCGGTATGGCAATCGCCATGGTTGTGACCGAGAAGAATGAATTGACGGCCGATCCTGCGCCCATGGTGAAGAAATGGTGGACCCAGACGACGAAGCTCAATCCGGCAATGGCGACCATGGAAATGACCATCGCTTTATAGCCGAACAGTGTCTTTCTTGCAAACGTACTGATAATTTCCGAGAAAATACCGAAGGCCGGCAGGATGACAATATATACTTCCGGATGTCCCCAAACCCAGAAAAGGTTTGCCCACAGCATCGGCATACCGCCATCAGCGAGGGTGAAGAAATGTGTACCGAATAAGCGGTCGAATGTCATCAATGCAAGTGCGACGGTCAGCACAGGGAAGGCGAAAATGATGATGACACATGTGATCAGCGTCGACCAAGTGAACATTGGCATTTTCATAAGCCCCATGCCTTTAGCTCTCATTTTCAGAATGGTAACGGCAAAATTGATTCCGGTCATCAAAGTACCGATACCGGCAATTTGAAGTCCCAGGAGATAGTAGTTCTGTCCCGGACCCGGACTCATTTCATTCCCTGCAAGCGGCATATAGCTTGTCCATCCAGCTGCCGGGGATCCTCCGATGACGAAGGAAATGTTAAACAGCATAGCTCCAAAGAAAAATGTCCAGAAGCTTAGTGCATTTAAGTAAGGATAGGCGACGTCGCGCGCTCCGATCTGCAATGGAACGACAACGTTCATCAGTCCGATCAAAAACGGCATCGCCATAAAGATGATCATGATTGTACCGTGTGTGGTAAAGATTTCATTATAGTGCTGTGATGCAAGGAACTTTGATCCCGGCACTGTCAATTGCGCCCTCATGAGCAAGGCATCGACACCGCCGCGGAAAAGCATCAGGATTGCGGCAATGATATACATGACGCCAAGGCGTTTATGATCGACGGTTGTGAGCCAATTCGTCCAAAGCCACTTCCATTTCTTGAAGTAGGTCAATCCTGCCACAATGGCAATCATGGTCATCACAATGGAAACATCGGCTCCATAGATCAATGGGTCGCCTGTGACAAAAAATTCATCCCATTTCATGCTGTCTCCTCCTCCCTAGTGAGCTTTTTCTTGTTGTTTTTCCGACTGTTTTCTTAATTTCTCTGCGTAGCCTGCATTATCCATCTTGGCATGGTCTACATATTGAAGATGGGTAGATGAAAATGTCATTTGTTTGGTATGGCCTTGCAGGAGCAAGTGGTCATACTCTTTTTTCGTTAGTTTAGGTGCTGAGTTTTGCTTGTCTTTCACCCATTTATCGTACTCTTCTTGTGTAACGGCTTTTACTTTAAATTTCTGATCGGCAAACCCTTCTCCATTGAAGTTGGCGTTGCGGCCTTCATAGATGCCGGGTTTGTCTGCCTGCAGATAAAGCTCTGTTTGCATTCCTGCCATGTTGTACTCCTGTCCGCCCAATGATGGAATCCATAAGGCTGACATGGAATCTGCCGAAGTCAATTTAAATAAAATCGGTCGGTCTTCAGGAATGACCAGGTAGTTCACGGTCTCAAGGTTCTGCTCCGGATAGCTGAACATCCATTTCCATTCAGCAGAAGTGGCATGGATAACCAGCGGCTTCTTATGAGATGTGGCTTCCGGCGCTTTATCCAAGGCATAGATGGTCTTGACCGTTGGAACAGCAAGGGCGATAACGATCAGGATGGGAATGGCAGTCCAAATGATTTCCAGAAACGTGTTGCCGTGCTGATCAGGCGGTTCATACCCTTCCGCATGCTTTTTCTCGCGATATCTAACAATGATAATTGAGAAAAGGACGAATACGACGGCCACGATGAACAGCATGAATCCGATAGACCAATAAATGAGATCTTTCTGCTGCTCAGCAACCGGACCCTTTGGATCTAAAACAGTCAGCTGGCATCCGCCAAGGACTGAAGATAATGCAACGATGGCCAATAAACCCATTGGCTTTAGTAGTTTTCTCAATTTTGTCACCTGCCTTTTTAATCTATGATTAAGTATGATGGTTCTTCATTCGTTAAAGCCCTTTTTACTCGTCTATACCCACCGTAGCAAAAGGCAAACACTATGTGAAGTAATTCACATATATGATGGCGGATTCTCAATATTTCGCCACATTCTCTTCAATAAATTATCAAATTATTGGGATATAAAGACTATCAAGGAAATAATTGCATATAAAAACCGCCGGCATCTTTCATCCAGCGGTTCCCTTATCTTAGCCTAATTTTGTTTTCAACTTGTCCAGCATATCTGCTGTCATTTTTGCAAGATCATATTCAGCCTTGAATCCCCACTCTTCTTTTGCTGCAGAAGGATCGATGGAGTTCGGCCAGCTGTTGGCAATCGTCTGTCTGATTGGATCCACTTGATAGTCCATTTCGAACGTTGGAATGTGCTTGCGGATCTCAGCAGCGATCTGCTCCGGCTCAAAGCTCATCGCTGTCACGTTGAATGAGTTGCGGTGCTTCAAATTCGCTGGGTCAGCTTCCATCAAATCAACGATGGCATTAAGCGCATCCGGCATATACATCATATCCATGTATGTCCCTTTGTCGATGTAGGAAGTGTATCGGCCGTTCTTGATGGCTTCGTAATAAATTTCTACTGCATAGTCAGTGGTACCGCCGCCTGGTGGCGCCACATAGGAAATCAATCCAGGGAAGCGCAGACCGCGTGTGTCCACACCGAACTTTTGATAGTAGTAGTCGCAAAGCAATTCGCCTGAAACTTTGTTGACTCCATACATCGTTGTCGGACGCTGGATCGTATCCTGCGGCGTGTTGTCCTTCGGAGTGGAAGGACCGAATGCACCGATGGAACTTGGCGTGAAGAACTGGCAGTCCAGTTCCCTTGCTGTTTCAAGCGCATTGACAAGGCCGCCCATGTTTAAGTTCCATGCAAGAAGCGGCTTCGCTTCTGCAGTGGCAGAAAGCAGTGCCGCCAAGTGGATGATGGAATCCACTTCATATTTCTTAGCAAGGTCATGCATCCTTTGAGCATCGGTAACGTCCAACGTTTCAAATGGACCGCCTGTTACGACTTCGCTGTCCGTTTCACGGATATCCGTTGCCAAAATGTTGTCTGCTCCGTACACGCTGCGTAGCTTCGTGACAAGCTCAGAACCGATTTGACCGAGTGCACCGGTCACAAGTACTTTTTTCATAATCTATTTCCTCCTAGTCGCTAAAACCGTTCAAATCGTTCAAATTAAATTTAGATGATGCCCATTTCTTTCCCGACTTTTTCATAAATGGAAATGGCGTTATCGAGCATTTCCTTTGTATGGGCAGCTGTCGGCATATTTCTCACACGGCCTGTCCCTCGTGGAACCGTAGGGAATACGATGGATTTTGCGTAGACTCCTTCTTCATAAAGGCGTTTACTGAATGTTTGAGTCGCTTTTTCTTCCCCGATGATGACCGGAGTGATTGGCGTCTCGCTGTCGCCGATATCAAAGCCGATGGATTTAAGGCCTTGTTTCAGATAGTTCCCGTTTTCCCAAAGCTTATCATGCAATTCAGTGCTCTCCATTAAGATAGTGATTGCTTCTGTGCAGGCTGTTACATCTGCAGGGGTAAGAGCTGTTGAGAACAAGAACGGGCGAGCGGCCACTTTGAGCCAATCGATCAAGTTTTGCTTACCGGCAACATAGCCTCCGACAACTCCGATCGCTTTTGAAAGAGTTCCCATTTGCATGTCAACACGGTCAGATAAACCGAAATGCTTAACTGTTCCTGCCCCTTTACCAAGGACGCCGGATCCATGTGCATCATCGACATATGTGATCAGGTCGAACTCTTCTGCAATTTCCACGATTTCAGGAAGCTTTGCCACATCTCCATCCATGGAGAATACGCCATCCGTGATGACCATGATTTTTTGATATTGGCCGGACTCTTTTGCTTCTTTCGCTTTTTGGCGAAGGTCCTCCATATCAGAGTGGTTGAAACGGATGATTTTCGCTTTTGAAAGGCGGCAGCCGTCAATGATTGATGCATGGTTCAATTCATCAGAAAGAATCGCATCATTTTTGTTCATGACTGCAGAAATGGCACCCATGTTGCAGTTGAATCCGGATTGGAATGCAACGGCAGCTTCAGTAGCCTTGAATTCTGCAATTTTTTCTTCCAAGAGAGTGTGAAGTTCGAGTGTTCCGTTGATAGTACGTACAGCACCCGCACCAACGCCCCACTCTTTCACAGCTTCAATCGCTTTTTCTTTCATACGCGGGTTCGTTGCGAGACCCAAGTAATTATTTGAAGATAAGTTTATAAGTTCTTTTCCGTTGATTTTAATGACAGGACCATTCGGTGTACCTACAGGATCGATTTCATTGTAAAGGCCTCTTTCTTTCAAATCATTCAGGTTTTCATTTAAAAACTGATCTAATGCTTTACTTGACATAGTGATCCCTCCATGGATATTTTATATTTTATGAAAACGCTTAAAATACACTTGTCCACCTGCAGCGGACAGTACTTAGTTTTCAAAGCTTTAACTACAATTAATTTAACATATTTCTCTTGAATTGTTTATACTAAAAAGACAGTTAATGCAGATGATTTATATATAATACCTCTATTAAAAGCAACAGAACGATTGTGCCGACAAATATAATGGAAAAGTTTCGGGAGTTATTGGCGATTTTTATGTCTTCATACTTCACGGGCCTTATTCCAGCAAGCGTAAACACAATGACTGCCGAGAATAAGATGGAACAGATGTTAACGGAGAGCAGCAGCGTCGAACGCAATGCTTCCGGCCATAGAAAGACGCTTGCAGACATTCCCATGACGGCTGCAGGCGGCATGAGGGCCACTGCTACCATGACGCCGACAAGCGCACTCGGAAATTTCTTCATGGTCGATAATGCTCCGGCAGCCCCGGCAGCAAGGGCCAAGAGGATGTCCGAGATTGAAACGGAGGTCCTTGATAGAAACTCACCGCTTTTTAACGGAACTCCAAATAAAAGCCCTATTATAATCGCAATGACAGCAGACAACAGGATCCCCGCTATTACCGTGAGGACAGAACGCCAAAGCAATTTAAAGTCCCCTAAGATGGAAGCAAACGCAACGCCCACAACGGGCCCAAGCAACGGAGCAATCACCATTCCGCCAATGACGATAGAAGGGCTGTTCTTAATCAAGCCGATCGTGACGACAATGGCAGCAATCAGGACAAAAAGGAAATAGCCTGCATTTAACGTGGCGCTGCCTTCAATGCTAGAATATAATTCCTGCCTGCTTGCCCTTTCTAAATGGGCTTCATGCTTTTCTTCTTTTTCCGCACTGTATTTTTTGGAAATGTACGCATCCACGGGAAAGAGCATGATTTCCATATCCTCCAGTTGGGCTGAAGTTCGTTCAAAGTAGTCCAAGATGTCTTCAATAGCTGTTGAATCAACGAGAAGACGAATGAGTATACAATCTGAATCGACTTTTCTTGTCCAAATCTTCAACGGATTGAATTTCTCTATATTTTCTTGTATTGAAGAAAACCGATCTTTCGGTATATAAGCTTCAATCAATTGAAAACTCACGCGCTTCCCTCTCCCTCTACTGTTTCCTTAGAGTCTTTTCCCCTCCTATTATCTGCTCAATCCCACTATGCTATGAATATTTTTGATCCTATGTAAAAAGCCCCGGCAGTACATTCTCCAGGGCTGGCTCTCCATCATTAATTTTGCGTCTGCTTCACAGGCTCCAGACTTAATATCGCGGCATGGATCTGGGATTTGATCCTGTCTATCCTGGAGAAATCCATAGCGCTGACGTAGATGCCCTCAAGCTGGTCATGAAGATTTTTGGCTTTTGCCAAATAAGCAGTCGCTTCCTTCATTTTATTAGTGTAGCGTCCGGAGATATCTTTGAGAGCATCTTCGTAGATTTCATCTGTTCCTGATGTAATGACCCTTGAATACATATCGATGATTTCATCGCCTTCCCTGGCAGGAAAGTATTCATGGGGAGCCGTACTGTCGAATATCGCAAAATCCAGTTCACGGACGATGACCATGTCGAGACTGTTCGGGTCGAATCCACAGTGGTAGACTTCCACATCAAAGCCTCTGTCTTCCGCGACAGCCGCCAGTTTTTTCAGAAGAGTCGATTTCCCTGAACCCGGTCTTCCTTTAATGAAGTACCGATAGGAAATGTCCTCCGTCAAATTTTGAATGAAGTCTACAGGGCCTTTTGGCGTCGCAGCCCCTAAGAATCGATGGCGTACCTCTGCTGCTTTGTTGACGTACATTTTCCCAAAAAGCTCATCAATCAAATCAACGGTGAGTTGATTGGCTTTTTGAAAATCCATGTTTTCGATGTAGATTTTTTCCCATTCATCATGTATTAACAAGGCATCATGAAAAACACTGTAAGCTTTTTGGAAAGATTCTGTTATGCGGGAGCTCAAGGAGATGATTTCTGTTTTATGTTCAGCAAGTTTAGCGGAATCCCATGCTTCTCCTAAATTCACATATTCCTCAATGGCACCCGGTGCTTTCGGCTCGATTACGTGCGGCGCCGTCCCATCCACAATCCCTACTTTCAAGGATGGAATGATGACGCCGTCTATGGACTCGTTATCGGAAGAACAATGGAGAAATTCAATGTTGTACCCATTCCTCAGCCAATCTTGGCCGATCTGCTTCATCAGTGATGACTTTCCTGTCCCTGGTCCGCCTTTTAAAATAAATAATTTATCCAACCCTTGGAGATTGGATTCAAATAAGCTGTGAAAACCTCTGGCTGTATTGCCGCCTGCATAATAATTGATGATTTTCGCTGTCATTTCATACCCTCCAATTAAGTAATCGTTCAGGAGCCTTCCTCGACTAGTGTATGAAAGACAGCTTTTCTAGGTGAACGCCTATTTTAACGTTTTTTCTAAAGGCTCTTTTCTCAAAGATTGTTGGTTTATGCATTAAAACCGGATTACCTATGCAATCTACGCAAAAAATCCAGCTCGAAAAGAGCCTGGATACACCATCCCAACGCACTTAATAGCTAGTTTTACGTTAAAATCGGCAGTAAGATTTTAACAACATTGTTTCGGAAACAGATTTCTAAAAATTGTAATATATTACCGAAATATTACCGGTGTAAAACTTCTGTAAAATAACTTACAATATAATCAGAGACATATAAGGGAGACATAACATTGAACATACAAAAATTCTCTTACAAAAGTATTTTAGTCGGTGCAGTGGTGATTGTTGGCCTTATTTATCTATTGATCCGAAGCACACAGGTTCAGTCACAGAACTCGAACCTAGATCCGGAAGATAAAATTCCTACAGTGTTTGTACACGGCTATAAAGGTACATTCAATTCATTCAAAACAATGATGAACCGCTTTGATCAGCAATATAATTGGGGAAAGCGAACTCTTCTCTGCTTTGTGGATAAGGAAGGAAACTTGACGTTCAAAGGTTCGCTGCCGATTGGGCAAAAACATCCTCTGATCCAAGTGGTATTTGAAAACAATCGCGCAACCATAAACGACACCTCCTTCTGGCTGCAAAAGATCATGAAGGAGCTAAAAGGAAAATATAATGTGGATCAAGTCTATCTCGTGGCACATTCCATGGGCGGTCTGGTCACTACTCAATATTTAGAAAATACGTATGGCAGCAGCGACTATCCTGTGCCGTTGAAATTCATCACCATCAGCACCCCATTCCAGGGAGTGACGAAAGAGTCGTATGATAAAGTCAATACCGGCCCTGCCGTTGCGGACTTAAAACCGGGATCACAAGCCCAGAAAAGGCTGTTGGAACATCGCGATCAATTCGATCCAACGATACAGGTCCTTTCAATCGGGGCAATGGGCGATCAGGTCGTTTCCGTCGAGAGCGCTACAGGGATGCGCGACATTGCAAGACCCGAACAGTATAAAGAATCCATCATAAAAGACCAGAGCATCTCCCACAGCGGACTTCATGAGACCGAGCTTGTAGACCGTCTGATTTGGCAATTCCTATGGACGCCAAAAAAGATGCATGGAGAAAATTAATACAAAAAACGCCAGCCCTGTCTTCAGGCCGGCGTTTTTCTATTTCCAATCAAGTATCCCGTTCAAATCCTCATAGATGCGATCCGGCGTCAGATTAAGCTCTTCCACCGGAAGTTTACCGCGATTGATCCACGCCGTATGAAATCCGAAGTTTTTAGCTCCTGAAATGTCCCATCCATTAGAGGACATGAAGAGCACTTCTTCTCTCTTGACGTTCAAGGTTTTCAAAACATGCATGTAGGAAGCGGGAGTCGGTTTATATTGTTTCACTTCATCAATGCTGATGACCTTGTCCAATATATTGTTGAATCCCGCCTGCTCCACCAGGGGATCCAGCATGTCATGCGATCCATTCGAAAAAATCGCCAAAGTCTTGCCTGCCTCCTTCAGCTTTGAAAGAACGGAGTCGACTTCCGGATAGTGCTGGAGCTTCAAATACTGCTTCATCAGCATTTCTTCCTTATCAGGGTGAACCTCTTCTTTATTTTCCAAAACGGCATATTTTAAGGCATCCCTTGTAATATCCATGAATGTTTCATAATTCCCCATCAGCTGACGGAGAAAGGAGTACTCCAACTGCTTCCTTCTCCATGTCTGGCTTATAGCCTCTCCTTTGCCAGGGTAGAATTCATTACATTTTTCCATCACCGAATGGACATCGAATAGTGTCCCATAAGCATCAAAAATAAAAGCTTTAATCTTGGTTTCCATTTGTGTCACTCCTTGTCATTTTGAAGACGTTCGTCCGGCTTTTTAACCTCTGAAGGAGGAGCCAGACTGACGATAAGGTCACCCTCATCGCCGCTGATTTCTTGTTCATCCGTGAAGAATTCAATTTTTCGAGAGGATTTATGAATGAAAAGCAGGATGGTCCCTTCTTTCCTCTCTTCCAAGTATTGATCGAAATCATACTGGTCAGACAAGGTTGTCTTTCGGAACACATATCCTTTTTCCACCTTGTCATTCAGCATTTCCCAGGTTGCCTTTTCATTGAACAGGATCCTTCCTCCGATTGTATGCTCCAGCCTGTCTACATCCACCTCATCGTTTTTTCGAAGACTTAGCTGAAAAAGGTTGTTCCGACCCATCTCCGGAATAAATGTCGTACAGACAAGGGCGTTGTATGAGTCAAGGTCCGTTGCGGCAATCAAATATTCGTAAGGGGTGAGATCCAAATGAAACTCGGTCTGTTCGGACAGAATTTCCCCTCTATATGTCTTCACCCCCTCATTTCGGGCTTTAACCAAACGGCTCCATGAAGAATCAGCAATGACTGTCGGCAATTCAAGTTCCTGAAAAATCTTCGCCAGCCCTACCGTGAAGGGATTTCCCCCTACAATCAGGACGCCTGGTTCATCCCCAATAGATAGGTCCAGCTTCTTAGCCAGCCATTTAATGGAGAAGCCGTGGGCACACACTGTAGAGAAAACAAGCGCAAGGGTCAGCGGGGTCAAAAGTCCCGCACCTTTAAAGCCCGCATCCGACAGCACACTGGAAAAATATCCGGACACTGTCAACGCCACGATCCCTCTTGGTGCAATCCATCCTACAAGCGTCTTTTCTTTTGTGGTCATATCCGTTTTGATTGTGGAAATGCCGATGGAAAGCGGACGGACTATAAAGAGCATCAACAGCACATATCCGATTAGCTTCCAGCTGAAAATCTGCAGAAGAACATCCATACTCAACGCAGAAGTCAGCATGATATAAATGGTGGAAATGAGTAAAACGGAAATATTTTCTTTGAAATACCTCATCTCAGAAATAGAAGAGATATGCATATTAGCCAATGTGATCCCCATCGCGGTGACAGCGAGCAGCCCGGTTTCATGGTAGATTTCATCCGAAATCGTAAAACAAGCCAGCACTGAGGCAAAAACAATCGGCGACTTCAGGAATTCCGGAATATGCCCTTTTTCAAGCATCCATCCAAGGCCCTTCCCTACGAGCCAGCCAAAAAACGCGGCAAGGAGGGATGCCAAGAAAAACATTCCAAGTGAACCGATTGTTTCTTTTTCAGACAATATGAACTTGATGATTTCAAATGCAAAGACGGACAATAGGGCGCCGAATGGGTCGACGATGATCCCTTCCCATTTCAATATGGCTGCCGGGCGCGGCTTCAGCCTTGCCTGTCTCAATAAAGGAAGAATGACAGTCGGCCCGGTCACGATGAATAAGCCCCCGATAACGAAAGCGACCGCCCAGGAAAGCCCCGCTACATAATGCGCGGCAAGGGATCCAAGAATCCATGCAATGAATGCTCCAATGGTTACGATTCGCAGCACCGGACGCTCCAACCCCCGGACTTCCCGAAAATCAAGGTTAAGACTTCCTTCAAATAAAATAATGGCAACCGCCAGCGAAATAATCGGATTGAAGAGGTCTCCAAATACTTCTTTCGGGTTCAAAAACCCGGTAATCGGCCCAGCAAGCAGGCCCGCAATCGACATGACAACGATAGCTGGAAGACGAAATCTCCATGAAACCCATTGTGACGCAATGCCAAGCACTGCGATGATCATTAAACTGAGTAGAACAGATTCCATGAGCACTCCCCCAAATAAACCATATGATTTTTTATCTTATATACCCTTATAGCGGAAAGAAAAATGCAATCTAAAAAAATAATTATTGAAAAGGCTATCTTCCTGCACATTTTGGCCTATTCAAGAAATCAGCAAGGGAAATAAGTAAAAAAGTACTATTATTATCATTTCCTTTTTTAGCCATAAAGATGAGTAGGATTTTCGAACTACGCAGAGAGGGAGAAGAACATTGCTGAAGTTGAATTGTTTGTAAGATAGAGCTGATAGGTGAATAATAAAAATAAGTCTATTATGAATAAGAAAGGGGAAAATGCAATGATTGGATTTATCGGATTGGGAATCATGGGAAGCCGGATGGCTGGAAACCTATTGAATGCAGGAAACGAATTGGTCGTTCATAACCGGACGAAAGAGAAAGCGGATGATCTATTAGACAAAGGAGCTGTCTGGGCAGATTCTGCACGAAAAGCGGCTGAGCAAGTTGATGTCCTCTATACAATGCTTGCCAACCCAGCTGCAGTGGAAGATGCGGCTTTTGGAGAAGATGGTTTTCTTGAAGGATTGAAAGAGGGAAGCCTTTGGGTTGATTGCAGTACCGTCAATCCGGCATTTTCCCGCAAAATGGCTGAGGAAGCTAAAAAGCGCGGCATCCGTTTTCTTGACGCACCTGTTGCAGGCTCTAAAATCCCTGCAGAAAAGGGTGAGCTGGTCTTTGTCGTAGGCGGCAGCCAGGAAGATCTGGAGGAAGTCGAATCACACATGAAAGCCATGGGGAAAGCCATTCAATACCAAGGAGAAAACGGGAAAGGAACGTCGATGAAGCTTGTGATCAACCTGATGTTGGCGCAAACCATGGCTGCCTTCTCAGAAGCCGTTTCTTTCGGGGAATCTATTGGATTGGAAAAAGAAACGGTGCTTGAAACCCTTCTTGGCGGACCGACAACCGCACCATTCCTGAATGGGAAAAAAGAAAAATTACTGGCTGGCGACTACTCGCCGGAATTTCCGCTTGAACATATGCAAAAAGACATGCAGCTTGTCGCCCAGACCGCATTTGAACACGAAACAGCCCTGCCAATCGCCAACACAACAAAAGAAATTTACGCATTGGCTAAACAGCAAGGCTACAAAGATCAGGATTTCTCTGCTATTTATGAATTTCTTACGAACAAGAAGTAATTGATGCAGACAAAAAAACCGGAGATATTATTCTCCGGTTTTTGTATGGTCGCTATAAACGATTTTACCTCCGTAATGCCCCGTCAATGCTAAGGTTGTAGTCCCTGCCAAGCAAAGAATAATAACGAGAGCCATAGCCATTTTAAATGGTTTGAACACCTGCAGAAGCCGGATCGCAATGGTAATTCCGAATAAAATCAACGTAATCAGTGCATACGTTTCATGTGTATGGATTATAGGCGATACCGATCTTCCCCAATGCTGATGGGCAAAATGCTCTGCACCGTCTCCTGTCCAGTAGCTGAACAGCCCTGTTATAAATCCTGCACCCAGCAAATAAAATGCTGCTTTATGAAAGAAATCCTTTTTCCAGACTGCGATAATCTGAGCAATCGTTCCGAAAATCAGAAGGGCAATCGGAAAATGGACCAATAATGGATGTAGGGGAGTTGAAAGCATAAGAAACATCTCCTTTTAATTTGGATAAGCTTACTTTACCAATTCAAGCTGAAAATAAACTGAAAATCTGGAGAAGATATCATTTTTTTAACGGAAGCCAAACTGCTACGCTCGTTCCCTTACCAAATTTACTATCTGCCTCAATCCTTCCGTTATGGGCATCCACGATCGCTTTCGCTATGGATAAACCAAGACCTGTGCCTCCATACTTTGGAGACCTTGCCTCATCCCCTTGAAAAAACCGCTCGAAGATCCTCGGCAAATCTTTCTCTTCAATCCCCAAGCCATTATCGCTGATTTTAACAATGGCAAATTCACGTTTCTTTTCTAGTTGGATTCTTATTTCCCCATCCGATTCCGTAAACTTTAAGGCATTATCAAGCAGGATATATAAAAGCTGTTTGCACTTTAATTTATCCCCAAAAACTCTTATGTCCTTTTCCCGTTCATCCAATAAAATCGTCTGCTTTGTCTTAACAACCATTTTGTACTCTTGTTGGACCGAATGGGCAAGCTCTGATAGAGAAAACCATTCTTTGGACAGCTCCATTTTATGATGATCGTATTTCGCCAACACCAGGAGATCCTCCACCATCTTTTTCATCAGCTCGGACTCTTCCTTTAAGTCCGTTAATATTTCTCGTCCTGATGAAGAAAGACGGTCTTTCTCCTCCTCCTCCAAAACTTCTATCGATGCAGAGAAGATACTTAAAGGTGTCCTTAATTCATGCGAAGCATCTGCAGAAAACCTGCGCTGCCTCTCCACATTCTTTATTACTGGGTTCATAGCCCTTTTGGCCAGTCTATCCCCTATCAGTATGGAGAGGAGAAATGCAGCAATTCCAGTTATCATTAGCATTATGAGCCAATTTTCCATTTGCTCATGGACGGCACTTAAATTCTTCGCTGCAAATAGGGTCCCCGTCTGTCCTTTCTCATTTGTTATCCTCACGCTGGCCAGCATGTATCGCTCGTCTTCCGATTGATGCTTCAGCTTGATGATTGTGGGATCAGCCTGGCAGCATGTCGCTGAATGAAAATAATCACTGACTTCTTTTACAGCTGGAGAACTGTCTGTTTCCTTTAAAATAAGACGGCCATCCGCCTCTTTAATACCGATGATATAAAGTCCGTAGCGCGGCTTTTCCTGCAGGATGGCATTTTCTACCAGAGACTGCCTTTCCATTTTGACTGCGTCCGCGAGATTCTCTTTCTCCACTTCATAAATGCGGGCACGAAACGAGAAAAATAACACGACGAAAACGACAAATAGGGTGAGGATCAGCCAAATGCTGTATGACAACGTCAAATGCCTTCTTAATTTATCAAACATTTTCATCACTCAGCATATAGCCGACTCCCCTGACCGTCTGGATATACTGTTTCCCATTTAATTTTTTCCTGAGCAGCTTGACCATAGCTTCCACCGTATTGGCTGTGGCATCTGACTCCAAGCCCCACAACCTTTCTATAATAGTTTCTTTAGATATCACCTGATTCCGATTCCGGATAAACAATTCAAGCATCTGAAACTCTTTTGGCGTCAAAGCGATCATCTGTCCATTTCGATGGACGGTCCGCTGATTTAATCGAATCTCAAGATCTTTAAACGTGATGGCTTCCTGTTCAAAGTTTTGCGCCCCTCTTCGGGAAAGGGCACGGATTCGGGCAAATAATTCTTTGAACTCAAAGGGCTTCACCAAATAATCGTCAGCACCGGCATCAAGACCCTCGACACGATCGTCTACATCCCCTCTTGCCGTCAGCATCAAAACAGCCCCGTCAAAACCTGATGATCGGAGCTTTCTGCTCACCTCGATGCCGCTCATCTTCGGGAGCATCCAATCTAAAATCACGATATCGTAATGCATCCCAGCAGCATATTCAAAGGCATCTTCGCCATTCTCAACCCACTCGACTACCTGCCATTCCTTTTGGAGCATCCTTACTATCAGCTTCGCCAACCGCTGATCATCTTCAGCCAGCAGTATCTTCATCATCATCACCTACATATGCCTATCATATTAAAGGCTGCAGCAGCCTTTACGAAAAGAGCCATTCTTGATTTGAGTGTAACAGAAAAAACGCCCTATGCAGGCGTTTTTCGATGCTACCGGAAAATAAATGAGGCAACGGCGAACAGCACGGTGCTGATCCCGGCAGCAATACACGCCGGCAGAAGCTTTTTCTTCGAATACTTAATGACATCCAAATCGAGAATTGTACATAGGGTCACTGAGTTATCACTGAGCGGAGAGGCAAATGCACCAAATGTACCACTGGCGAATACCGCTCCGATAACGACCAGGATATTGACACCCGCGTCGTGCGCCATTGTGATCCCGAGAGGCATCAAGAGACCCCACGTTCCCCAAGACGACCCAATGAAATAAGAGATCAAACCGCCAAGCAGGAACAGGATTGGTGCAACAAACATATGCGGAATCCAATCCACGTGGGCCGTAATGTAATCAGAAAAATGAAGGTCCTCTGATACGGCTGAGACCCCCCAGATGAGGGCAAGCAGGATGATGACGGAAATGAGTTCATTGCCGCCTTTCACAAAGTGGGTAACCAGCTTCGCCAGTTTAATCCGCTGAAATAAGAAAAACACCAGAGTGAAAAGGAAGGCAATCATTAATGATTCAAGCATGACGCCAAGTGCGTCGCTTCTGATAAAGGCATCCAAGAAGCTCTTCGCTTTGAAATGCCCGTCCCACCAGCTGAGGAAGATCGTAAAACTTAAAAATACAAAAAGCGGCAAAATTAAGTTCCACGGCTTGATCGGAGTATCCTTCTCATAGGCTCGGTGGCAGGATTGTAGATCTTCTTCCCCTTGATCATCATTTGGAGTCTGCCCTGTATTCTCGCCTACTTCATCCTTTGCTTTGCGGAAGAAGCTGTAATAGATCCCGATCAGGATGATGACAAAGGAAAAAAAGTTGAATGGGATGCTTTTGACATACACCATATATGGCTCCTGATCTGATCCCACTTCCTTCAAGGCGTTGCCGATAGTCGTCACCATATAGCCGACAAACGCTGTCGCAATCGGGACCAGTCCAACGACTGGATTGGAAGTCGCTTCGATGGCGAAGCCGATATTTTCCTTCGACATTTTCAGGCGCTTCCTCAACGCTTTCATGATCGGAGAAATGGTGACGATACGGAAATCAGGGTCGCTGAACGTCCCGATAGTCGAAATCCACGTTAAAAACATCGCACTCTTCTTCGACTTTACTTTCTTGCTGACGAGATGAACGAATCCCTTGATCCCGCCCCCAAGTTTGATCATGCCAATCAAGCCTGCAAATCCATACAGGAAGATGATGATCCTGATGTTGCTGGAGACAACGATATTATCAACAATATAAGAGATCATTTTTTTGATTCCGCCCAATAGCGACGGCTCCACTAAATAGCTTCCGAGCAGCAGCCCCACAAAAAGACCAGGCTGCACCTGCTTTGTAAGAATTGATATCGGGATAACCACCAAGAACGGCAGCAGCGCTATCCAAGAAGCATCCATAATTCACACACCACCCTAATATGTACAAGATACCTATATTATGGGTTTGATGGTGTTGGTTTATGTATAGAGAATTGGAAGCTGGGGTTCAGATGTGGTGAGGTGCGGCGACGAGCGGCGTGGCGAGGGGACGGGGTTATTCGACAAAAACCGGGGCGATTCGGGGCGTGACAGGCAATTTGGTGTCGGGAAACGACCGGGAACGCTATTGTTTTTTTTCAAAATTAGGATAGTTGAGCGGTTGTGGCGGAAAGTTGAGGGGTTGCGAGGGAAAGTTCGGGGGTCGAGCCGAAAAGTTGCGGGGTGAGTCGATAAAGTGCGCCGGTCTGCGCCAAAAGTTAGGAGCAAACGCCGCGCGTCCACGGCGGCCAAACAATCAAAGAAGGATAATTTGCCCGGCTGCGCCGACATTCGGCAAACCCCTATCCGGTTAAAAACCTAATATTTGGAAAGTGGGGAGGTTAAAGGGGAAAGTGTTGAGATAAATGCCGAAAGTGAGTCGGTCAGGCTGAAAAGTTGCGAGATAAAACGATAAAGTGCGCCGGTCAGCCCCAAAAGTGGGGAGCAAACGCCATGCTGGTACGGCTGATCCGTGATATAAAGACAATTTTCCAGGCTGCGCCGCTATTCTACAAAAACCGGGGCGTGACAGGCACTTTAATGTCGGCAACTTCATGTCGCTTAATTAAAAAAGAACCGACTCTCTTATAAGAATCGGTCCTCAAAATATTGTCAATCAGTCATGCGTTACTTTCCAGTTGTTGTCTACTTTGGATTCGATGACTTTTCGCTCGAGGATGTAGTTGGCGATCAGTTCGGATACATCCATCGGGAGGTCGACGATGACCGGCTTGTCCTTGAACATCATGTAATTGCCGCCTCCGCCCGCGCGGTAGTTGTTCATGACGACATCATATTCTTTCGAAGGATCAATTGGTTCACCGTGGTACTCAAGCTTTGTGATGCGTTCGCCAAATGGCTTCGAAATATTGATTTCGTACTCGATTCCTTCCCACATGTCATAATTGTAGTGTTCTGGCTTAGGGTAGAGGAATTTTGGATTGACCTCGATTTCCCCGCCGGTATAAGGGGCAAAGTAAGAAGCCGTCTGTTCCAGCGCTTCTTTCATATCCGCACCCGTAATGCGGATGACCTTCAGTGTATTCGGATAGATATAATTCGCGACGACATCCCTCATTGTCACGTCTTCGGTCAAACCAGGCGCCAAGTTATCAAATAAAGAAGTGCTAGAGATATCAACGCCCACTGCTTCCATCTGCACACGGTTGAAGAATTCGATCAAGGCATGGTCGCCAGTTCGGATTTTCATCGGATCATGGACTTTCATATCCCCGAGGATCTTCCCGATCGGCTGGTCGAGCCATTCCTGCGTCGCCTCTTCATAGTCCTTTACCATTGCGAGGACCTCTTCATCCGCCTCTACTTCTTCTGTATATAAAAGCTCGGATGTTTTCGATTGGACCTTCCATTCCCCATCCACGAAAGTCATTTCCACATCTACTTTCCCGAGGGCGCGCCCCTGGCTTCCAGGCTGGACGACCAATACGCCGTTGACAGACTCCCCTGAAATGAAGCGGTGCTGATGCCCTGTCAATAATACATCGATGCCTTCTACTTCCTGGCACATTTGATAGCCTTGGTTTTCGCTCGTCAAGACTTCTGTCGCCTCTCCTGTTTCCAGGTCGCGTTCAAAGCCGCCATGATAGGAAACAACCAAAAGGTCTACTTTTTCTTCATTTTTCAAATAAGGGACCCATTTTTTCGCTGCTTCCAAACAGTCTTGGAATTCAATGCCTTCTATGTGTTCTTCTTTTTCCCAATTCGGAATATAGTGGGTAGTGAGGCCAAGCACGCCTATCCTCGGGCCCTCAGGAAATTCTTTGATCAAGTAAGGCTTGCCAAAGAAGGGTTCACCCGTTTCCTTATTTAATAGGTTTGCTGATAGCCATGGAAAGGAGGACTCATTGATGGATTGATGCAGCAGCTCAAGTCCATAGTTGAATTCATGGTTCCCGAAAACGGCTGCCTCATAGCCCATGTGATTGAGGATTTGGATCATCGGATTGGGCTTTCCTGCTTCAAATCTCGCATAGTGATAGGTAAGCGGCGTTCCTTGAATGACGTCCCCATTGTCAATGATGAAAGTATGTTCTGCTTCTTTTTTCACTTCATTTATCAGCGTCGAGATCTTCCCGAGGCCAACAGGGCTCTCTGCATTCAGCCCATAATTGATTGGATAAACATTGCCGTGGACATCGCTGGTTTCCAGGATGGACAGCTTGAAACTCGCTTCAGTCTTCATTTAAAATCATCCTTTTTCATGTTCTATAATCCCATTCTACTATAAATTGAATCTATTCTTAAAAATATAAAATCTTTAAAAATAATTTACAATTGTTCTCAAATTTTATGGTATATTGTAGTAGTATTACAAAAATATTTTCTATGGGGGAAAATCATGTTTAAAAAGCTTACTTTATTTGGTATGTCTTTAGGACTAGCATTCGGTGTTCTTGCCGGCTGTGGTTCAGACGACAAGGAAAATGGTTCAGGGGACAGCAAAAAAGGATACGAGCCAAAGGAATTGAACGTACAGTTCGTTCCATCTCAAAGTGCTGAAACACTTGAAGCGAAAGCAAAGCCATTAGAAAAGTTATTGTCTGACAAATTAGGGATTCCTGTTCATGTAAGTGTATCAACTGACTACAACACTGTTGTAGAAGCAATGGGTTCTAAAAAAGTAGACGTTGGTTTCTTGCCTCCTACTACATATGTACTTGCTCATGAACAAGGTGTAGCTGATGTATTGCTTCAAGCGCAGCGTTTTGGCGTTAACGATGAAGACGGTACTCCTACGAAAGATCTTGTAGATTTCTATAAATCTATGGTTATCGTGAAAAAAGATTCAGATATCAAATCTATCGAAGATCTTAAAGGCAAGAAAATGGGCTGGCAAAACGTAACTTCTTCTGCTGGTTATGTATGGCCTGCAGTTGAATTGAAAAAAGCTGGTCTTGATCCTGAGAAAGACGTTCAAGGGGTAACTCTTAAAGGACATGATACTGCTGTTCTTGCAGTTCTTAACGGCGATGTTGATGCAGCTGCTACGTTCCAAGACGCTCGTAACATCGTTAAAAAAGATGCTCCAGATGTATTTGACAAAACTCGTGTACTATTCTTTACTAAGCCAATCCCGAACGATACAATCTCCGTTCGCCCTGACTTGACTAAAGAATGGAAAGACAAGATTGCTGATGCGTTCATTTCTCTTGGAAAAGACGAAAAAGGACACCAAATCATCAGTGAAATCTACTCTCACGAAGGCTACACTAAATCTAAAGACTCTAACTTCGATATCGTTCGCGAATACGAAAAAGAAGTTGAAGGTCAATAATATAGTTTGATAAAGCTCAGGGGATCATCTTAGGATGGTCCTCTTTTTTTTGCTGAACAGATACGATACCGGGTCCAATAAGCAAAAAATGAGAGATATTCTAGCAAAAAACAGGCTTGTTCTAGCAAAACCTCATGAACTTCTAGCAATTCCAAGATGACTTCCAGCAACTTTAAGAAAACTTCTAGTAAACCTCCACAACCGGACGCCCGCCGCACAATCCGCACACCAAAAAAGCCGCACCCAACAGAAGGATGCGGCTCTTCAATATATCTAATTCTATTAAACGATCTTTTTACGGATGGAGCCGGAAATCAAGTCGATTACGGTAACCATCACGATGATTCCGAGAAGGATGATCCCTACACGGTCCCATGAACGTCCGGCAAGTGCGAAGATCAGTGGTGTACCGATACCACCGGCTCCGATGATTCCAAGGATGGTTGCAGAACGGACGTTAATTTCGAATCGATAAAGGGTATAGGATAAGAATTCAGGCATGACTTGCGGGATGACCGCAAACCAGATGGTCTGAATTTTGTTGGCGCCTGATGCCTTCAAGGCTTCTGTCGGGCCAAGGTCCATGCTTTCCACGGATTCGGAGAAAAGCTTCCCGAGCATCCCGATGGAGTGGATTCCGAGAGCCAAAACCCCCGCGAAGGATCCAGGTCCAACGGCTTTGATGAAAAGAAGGGCCATGACAAGTTCAGGGAAGGTACGGACAAAGCTCAAAATGAATTTCCCCATTCCTGAAACAGGTCTGAATCTGTTCATGTTGTTTGCTGCCCAGAATGCGAAAGGTACACACAAGAATGCTGAAATGAATGTACCTAAAATGGCGATGGCCAATGTATCCAGAAGACCACGGAGCAAGTCTTCCCCTTCTGGATCGTATACATAATCCCAATCAGGATGGAAGATTCCATGGAAGATCGATTTAGTGATTTGTGCTGCAGTTTCTTTGAATCCTTCTATTGGCATTCCGGCAAACGCCCAGATGTAGACGGCGGCCAGAAGAATGATATAGATCCACTTTTTTACTCTATTCTTTTTTGGCGGCTTTACAATCATATCGGTGCTCATATTAATTTCTCCCGGATTTTAGTACTGATATAGTCAATTAACAATACGACAACCAGTGTGAAAATGATGATGCTGGCAACGCGGTCATATTGGAAGAATCCAAGCGTTCTTTCGTAGAATATCCCAATACCACCGGCTCCGACCAACCCAAGGACGGCGGCTGCACGAACATTGATTTCAAATGTATAAATAGAGTAAGAAAGGAACTGCGGCAATACTTGCGGGATGACCCCGAAGAAAATCCATTGAATTTTATTGGCACCGACTGCTGTCATCGCTTCAAGCGGACCGCGGTCAATGGCTTCGATGGACTCATATGTAAGCTTTGCGATGATCCCTAAAGAGAAAATCGTCAATGCCCAGATACCAGGCAATGGCCCAAGTCCAAAGATAGCAACGAAAATCGCTGCGAGCAATAAGTCAGGAATTGTCCGAATCAAGTTTAAAATGAAGCGGAAAGGCTGTACGATCCAATTGGATTCAAACACATTGGAAGCGGACAAAAGCGCTAATGGGATCGCAATGATTGCCCCAAAAGTTGCTCCCAAGAGAGCCATGCGGATCGTCTCAAGCATAGGATCCACTACATAGGAAAAGTAAGCCCAGTCAGGCGGGAACATCTTCGCCAAAAGGACGCCGATTTGCGGTAGTCCTTCGAATAGTTCACTGAATGTTGCATCCGTGCTCTTCGCACTGACCCAGAAAAGAACAACCATTAAAACGACCGTCATCCAAAACTTTGTGCGAGCTGGTTTTTTCAATTGATCCTGGGTCATGAGTTTTTCTCCCCTAGCAATTCATCCTCTTTAATCTCACGTCCGTAAATTTCAGAGAATACTGCATCCGTCGCTTGTTCAGTAGGACCGTCAAAGACGACTTCCCCTGCGCGTACCCCGATGATGCGTGTAGCATATTCTCTTGCTAGATCGATAAAGTGCAAGTTTACGATAGTTGTGATGCCCAGTTCTTGATTGATTCGTCTTAAATCATCCATTACTTGGCGAGTTGTAAGTGGATCAAGAGATGCCACAGGCTCGTCCGCCAGAATGATCTTTGCTTCCTGAGCAAGTGCACGGGCAATGGACACACGCTGCTGCTGTCCGCCGGAAAGCTGGTCTGCACGTGTATAGGCTTTATCCATGATATTAACGCGTTTAAGGGCGTTTAAAGACAGCTCTACGTCCTTTTTAGGGAATAATCCTAGAATGGTGCGAATCGTGGAGTGGTAGCCGACACGGCCGCTTAGGACATTTCGCAGCACTGTGGAGCGTTTAACGAGATTGAAGTTTTGGAAAATCATCCCGATGTCGCGGCGGATCTTTAGAAGATCTTTACCTTTCGCTTTCGTGATCGACTTTCCATTGATGATGATCTCACCTTCTGTAATATCGTGCAGACGGTTAATCGAACGAAGCATCGTTGATTTCCCTGCTCCTGAAAGACCTACAATGACAACAAAATCTCCTGGTTCAATGGTCAGATTAATATCTTTAAGTCCCACTGTCCCATTTGGATACACTTTCGAGACATTCTTAAATTCGATCATACCTTACCCAACTTTCCCCATTTTTTATTCTATTAATTCACTAAAGTAATCATTTAGAAAGAATAGCAATATTTTTAATTTATCAATATCTTTCAAAATATGTCAAGATAGGACATTTTGCAAAAAAGCCCTAAACCCCAATGGTACCAAGGGTTTAGGGCTGATTTATTATTTCTCTTTTTTACAATAACTTTACAAAAATTTGTCGAAAAGTCCCTCGGCCTGATTTTTTAGGAAATGATATTTTTGACTCTTCCTACTTGGCCATCCTGCAGACGCACTTTGATTCCATGGGGATGATGCTGAGAATTCGTCAGCAAATCTTTAACGATGCCGCGTGTCAGCTTCCCTGTCCGCTGGTCTTGTTTCAATACGATATCCACTTCCAGACCGGGATGGATATCCTTCCGATTTTGTCCGTTCATTGCCGCCACTCCTTATCTTGGCCTTTTTGAAGGCTTTCTCGGTCTTGCGCTTTTGGCATTTCCTGCTCTGCTTCTTTCTGAAGGGCGCTTTTCCCCTGTACGTGCTTTTTGAGAGCCGCGGCCATTTCTTGGGCGCCCGCCTTCTCCCCTTCGCTCATTCGGCTTCGGATCATCCGGCCCGACATCAGACTGCTCTTTCCTTAATTTCATATTGATTCCCTTTTCAATCATATCCAAATGGAGCTGATCCTTTGGTGCAGCGAAAGTGACCGCAAGACCATGCTCCCCTGCACGGCCTGTCCTGCCGATGCGGTGGATGTAGCTTTCGACATCGTGCGGGATGTCGTAGTTGAACACGTGGGTGACCCCTTCTACATCAAGGCCGCGTGCTGCGACATCCGTCGCCACCAGATACTGCAGCTTTGCTTCACGGAAATTCTTCATGACGCGTTCCCTTTTAGCTTGCGACAGATCGCCGTGGAGCTCCTCTGATAAAAAGCCCGCCGATTGGAGCGCTTCATTCAATGTGCTCGCGCGGCGCTTCGTGCGGCAGAAGATGATCGCCAAGAATGGCTGGGACTCCTTGAGTACTGCTTTCAATGCCGCTTGCTTCCTGCGATCGGTCGTCATGATGACAAGCTGATTAATTTTTTCTACTGTAATAGACTTCGCAGCAATCTTTATATTTTCCGGCTTGTCCGTATATTTCTTGGCTAGTTTTCGAACGTCGCTGTTCATGGTAGCCGAGAATAATAATGTCTGCCTCTCTTCATTCACATGGCTCAGGATGGTTTCCACTTCGGGAAGGAACCCCATGTGCAGCATTTGATCAGCTTCATCCAATACGAGCATTTTCAGTTGAGACAAGTCGATGGTCTGCCTTCTTAAGTGGTCAAGGAGGCGCCCCGGTGTTGCCACGACGATGTGAATGCTTTTCTTAAGCTTCTTCAGCTGGGCTTCTACATCCTGGCCACCGTAGACAGCAAGGATCTTTGCTTCCGGAACGGCGTCAATCAGTTTGTTTAATTCAGCTGTAATCTGAAGGGCAAGTTCCCGGGTTGGCGTCAGGATCAATCCTTGTATCGCTTCTTCAGTCACGTCCAATTTTTGCAGCATCGGCAAAATGAATGCAAGGGTCTTTCCTGTCCCTGTCTGGGCTTCAGCAATGACGTCCTTTTCTTCTAATATAAGAGGAATCGATTTTTCCTGAATCTCTGTTGCCGTATCGATTCCGTCCTTTTTCAATTGGGTTTCCAGCGCATCGCTGATCCCCAGGTTTGAAAATCGGGTCATTTCGTTCACTACTTTCTATTTCAATAATGGAATTTTTTTATTTAATATGAGCGGCGGCTGCAGCCGGTGCTTCTCCCTATTATAGAGAAGTGTGAAGGGAAAAGCGATGTGAAGATGTGGGAGGTTCCGACTTAAAGGTGCCTCAAAGGTGCCTGTCACCCCCCGGTTTTTGTCGAATGACGCCGCCGCGGGGTTTGATTTTTGGGGGATGTTGAGGACGAGATAGCCGCTGGCGCATAAGACTGTGGTTTTGGCGCATAAGCCCCCTTGACCGGCGCATAGCGGGGGTTTCTCGCGCATAGAGAGTGGAGCTCGGCGCATAAGCATGATTTTTTGGCGCATAGAACATGTGGGCAGCTGAAAAAGACCTTGAATTTCCTGTTTTTTCTCCATCCGCCGGGCTTCAAATCGACTCTTATCATATAAAAAAGCCAGTTTTATAACAAAAACTGGCTTTTTCACTCTTTCAATATAGAAGAATCGTTCAAAATCCTGAAATCGCGCCATTCTTCGGGCAGGAGCCCCTGGTATTTTGCCTGAAGGTAGCGGTCGTCGATGAGGATGATGGTGCCGGTGTCGGTTTCGGAACGAATCAGTCTGCCGCCTGCCTGGAGCACTTTATTCATGCCAGGGTAGACGTAGGCATAATCGTAGCCATTTTTTCCGTGCGCCGCAAAATGGGTTTTGATCAAATCCCGCTCAAAGCCGATTTGTGGAAGCCCTACTCCGACAACAGCCACCCCGTTCAGCCTGTCGCCCCTTAAATCGATCCCTTCTGAAAAAATTCCACCTAAGACGGCAAATCCGACCAGTGGTTCCTTGCTGCCCGCTTGGAATCTCTCTAAAAATCGTTCCCTTTCCTCTTCTTTCATGCCAGTGTCTTGTTTAATCGTTTGTATGTGGGAATAGTTCAGGGTAAATTCTTCATAAACAGATTCTAGATATTGATAGGAAGGAAAGAAGACAAGATGATTCCCGGATTTCCCTTCCACTAGATTCCCGATGGTCCGGACGATCGGAGCGATGGATTCCTCCCTTTCCCGATACCTTGTCGATAAAGGCTGGACCCACACTTGGAATTGGTCCCGATGAAAAGGTGATGGGACACGCGTCTTAAAGTCGTCCTCCTCTACCCCCAGCATATCCTGATAATAGCGCCCCGGGGACATGGTCGCTGAAAAGTAGATTTTGGCCCGGTAGCCTTTTCCCATTCTGCGAAGATTTTCAGAAGGGTCTATGCAGAATAGATTCAGGGTCAATTCATTGCCGTTCTTTTCTCCATATGCAATGGAATGGTCGTCGAATAATTTTGCTATCCGGATAAAATTTTGCGCGGCAAAATACGTTTCTAACAGAAGTTCTGTATTTGCAGGCTCCTTGGATGTGCGCAAAAGCTCCTTTTCTGCTTCCTCTGTGAAAGCTTCCATTAATGAAGGCAGTTCATCCGGAATATGGTCGAGCACCAATTGCTTCCGCCCGTCCATCTCTTTTTTAAAAGCAATGAAAAAATCATTGAGAGCTTTGGATGGCAAAAACAAAGCATGATTTTGTTTATACTCCCTCTTCAGCTTTAAAAAAGGTGATTTATCAATAGAAGCGGAAAACATCGCCCTGGCGCGGTCAACGAGGTTGTGCGCTTCATCTATGAGCAGGACCGTTTTGGTTTTTTGCTCCTCCAGGAATCTCTTCAAATTGACCCGGGGATCAAACACGTAGTTATAGTCCCCTATGACGGCATCTGCCTGGTAGGCAAGGTCGATGGAAAATTCGAATGGGCAGATCTTATGCTTCATCGCATACTGCTCGATGACCGCTCTGATGATCCTTGTTTCATTCGAAAGGATGTCGAGCATCGCCCCATTGATCCGGTCATAATATCCGTCCGCAAAATCGCAGTACTCCGGCTGGCAGATCGTTTCTTCCTTAAAGCAAATTTTATCCTTCGCCGTCATGGTGACGGAATTCATATAAAGTCCCTTCGCCTCCAGATGGCTTAATGCTTCCTCAGCGGTTGCCCTTGTTATCGTTTTGGCTGTGAGGTAAAAGAGCTTTCGACTCAGTCCTTCCCCCATCGATTTGATGGCAGGAAAAAGAGTGGACATCGTTTTGCCGATTCCGGTCGGTGCTTCCGCCATCAAGTTTTTCCTGTCCATGATCGTTTTATAGACGGTGCCTGCGAAAGCCCTCTGTCCACTTCGATATTCAGGGTAAGGAAAAGCCAATTGGCGGATGCTCTCCTGCCGCTGCTTTTCATGCTTTAGTTTCATCACTGCAAATGCGCGGTAGGCGGCGGCTGTTTCTTCGATGTATTCCTTTAACTCTGTTTGGCTGAACACTTTTGCAAACTGCTTTTTTTCTTCAGAGGGAAGTTGGACATAGGTGAGCTGGACTTTTATTTCTTCCAGGGCATTCTGTTCAGCCACTATCCAGGCGTAGCATTTTGCCTGGGCCCAGTGGACAGGATGACTTTGTTCCTCGATTAGATCAAGCGATTTTGTGGTTGATTTTATTTCATCTATTGTAAGGAGGCCGTCAGATCCGGCAGCCAGCAAGCCGTCGCATCTCCCTTCCAGCTGGAGGGTGAAGGAGTCAAACGGAATGTCCATCTGAAGAAATACTTCTTTTTGGTCCGACTCCCCGTATTCCTTTTGCAGCTTTTGATGGATCCTTGTCCCTTCTGTCATGGAAGAAGAAGACCTGAAACGGTTATCAATGCTCCCTGCAGAATAGACGTATTCCACCATTGCCCTGACAGAAACCCGATAATTATCCAACTCTTCCCCTCCTTTTTCCGTACACATGCTTATTTTAAAATTAAAGGAAAACGTGTGTTTGGTCAAATGAGTGCAAAAAAGTTATACAAAAGTTGAACAATTAAGAGGTTTTTTATTGACAGAGAGCTTGTACATGTCTTATATTCAACTTATCAAGTGATAAATACCTTTGTGAAAGGATCTGTAGGATGGATTCCAAAGATAAGCGGAATTTTGAGAAAGGGGAGCACGTGGAAACGAGGAAGGCCATTATCAAGACAGCCCATGACTTGTTCATGGAGTATGGATACCGTTCTGTGTCCACAAGGCAGATCGCTGATTTATGCGGTTTGACGCAGCCTGCCCTTTACCATCATTTCACGAACAAAAAAGAACTGTATATCGAAGTCATCAGGGAAACAATCTTTAAAACCCAGACGGCTGTCCAACGGATTTTAAAGCGTCCGCAAAGTCTGAGGGATCGACTCCAGCAATATTCCTACTATATGATGCTGAATCATCACGAAGATTTGAATCAGATGTTTCATGATATCGAGCATCAGCTGGACGCAGATTCACAGGCACAAATCTATCAATGGTGGATGAATGGCTATCTCATGCCGGTTGTCGCTGTTTTTGAAGAGGCGGCAAAGGATGGCCAGCTTCAGAATCAATATCGATTTGGGGCAACCCCCATCGACTCCGCACACTTTTTGCTGAGCTTGATCAAATCATCCATGGAACCTGCCAAGTTCCTGAATGACGGCAGCAAGAGCCGGCAGGAAGCAGCCGAAGAAAAATCCCACATGATTGTGGATGTCCTGCTTTATGGGCTGAGCTGATTCAATTTTTTTAAGATTAAATAAAGAAGCATTATTTTATTGCCACCTTATCAATTGATAAGGAAATCAACGATTTAGGAGATGAAGTAAATGAAAACGTCCTGGTTTGAAAAATACGGGAACTGGGTCTCCAGCAAAAAAGGGAAATGGATTACCCTTGTCGTTTGGATCCTGATTCTTGCAGCAGTCAATCTGACCCTGCCTCAAGCAAGCACCCAGAAAAATGACCTTGCCGCGAATTTAAGCAGCAGCAAACCTTCCGTTGAAGCCCAAAAGCTCGCTGAGAAAGAATTCCCTTCCGGCGATGGGAAGCCTGCACTTTTAACCTGGTACCGCTCATCCGGTTTGACTGATGATGATATTGCAGGGATTCAGAAGCTTTCTAGAGATCTAGCTGATAATCCTCTGCCGGAACAGTTGAATGCCGTTCCGATTCATGAGATGCCGCTCCCTGCTGTGAAGCAGCTGATTTCAAAAGATGGCACCACACTCGTCTACCCGATTTTATTTGATAAAAAAGCAAGTACAGAGAAAGTAAAAGCCAGCTTGAAAGAATTGAATGACCGCACCGGCGATGTGTTCGGCACTAACCCGTTTGATGCGAAAATGAAGGATAAAGACACCCTGCTTGTCCGTGCAACAGGCCCTGCGGGGATTGAAGTCGATGCAGTAGACCTGTTCAGCCAGGGAGACCTTTCCCTGCTGTTGGCGACTGTGACGCTAGTTCTTGTATTCTTGCTTGTTATCTACCGGTCTCCTATATTGGCGCTTGTCCCGCTTGTTGCGGTCGGTTTCGCTTATGGAGTAATCAGCCCCGTATTGGGATGGTTTGGTAAAGCCGGCTTGGCGACTTTCGACTCGCAGGGCTTGTCAATCATGACCGTTCTCCTTTTCGGAGCAGGTACTGACTACTGCCTATTCCTGATTGCCCGCTTCCGGACTTTATTAAAAGAAGAGAGAGATAAAAAACAGGCATTGAAGCGTGCGTTGACCGGTTCTTCAGGGGCTATCGCGATGAGCGGATTGACTGTCGTTTTCTCCCTGCTCGCTCTATTATTGGCGCAGTACGGGTCCATCCAGCGATTTGCGATTCCATTCAGTCTATCCATCTTGATCATGATGGTGGCAAGTTTGACGCTCGTACCGGCATTTCTCGCCATTCTTGGACGCGCATCCTTCTTCCCGTTCATCCCTCGTACAAGGGAAATGGAAGTTGAGCGTGCCGAGAAGAAAGGCAAAAAGCTCAAGCCGGAAAAAACAAAACCGAGCTTCGGAGAGAAACTTGGGGGAGGCATTGTCAGAAACCCATGGAAAATCGCCATCGGTACCGTAGTGGTGCTAGGGGTCTTCGCCTTTTTCTCCATGAAGATCCAATATACGTTTGATACTCTTTCTTCTTTTCCACAGGATATGCCATCAAGAGAAGGCTTCCAGCTGATTTCAGACCACTTTAACTCAGGTGAGCTGGCTCCTGCCCAGGTGATGGTTCAATCCGAGGGCAATGACCTGGACTTGAAGGAAAAACTTGAGGCCCTGCCATACGTAGCAAAAGTTTCAGATCCGCGAAAAGGCGAAAAGAACAAGGATATGCTTTCGTATGATGTTGAATTCAGTGTGAATCCATATTCCAATGAAGCAATGGACCATATCCCTGACTTGCGCACCGAAGCGGAAAAATCATTGAAATCAGCCGGCGTTTCTAATGCTGACGATAAAGTCTGGATCGGCGGCCAAACTTCTGAACAGTTTGACACAAGAGCAACGACAGATAAAGATGCTACAGTCGTGATCCCGATCATCATTGCGATGATTGCCGTCCTGCTGCTTGTCTATCTGCGTTCAGTTGTCGCGATGCTGTATTTAATGGCAACCGTCCTTCTTTCTTATTTCAGTGCACTGGGGCTTGGATGGATCGTTCTCCATTATGGATTTGATGTTACTGCCATCCAAGGATTCATCCCGCTCTATTCCTTTGTCTTTATCGTCGCACTCGGCGAAGACTACAACATTTTCATGATTTCGAGCATCTGGAAGAAGAGCAAACGCATGCCGCTCGGCCAGGCAGTTACAGAAGGAGTTTCCCAATCAGGAGCTGTCATCACTTCTGCAGGTCTGATCCTTGCCGGAACATTTGCGGTCCTTGCTACGCTCCCTATCCAAGTGCTGGTTCAATTCGGAACAGTAACAGCAATCGGTGTCCTTCTCGATACGTTCGTCGTACGCCCATTCCTTGTTCCGGCATTGACCGTCATCTTTGGCAGATGGGCATTCTGGCCGTCCAAACGCAACCAGGAAGCCATCCGCCAAAACAACTAACGACTTAAAGGTGCCGACACAAAAGTGCCTGTCACGCCCCGATTTTTGTCGAACGAAGAAAGCCCCCACGGCATCTGCCTGGGGGCTCTCTTCAATTTAATAGATTATTTCTTTTGAATGAAGACGACTTTGAGATAGTTGCCTTCCTTGAACTCGCTGATGGTCTTGAAGTCTTCAGGCAGAGAATGTTCTTCGAGGATTTTATACTTCCCTTCGGATTCGCGGAATGCTGTATCGATGAATTGCTTGAACTTTTTCATGCCGAATGTGCTGCAGTTAGTGGAGGCGACGATCACGCCTCCTTTTTCCGTAATGGAGATTGCTTCCTTCAAGAGGTTCGTATAATCCTTTGCCGCACTGAATGTGAATTTTTTGGACCTTGCAAAGCTTGGCGGATCCAGGATCACCATATCGAACTTCAGCTCTTTCCGCACAGCATATTTGAAGTATTTGAACACATCCTCCACAATGATGTCCTGTGCTTCGTAATCAATCCCATTCACGCTGAACTGCTCGATGGTTTTCGGAAGGCTGCGGTTGGCCAGGTCGACACTGGTCGTTTTCACCGCACCGCCCATAGCCGCAAAAACAGAAAAGGCCCCGGTATAGGAAAAGGTGTTTAAAACCGTTTTTCCTTCTGCATAGTGATCCCTGATCCTTCTTCTGACTTCCCTTTGATCCAAGAAGACGCCGACCATTGCGCCATCATTCAGGTAAATGGCGAAATTCACTCCATTTTCTTTCACAATCAATGGGAAATCGGGCCTCGTTCCGGAAACGAAATCATCATCCTCTACATATTGTCCTTTGGAATCGAAGCGTTTCTTCTGATAGATCCCTTTTAGGTTCGGCAGTGTTTTTATGGCTTCGAACACAAAATTGCGGAATTGGTAGATCCCTAAGCTGTACCAAGTCACAAGGTAATAGCCATCAAAATAGTCGATGGTCAATCCACCGATGCCATCCCCTTCTCCATTGAAGACGCGGAAGGCAGTAGTTTCTTCAGACTGAAGCAAATGAGAGCGCTGGCTGAGGGCATTGCTGATTTTTTTCGCGAAAAAAGCCCCATCGATTTCTTCCTTTTCTTTTCTCGTCAAAATCCAGCCGTATCCTTTATTCTGCCTCCCATAATAGCCCCGTCCAATAAACCCGTTCCTATCATCCTTCAAATCGATGATTTCGCCTTCTTGATCGAAGCTGCCGCTGTTGGACAGCGCTTCTTTTGCAATCAGCGGATAACCGCTCTGATATTGTTTTATATATTGAGGTTTTATTTTTACCGTTGTTTTTTTCATTACTGAATCAACTACTCTCTCAAAAAATTTCCTGAAATCGAACCCTTAAAAGTCTGTACAATTATAACACTTTCCCATACATTTCGTGAAAGATCCCGTGAGGCAGGTCGGGAAGAAGGGTTTTTCTTCCTTTTGCCGAATGTAATAGCAGATTTGAAATTTTAATCATAAATAGGAGCCATTCACATGAACCTAACAACCGAAAGATTGCATATCCGTAAATTTACCGAACAGGATTGGGAAGAAGTCTACAAATATACTTCTAATAAAGAGGTCATGCAATATATACCGGAAGGCGTCTTCAGCGAAGAGGATGCCAGGGAGTTTACCCGTAAAAACGCAGGTGAAAAAGTGGAAAAGTTCCCTGTCATCCTGAAAGAAAATGGTGCTTTAATCGGACATATGGTGTTCCATAAATACTTTGGGGACCATACTTACGAAATTGGATGGGTCTTCAACCCCGACTACCAAAATAAAGGCTACGCTTCAGAAGCAGCGAAAGCCCTCTTAAAATATGGTTTTGAAGAGCTGAAACTTCATCGGATCATCGCCACTTGCCAGCCTGATAATCCACCTTCGTGGAAGGTAATGGAGAAAATCGGCATGAGGCGCGAAGGCTATTTTAAAAAATGCATCCCTCATGGCGACGGCTGGTGGGATGAATACTACTATGCCATTTTGAAAGAAGAATGGGTTTAAGCCTACGAATAACAAAACAAAAGCTTGAGGACTGGCGTGCGAGTGGTCCTCAAGCTTTTTTTGTGGTGCCTTAAACGACATTAAGGTGCCTGTCACTAAGAAATGCGGAAGCGCCTTGTTCAGCCCCGACCAGCATAAGACGGAACTCGAAGGAAATCCTGATTTCCGTAGAGGTACGGCTTATGACTCGAGGGGCTAGGTGCTGGAGCTGGACACGCCCCGGTTTTTGTCGATTAATGCCGATGATTTCGCCGCTCGCGCATAGGAGGGGGCGTTTGGCGCATAAGCCATTCTGTTTGGTGCATAGCGGCATGATTTTCGCGCATAAGCACAAAAAGTGGCGCATAGACATCAGGTTCTCGCGCATAGCCGAGGTTAAATACGGGAACTACACCCTTTTTTCACTCTAAAGACACCTCATATCCGCAATCCCTTGATAAATTGCTCCGTATGATAGTACTGTGCAATGTGAAATCTGTCTTTTTCCTTCAGAATGGGATAGATTGCATCAAAAGCCGGTAAACGAACATCCTTTGAAGTAGATTTCAAGCTTTGGAAATACCGGCTGACAGCCCCGAGCTGCATCGCCCATATTCGTCTATCCATCGACTCCATCCATCCGGAAGCTGACCATTCCAGCAGGATCCCCGTTGTTTCAAGCAAGTATTGATACCCTTGATCCTGGTACTCCAAGCTTGATTTGCACCACTTCCAGTCTTCCTTTTTTCTTTTCATAACAGGGGAAATTTTGAAGCCGCCCAACGCCTTCCTTATCCTCTTTTTTTCACGAAGAAATCCAGTATATAAACCCTCGGTCTGCTTCTTCAGAACGATTCCTTGGGAAATAGGTGAACCGTTTTCAAGCCATTTGGCACAGACTTCAAAAGATGCCGCGAGCTCATTCGAATAGCGGTCGACTCTTCTTACTGAACTGTATGAATTGCTCCATAAGCTTAACAGTACCTGAATGACTACGGCAGTCGCAGCCCCGATGGCGGTATCCCGGATGCGGTCGACGGCATAATGGCTGCTTGCATTTTCAAAAACAAACACAAGTAGAATGGTAATGACTGCTTGATGAATGACGACAATATCGAATTTGAGAAAGTTGACGATCAACCCTCCGACTAATATGAGAAACCCAAGTGTCCAGCCGTTGAGGGAAAACTGTTCAGCAGCAAGGATCACGACGATTACTCCGATCACGGTGCCAATAATCCTGCGGAGGGAGAACCTGATAGAAGCGACAACTGAACTCTGCAGACAAAGCATGACGGATAATGGCGCTAAGTATGGGTGAATCGATCCTGCCAGTTTGGCCAGCTCCCATGAAAGTCCTGAGGCAATGGCAATTTTAAACACCGTATACACATTAGAAAGCATTTCTTTTTTGTTTTTTTGAAAATATCCCATAAATACCCCTCGATACCGACATGATGCTTCAATATCAATAGGTTCTGACAACTAACCATATTTATGCACCTTGGGTTCTTACAAATGATGAAGAATCAGCGAAATGAAGACGCCGACTGCTGTGATAAATCCGACGCTAGGTCCTCCTTCTTCGTACGCTTCCGGCATCATGGTGGAGGCAACCATGGCGATGATTCCTCCGCCGGCAAATGAACTCATGATGGCTTTCACGCTATCAGAGGCATCCTGGAGCAGGAGCGCCCCGCCAAATGAGCTCAATGCAGAAAAGGCAAGGACGATCACCCACATCCACATGATTTTCCCATTGGTATAGCCGCTTTTTTTCAAGCCGACTGTACTGGACAATCCTTCCGGAAAGTTACTGATAAAAATCGCGACAACCAGTGCAGCGCTTACCCCTCCGCCTTCAATCAGACTCAAACCAATCATCGCGGATTCAGGGATGGCATCCATGATTGTCCCGATAAAAATAGCCATGCCTGCATTGGAGGAATTCGAATCGGTTTCCTCCTTCGACTCTGTCCTATCCGAACTCTTCCGCTTGTGTCCTCCACTTCTGGATACAAGGTAATCGAAGATGGTAAAAACGAGTGCCCCGCCTAAAAATCCGATGGCAGCCTCCGTAAAACCGCTTTTCTCGACTGCTTCCCCTAGCAATTCATAGGCAGTCGCACCAATTAGGGCACCGGTTCCAAGCGCCATAATCATGCCGATCATTCTTTTATTGAATGAAACTTTCAGGACTGCAAAAGCCCCAAGCAGCGTCGCCGAACCGGCTATGGCACCCCATAAGACCGCCATCCACATGCCCATCTCTCCTTTATGTATAAATTTTTTTATATCCCTTCGATGGAATTAAGTTTCAAAATGATGCCAGACCTGAGGCAGCAGCCCCGATAGTTCATGTGCAAGAAGTGTATGGGCAGAGTTCTCCTTCACCCACCTGTCTGCACATGCCCCGTGCAGGTAAACACCGTTCAACACACCGTATCGATAATCTTCATGGCAGCAAAGCATCCCGAGGAGCATACCTGTCAATGCATCGCCTGTCCCCCCTTTTGCCAAGGCTGCATTTCCTGTCGGGTTGAAGAAAGCTTCTCCATCAGGGAAAGCTGTTACCGTTTTATTTCCTTTAAGGACAATTACCGCATTCAGCTTTTCAGCCCATTCTTTCGCAAGTTCAACACGTTCACTCTGCACCTTTTCAATTGAGACACCTGTGATGCGTGAAAATTCCCCTGGATGAGGAGTCAGGATGACAGGTGATTTTCGGTCTTGGAATGTTGAAGGGATTTTTTCCAATGCACCTGCGTCTATAATCAAAGGGATATCTCTCTCAAGAAGCTTTTGAAGGGCCTTTTCCACTTTTTCCTCTGGGGGAAGCCCCGGACCGATGGCCGCTGCACGAAATTCTTGTTGAATCCCATCGCTTACGAGGTGATCCAGCCCGTTTCGCCAGTAAGTAGCTTCAGGGAGAACAGGGATTATGGATGGAATGACATCCTCGCTTGTGCCAACCATCAGCTTCCCAATCCCGGATCTCATGGCTGCCTGAGAAGAAATGATTGCTGCCCCCGGCATATCGGTGCTTCCAGCAACCAAAAGCCCTGTTCCATAGGTTCCTTTATGGCTGTCCTCCCCTCTTATCGGCAAAGTTTTTCTGATTTTTTCTTCCGTCCACTCCGTAATTTTTTCTTTCATCCCCTGCATTCCTCCGATCTTTTTGATGCATAACATACCTATTCCACATTTGTGCGTATTTCAATCAAAACATTTCCTAAGACTATATTCTTAGAAGCTTAAAATGATAAAATAAGGTTACTGACTGAACACCAAAAATTTCAAATAATCCTATAATTCGGAGGAAAGCGCATGAGCCAACGAAATCGAAACCGTCCCAGAAGATTCAGCTGGGCCAAAACAACGATTATTACGTTGTTTGTATTCTTACTGATTGCCTTCATTCCAACCCCTTATTATCTCTATCAACCTGGAACCGTAGAGGCATTGGACAAAAAAGTTACAGTGGTAGGCGGCCATAAAGAAGAGAAAGGCAGCTTCTCACTGACCACCGTTTTATCCATCAAGGCCTACAATCCCTATGTCCTGATTTATGGATTGGTTGCGCCGGACACCCAAATTGAAAATGAAAAGAATGTGAAAGGCGACCTGTCTGATGAAGAGTACGGCGAACTCCTGAAACATATGATGGACGGATCTCAGACCAATGCAGTCGCAGCTGGACTGAAGACAGCAGGCGAACCGGTTGAAACCTTACATAATGGGGTGTTTGTCCAAGCGATATTGCCTAAATCCGAGGCAAAAAAGAAGCTGAAAGTCGGAGATGTCATTCACTCTTTGGATGGAAAAACACTCAATCAAACAGAGGATTTCATCAACTATATCAACAAGAATAAAAAAGCCGGCGACCAGGTTAAAATTGGATTCACGCGGAATGGAAAGCAAAAGACAGCTGTCGTCAAAGTCATGAAGCTTGATCCTAAAACTTCAAAAGTCGGGGTCGGAATCGTTCCTGATGATATGCTGAAGCTTAAAACCGACCGGAAAGTAAAGGTGAATGCAGGAGACATCGGCGGACCATCTGCAGGACTCATGTTTTCATTGGAGATTTTCAACCAGCTCTCTGATCAAGATATGACCAAGGGATACAAAATTGCCGGAACAGGGACCATCGATCCTGAAGGACATGTCGGACAGATCGGCGGCATTCGCGACAAAATCGTTGCAGCCCATAAGGCCGGTGTGGATATCTTCTTCTGCCCGAAAGACCTGAACCCTGAAGATGCGAACGAGAAAGATATTAAAGATGAGGCGAAAAAACGCGGATACAAGATAAAAATCATCCCAGTCGCTACTACTCAAGATGCTGTCGATTACTTGGAAAAGTTAGAACCGAAATCATAAGGGTGATTGAATTCCATGGATTCTAATTTCATCCTTCACGCACAGAGCGACCAGTTTTATTGGGAGGGCAAAGGACAGCTCTCCCTTAAAACTTTTATAAATGGACAGGCGCAATACCGCACAAATAAAGGCTTTTTTGCCGTAGAAGAAAATCGCTTCCTTCTTCTAAATGAAGGGGACTACACCATATCCATTGAGTCTGATCAGCCTGTCGAATCTTTTTGCCTATTTTTTGGCTCCGGTTTTGCCGAAGAAGTGAAAAGGAGCCTAACTTCTGAAGATGTATCATTATTAGATGAACCATTCTATCAAGAAAGCAGACAGTTTGAGATTTTTGAGAAGACATACCGTATGGATCCTTATTTACATACCATGCTTGATGGAATCAAGAAAAATTTTAGCCATTTTAAAAATGATCCCCTTTGGCTAGAGGAGCAGTTACGACAAGTAATGGTGAAAATTCTTCACTCCCAAAACCACGCTTATTCAGAAATGAGCGTATTGGAAATAAAGAAAGCCTCCACAAGGGAAGAAATCTACAGGAGGCTTTCAATTGCGCAGGATTACATTTTTGCCAACTATCAAAGAGCCATTACTTTAAGTGAAATTTCCCATATTGCCTGTCTTTCTCCTAATCATTTATTAAGGAATTATAAAGTTCTTTTCGGAAAGACACCCCATCAGCAGCTGACAGAAAGAAGGATTGAAAAGGCTAAATGGCTGCTTGAGAAGACCGGGAAATCCATGATTGAAATTGCAATGGAGGTTGGTCTGGAAACCCCTGTTTCTTTCAGCAGGCTATTTAAGCAGCAAACGGGAAAAAGTCCAACTGATTATCGAAAAATGGTGATTTTGGATAAGAGAAAAAAGTAAAAATGCAGTATCCTGAAGTCAATGAATACTTCAAAAGGGAGAGAATTGTAATGAACCATATTACCACAATCGGACAAGTGTCCATTCCTGTCCACCAGATGGAGCAATCCATCCATTTTTATCATGAGGTGCTTGGCCTTCCACTGCTTTTTCAAGCTAAAAACATGGCTTTTCTGGAGTGCAATGGCCTTCGTCTTTTGTTGAGCATCCCGGAAAAAGAGGAATTTGACCATAAAAGTTCCATAGTCTACTTTCAAGTCAGCGACATTCAAAAAGCGTTTGAAGATTACCGTCAGAAAGGCGTCGAATTTCATGGGGATCCCCATCTCATCGCCAAAATCGATAACACAGAAACATGGATGGCCTTCTTCCAGGACCCTGATGGCAATATCCATTCTCTGATGAGTGAAGTGCAAGTGTAAGGGTACGATTCACTAAAAAGCGCAGCCAATCATCCGGCTGCGTTTATTTAGGCCAGGAGGAGTTCTTATGAAGATTGAGCAGGCCTTAAAAATCAGCTCACTGATGGATCAATGGATGGAATTGCAGGTGTCAAGCCAGTTTGAAGCTGTAAAATTAGACACTGTAGAAGGAAAGCTTCCAAGATTTCATCAATGGGTTAATGGGAAAGCCGTCAGTGCTGGCTACACAATCCGAAAACATGGAGAAGAAGCCTACCACTTCTTGTTTATTGACTGGCACCGCAAAGGCAATTACTATCTCGTGCTTTATTTAGAAAATAAAACGACGACGGCAGCTGAAATTCAACATGTGGAAGAGGATGGCAGTTCACTTTGGTGGACGTACAATCCATTAAAGAGGGACGGAAAAAATGCTGAGCGGAAAACCTATTTCATCAGCCGATTTGGCTCACCTAAAGTGACGATTTCCCTGCCAAAGTCGCCAGACCAAATGGATTCTTTTATCCAGGAGCTTTTCAATCTGTGCCGAAATCGAATAATGGCAGATCGTGCAGCCGATGTATTTACAGAGATATAGATGCCAAAAAATATTTGATTTCCTATGAAATGTCGAAAGATTAAAAGACGATTTCATGTGATATTTAAAGGATTTCTTCTCCTCCTATCGAAAGAGTACCTGAATCGAACAAAGGGGGAGTTATCATGGAAATTCAAGATGCAGTAAAGGAAATTAAAGAACTTCAGAAGGAAATAATGGAAAAGAAAAAACAGCTGTCTGAACTACGGCAAAAGGTGCCTAGAAAAAAGGTGGAAAACTATCATTTTAAAACCGCAAGTGGAACCCAGACGACACTGCTCGATCTTTTTAAAGATAAAAACGAATTGATAGTCGTCCACAATATGGGCAGGAGCTGTCCATATTGCACGATGTGGGCGGACGGTATCAATGGCGTCTATCATTTTATCGAAGACCATACATCCTTTGTGCTTTCTTCACCCGATTCCCCAGAAGTTCAAGAAGATTTTGCAGCAGAACGAAAATGGACCTTCCCCATGATTTCAACAAAAGACACTACTTTTAAAGAGGATTTTGGCTTTGAAAAGGATGGATATTACTATCCAGGAGTATCTACTTTCAGCAAACATGAGGATGGAACCATTTATTTGGCCGCAAGTGCCCCGTTCGGACCAGGGGACGATTTTTGTGCGGTTTGGCCGCTTTTCGATTTATTGCCTGCTGAAGCAGGTTCGTATACGCCAAAGAAAAAAATCAATGAGGCTTCCCAGTACCAATTAACCAATAACATCGCCATTGGTGTGAGGGACTACCAAAAAGCAGTCGAGTTTTATCGTGGCACGATTGGCATGAGACTTGTTAAGAATGGAGAAAAAGAAGCGCAGTTTTCCTTTAACGGAACAAACTTCTATATTGAAAACAATCCTTCAGAAAAGGTATTTTTTGAGCTTGCAGTGAATGACTTCGAAACGGCCAAGGCTGAGCTCGATGCGGCAGGATGCATCGTGGCAAAAGAATACTCATCTAAAAGTATGATGATCCAAGATCCATACGGGATGAACTTTCATCTCTACGAAAGCAGATAAAAAAGAAAGGGCACCCGCTATGCTAATGCAAACGGGTGCCCTTTTTCGTCACTATTCCACTTCCACTTTGATCGGCGTGCACTTATATCCGTTGCACTCGCTTTCGCTGCAGGGACAGGCCGATACCCCGACTATCAGATCCATCTCTGCCCTTAAGAGGATGGAGTCTCCCGGCTTAGACAACGGCCTTTTCACTTTCATCCCGCCATTATCCTCCACCACTGTATTCATAAAGATATTAAATGGGTAATATTGATCAGGCTGTGAAAGCCCATAAGGCTCTAATGCCTGGCCTAAATTTTCGTAGCAGCTTCGATGATCTTTCTTATTATATAAAAGTTCATACATCTCCGGTCTGCAAGCTGGATTAAAAAAGTCATGCACACCCACATCATCTTCAACCACTGTCATGATGGGATGATATTTGTTCGAATACAAAATATCACCAGGCGTCACTTTATAGGAGTGCAGCGCATCCATGGTCACTCCTGGATCGATTCTTTCGCTCAAATCCCCATCCTTGTACACAACAAAGTCTACTACTTGTTCTCCCTCTACATCAATTACTCTCACTGTTTGACCTTTTTTCATCTTGAAGGCCTGGCCGCCCTCTGCTTCAATAAAATATTCCTGTTTCACGTGAAACTTCCCCCTCTTCATTGGCTATTCAAAGTATGCGAAATCGGGAAATTTTCATACATAATCTACTCCTTATGACTGAAGATAAAAGGATGAGAGGAGGATGATTTTAATGAAACAAAAAATACATTCAAATAGCAATACGGGAGGACATCTTGCTTGGTGGCAGCTATCTCTGCTTGGTGTAGGGTGTACAACGGGTACAGGCTTTTTTCTTGGGACGAGCATCGGGATCCGGGAAAGCGGCTATTCCATCATCGTCACCCTTTTCCTTGCTGCCATCGCAACGTATCTTGTCTTTGACTCCCTCGCCCGGCTCATTGCACAGGAATCATTGGACGGTTCGTACCGTGCTTATGCGAAGAAAGGCTTCGGACATTGGGCGGGTTTTATGATCGGCTGGATCTACTGGTCTTCGGAAATGATGATTCTTGGCAGCACTTTGACTGCCCTGGGGTTGTTTTCCCAATTCTGGTTTCCGAATGCCCCGCTTTGGATGCTTGCCTCGATTTTTGCTGTACTGGGCATCCTCATCGTCCTTGCCGGAGGAAAAAGTTTTGAGAAAGCAGAAAATGTTTTTGCTGTCATCAAGATTGCTGCCATCTTTATGTTCATCGTGCTTTCCATCCTCACGTGGACCGGGGTAATCGATATTCAAAAGCCTGTTCTTCACTATCCAACAGAAAACAGCCGGTTTTTCACTCATGGAGCTAGGGGGTTATGGGCTGGATTCATCTTTTCCTTTTACGCATTCGCAGGAATTGAAGTCGTCGGACTCATGGCGACCAACCTTAAAGATCCAAAAGAAGCTCCTAAATCAGGAAAAACGATGATTTTCATCTTATCAGGCCTATACTTCCTTTCTATCATCCTTGCTTTGCTGCTTGTCCCGCTCAACGAATTTTCCACAGATGAAAGTCCGTTTCTGACAGCATTGAAGCATTATGATTTTCCCATTCTTGTCCATTTGTTCAACGGGGCTTTGATCATTGCTGGTTTCTCCACTGTCGCTGCTTCCCTTTACTGTGTCACGATGATGGTTGTCAATCTTGCGGCAGAGGGAGACGCTCCGAAGCTTTTCAGGCGGAAGAAAGACGCTCCAACTGAAAAACTTCCCCTTACCGCTATGGGGTTGACCCTCGTTGGAGTTTCCTGTTCCATCTGCGCCGCTGTCTTTTTGCCAAAGAACATGTATGAGTACATTACGACCGCAGGGAGCCTCATGCTTATGTATACTTGGCTGTTTATCTTAGCAACGGCATGGAAGCTCTTAAAGCCAAAAGTCAGCCAGAAATTTAAAATGCTGCTCGCTGGATTGTTTATTTTGATTGCCGCAGCCGGATGCCTCCTTGAAAAAACGAGCAGGACCGGTTTTTTCTTCAGTCTGCTCGTTTTGATTTTGGTCAGCGCTTCCGCCTTTATTCTTCACAAATGGAAATGGCAAAAGGCAGAATCATGACTTTTTATTCGCGTTCATCATATTGTGAAAAGGACACTTGGATGGACTAGAGTCATCTTCCCGCAGAAAATACTGCATCCATTCATGATTGTCCTCCTGCCCATACCATTTCAATGCTGGATGAATCGGTGTTTCATCATAATCAGCCAGCCTTTTTCGGATCATTTTTTTCATATTCCGCCCCAATTGGGTGGAGTCATTCATCTGTTCAAATACCCATCTGGGCTGGAAAGCCATCATAAATGAAGGAAAATGCCTGCTTCTCCTTAAGTGGTGTGCAGGAGTTGCACAGAATGCGAAGTAAGGTTCTCCATGAAAACAAAATTCCCATGTGTGATGGCTTGGATCCTTGGATATCCCTTCCGGCCAAGGAACCTGATCCTTCATACTGAGTCCTGTAAGGATAGACCAAAAAAGGTCTTCGAACTCTTCAATCGAATATCTCTGCAACTCCGCAGGCGACTTATAAAACATAACAAGAGAAGCGTACTTCCCGGTCTCTCTGGATACCATTCCGTATTTTTTCAGTACATCCGCTGCGTCCAAAAGGGTCTTTTCCTCTCTCGGATCGCCTAAAAAGGCATAGCGGAGCTGATCGGATAAAAAGCCTATTCTACCAGGGACGCAAGGATAGGTATTTTCATCATCTGCTATCATATTTTGAAAAGATTGGAACGCCTCTCTTGCCCAATCCTCTAATACCATTTGTTTATTTTCAATCATCGCTTTGGAATAAATCTCAGCCACTGTTCTGAACACCCCTATCTTTAACACTTTATAAAGTATTAAAGATAGGAAATATAGGTGAATGTCCGATTCAATAACATTATAAGAACAATTCTTTATATGCCTCCCAGCCGAAATAAAAACCAAAGCCAATCAGGACGATGCCTGCAATATAAGAAATAGCCTTCAGCACTTTTGGAGCCATTGTCTGTTTGAACATCCCCGCAATCAGCGCCATGAAAAGGTCCCATAAGAAAATCCCCACAAAGATTCCTGCACTATTTAAAAATACATCTTTTTTATCCAGGCTCTCTTCGGCCGTTTTCGCTAAAACCGATCCGTAGATCCCGAACCAGAACAGGATATTAAGGGGATTGGATAAAGCCATCATAAAGCCAGCCATGAACGATTTGCCTTTACTCTCTGTTTTCGTGTCCTCTTTTTTTGCCGCCTTCCCTGCACTTAAGATGCTTTCCGCTCCTGTATAAATCAGGACGAAACACCCGAAGCTCCATAACAGCGTCTTCAAGAAAGGCATGTCCAGAAATTGGGCTCCCCCAAAGAAAATCACGATCATGAACAAGAGATCCGCTGCCATCGCTCCGAATCCGACAAGCCATGCGTGCATAAAACCGTACTTAATCCCTTTATCCATCTGTGCCGCATTGATTGGCCCAATCGGTGCGGATAAAGACAAACCAAGGAAAATATAACTTAGGAACAACATTCATCCTTCCCCCTGCCTATTATATGGGTACTCATATATATTCCTTTGCAAAATCAGATTAGAACAAGCTTTTTCATTCTGAATAGGTTCTTGTGGCTAACCATGGTAAAATAATAGAGCGATTAACGAAAAGGAGGAACAAAAATGACTAACGAAACAAATCAAGAAAAATTGCCAGCAAAAACATGTAGTGTCGACCGCCTGGTGACGATGCCCGCTGATGTGGAAAAGGTTTTGACAGGTACGAAGACGGCAACTCGCCGCAACGGCCGTTATGCAGATGTAGGAGAAATCATGGAGCTTGACGGAAAATCATTTGTTGTGGAAAATGTTTATTCCCAATCGCTTGGTGAATTGACTGATGAACATGCGAAACAAGAAGGTTTCCAATCCGTGGAAGAATATAAAGAGTCCATTCTTTCTTACCACCCCGGTATGCCATGGCTTCCTCAAATGCGAGTCTGGGTCCATGAATTCCGTCCTGTCAACGGCTAAGTAGATGCTTCATAAATTATTGCTATATGTACATATTTTGAGTGTGATCATGTCTATCGGTCCTTTTTTCATCCTGCTTCCCATGATCAAAAAGCTAAGGACCAATAAGGCAGACGTACAGCAGGCGCATCTGCAGACATTCAAGTCTGCCGTCCGGCTGGCAAAGCACGCCGGTCATGTTTTAGTTGTGTCAGGGGTGCTACTCGTGATCTTCAGCTCATGGAAATTCTCTTCTCCATGGATTTCTGCTACTCTCATCATCCTTGTATGTTCTTTATTTTTTCTGGCAAGGGCTTTTTCACCTTTGCTGAGGAAATATGGACAAGGAGAAGACGAGGAGCTGCTTGGACGTAAATTAAGGAGGGCCACCTGGATCTACATTGTCCTTCTGCTCATCATGCTTTGGTTAATGGTGTCCAAGCCATTGTTGTGGGCATGAATAGACAAAAGAGGCTGTCGCTGCAGCCTCTTTTTCTATTTTCTTATAAAGCTGTTTTCGTAACCTTAGTTGTTAAAATCTTAATGCCGATTTTAACCTGTAAATACCAATAATACGCGTTGAAATGGAGTATCCAGGCTCTTTTCAAGTTGAATTTTCTTCAAATATTGTAAAAATTATCCTGTTTTAATACTCAAAGCAACAAACTTTGAGAAAAGAGCCTTTTATAAAGTCTTCATCAAGATACTCGCAACGACAATGGAGGCAGTGGTGACTGTAGTGAATCCGCCTACTAGCATCGGGGTCATCAATTCATTGAAAATGAGTTCCTTTTCTTTCTCTGTCCCCTCAATGCTCCTGCTTACTTCATCGCAAAGGAAATAGTCGCCCGGGAAACCGAATAGTGCCGTCAATGCAACAGCGATGCCTTTATTGATATCCCATTTAAATAGTTTCGCTGCCACATAGCCGCCGGCGATGATCCCCACGATGCCGATCAGCATGATGATGACTACTTTTAATACTGAATGAGCAAACATGGATGGGGTCACATCATTCATAGAACTTACCACAAAGAAAATCAATCCCACCATGGCAATTCCGAATGAATTGGACTTCTCCATCATCTTAGGCTGATAGAACTTGAAATACGCCCCGACGATCCCGATCACCAATGCCCATACACTGTAGCTGACCCCAGTGATTTTTCCAATGAAGATGGCCAGCCCTCCACCAATGAACAATTGAAGAAGCAGGATGGAATGCGTCTGAAACTTTTCAGGAATCCACGTCTTGGCCGCTGTCGGCGCTGCACTCGCTGCTTCAGCTGATGCAGCCACCTGTTCGAGTGCCACAGGGTCAATCGTGCTTTTCAGCTTATTGGCATATTTCCTGAGAAAATGTGCGGCAAGCGGCATCCCCACCAAGCCTTGCACCGCTAAAATCAGCGCAGGGATGGAAATGATATCGACCATCCCCATTTCCTTAAGCTTCGTAGATGTGATGATAAAGGCAATGATTCCGCCTGTAATCGGGCCCGCAGATGCTACGGCAGCAGGATATCCGAACATTGGAGGTACAAGGACTAGTAGTAAAACGGTTGCTAACACCATACCAGATAAGGCGATAACGATGGCTTTCACCTGTCCCTTCAGCACTTTGAAGGGAATGATGGTCCCCATATGGATGATCAATGGGGCCACCATGACAGCGCCGAATGTTCCAAGCGTTGCTGTATCGAGGATGGTCTTAGGGAAGACGCCTGTCCATATGAGAACCAGGTACCCCAACATGACCACTAAAAGCATGGGAACCCGCGCACGGGATAAAATCGATGCAGCTTCTCCTGCTGCTACTAACATAAGAACCAACATTACGGCTACCACCGGTTCACTCATAATATTCAGCCTCCTTCTAAGTATGGGTTTGTTCAGCAATTTGGATAAAGCGAAGGCTGGCACATGGTACAATTCGTACCTGCTTGCCAGCCATCAGCGGAAAAAATTATACGAGCAGAGCCGCTTCTTTTTTCAGCGTGTTTTTCACGAATTCTCCATCTTTCAATACGGCCGCGATGTTGCGTGTATCCTCCAAGGATGTAATATCCGCCAGTGGATTCGTTTTTGTAATGACCACATCTGCCAGCTTTCCAGCCTCAAGCGTACCGACTTTATCTTCCCAGCCAAGGCATTCCGCAGCCGTTTTGGTTGTGGCGACCAACGCTTCCATCGGAGTCATGCCGATGTCGCACATCAGCCCCAGTTCCCGCAGGTTCGTTCCGTGCGCCATGACGCCGGCATCCGTGCCCATTGCAATTTTCACACCAGCTTTATAGGCCCTGGCAATGCTTTCTTTATGGAAGTGGATGACCTCCCTGCACTTTTGAACGCCGTATTCCGGCATGGATCCATCCCTTTCGGCCGCTTCTAAAACCGATACCGGCGCCAATAATGTCGGGACAAGGTAAGTTCCTTTTTCCACCATCAGTTCAATGGCTTCATCATCGAGGAAGATGCCGTGTTCAATGGAATGGATCCCCGCCCGTACAGCATTCTTGATTCCTTCTGCACCCTGGGCATGCGCCATCACCTTCAATCCTCTGCGATATTTCGCTTCCTGCACCATGACCTCGAGCTCTTCCTGGCTGTATTGAGTGAATTCAGGGTGATCCGTCGGGCTTAACACGCCGCCTGTTGCATGGACTTTAATGATGTCCGCTCCTGCTCTCAATACTTCCCTCGCCTTTTGACGGACTTGCTCCACTCCGTCGCACACGCCGGCAGGACTCCCAGGATAGCCATGGAGCGTGATGTCCACCCCTGACCGCATCCATTGATCGCCATGACCGCCAGTTGTCGTCAATGGCGTGATGCTGATCTGCATCCGCGGGCCTGATACCACTTTATTTTCCACAGCCTGTTTGACGCCAGCATCTGCACCGCCAGCGTCCCTTACCGTAGTGACGCCTGCATCCAAAGTTTTTCTCATATGATCAATGGCTTTATAGAACTGGTAGGAAAAAGGGGTGGTCAGCTTCTCTTCCACTTTCCCGACTTCAAACATGAGATGGACGTGCGTATCAATCAGCCCGGGAAGAATATAACCCCCTTGTGCATCCACCACTTCTACATTAAGCCCAGATAAATCAAGCTCATTTTCCTTTCCGACCGCCTCAATGACCTGCCCTTTCAGCAGAACGGCCCCACCTTTGACTGGTTCTCCTCCATTTCCATCAATCAATGTTCCATTTTTAATCAACTTGTAGCTCATACATTTCACTCCTTCGATTAATTTTGATTATGTATTGCCTTTAGATGGAGAAAAACTGGTTTGGTCACCTCTCTTTCCATGGCGGAATATGCTATTGCCTTGTTGTTAAAGGATTCTAACATAGTAAAAACAAGATTTAAATAAGTTTTCTGATTTTTTAAAATAATCAATAAATGGTGAAAGCGCGTTCATTTGCATAAGGACAAGGTTTATTAAGCTTTTCGACAAAGTGAAAAATTTTTTCGACAGTCGAAATATTCTCCTGTTTTATTTCAAAAAATTACTTGAGGTCGGAGAGGGTTTTGCAGTCAATACTAATCAGGATGTTGCGAACATCACTTTTATTCGGGAGGTCATTTTCATGCAAAACCGTTTTAATCCAGGAACACAGCCACAGGGCATGCCCTATCAGATGCCGCCTCAGCAGCCGCAAAATGCACAGTCGCAGAATATCCCGCCGCAGATGAATCATGGCGGCCATGAGATCTTTGACCTGCACGAAATCATCGCGGGGATGATCAATGTCCTGGACCAATATATGATGTTCAGGCTCTTCATCAAAGATCCTGAGCTTTTGGACATCCTGGACCGACAATATCGGTTCATCCTTGATCAATACAACATCACCTGTGAGTGCTTCACAACCGGGAAGGATCCGTCGCACCCTACACAGAGTTATAAAATGACTCAGTCGCATGATGTGGTGTATGGCATCAAACCAACTCAGCCAAAGAAACCGAACCAATCCATCATGGAAATCCAGGATAAAGGAATTTCCGCACATATGCTGGGACTGATCAAATCCACAGCCTCCCTGCTCACGATGACATCAGTAGAAGTCACAAACCCGGTAGTCAGACGTGTATTGGCAGACAGCGTACCAAATTTTATTGAAATGGCTTATGAGATTTTCCTTTATCAAAACAAGCACCAGTACTATCAAGTGCCGCAGCTTGCCCCGAATGATATGAACCAGATGACGAACAGCTATGTACCATTCACCGGGCAGCCGCAGATGCCAAACCCCGGCCAAATGAATGGGTACCAGCGATAACTTTTACAGAACAGCCTGATATGGGCTGTTCTTTTTAATAGTGCGAAAAATGAAACCCCTTCCATTTCCCTATCCTGACCTCTCCTTTCTCCCTATATTTCCGATTTGAACACTAGTTAAAATTGTTCATTTTTGGAATTTTCAAACAAAATAAAAGGATTCTGCTTCTTTTTAAAGAAATTCCCTTGAGGATAACCATTAGGAAAGGGAGGATTTCTTTGAAGAGAAAATGGAATAAAGCGGCCAAAGCAACGGCAGCAATCGCCATCAGTACTTCGATGCTGTTTCCGCTGGCCAGCAGCCATCAAACAGCATTCTCGAATGTACATAACGTACTCGCAGCAGAAACCCAATCAGTCGATTCAGCATATTTTCAGGAAGCATTTAAGAAAGCAGCAAAAGAATTCGGCGTCCCAGAGAATATCCTGTTGTCTGTTTCTTATAACATGACAAGATGGGAGCAGCATGACGGGAAGCCGAGTACGTCCGGTGGATACGGCGTCATGCATCTGACGCAGATGGACGGGGCATCAGCAGATGAAAAAGGATTGGAGGAAGCCCATTCCTTCACACCTTCACCAAACCTTGATCAGCACATGCTGGATGAAGCAGCGAAGCTCATCAATCAAGATCCTGAAGCGTTGAAGAAAGATCCTTTGCAGAACATCCGCGGTGCAGCGGCCCTGCTTGCCAAGTATGCAAAGGAATCAATGGGAAGCGTGCCTAAGGACGAATCCGATTGGTACGGTGCTGTGGCAAAATACAGCGGATCCACTGAGGAAGCAGCTGCAACTGATTTTGCAGATCAGGTATACGCAACGATTCAAAATGGGATGGACCGTCATACACCTGAAGGGCAGGATGTTCAGCTCAAACCAGAAAATGTAGAAGGCAACCGGGCTTCTGCAGAAAAATTCCACTTTCACAAAAGTACAAAGGATCCGCGTGCCGAGGTGCCAAATGGGGTAGACAGCCAGTTCATCCCTGCTTTTTACCAGCAGTTGAGCGCCAATCCGGGCAATTATACAAATTATGATGTAGGCGACCGTCCGAAGCTTGGCGGCGATATCCGCTATATCGTCATCCATGACACGGAAACAGCTTATCAGCCGACCATCAATTTATTTTCCCGTCCATATGGGGCTTCTGCCCACTATGTCCTTCGTTCATCCGACGGGCAGATTACGCAGATGATTCAGAACAAAGATGTAGCATGGCATGCCGGGAACTGGTACTTTAACATGCATTCCATCGGTATTGAGCACGAAGGATATGCCGCGCAAGGCTCCGACTGGTACAGCGAGCAGATGTACCGCGCTTCCGCAAAGCTTGTCCGCTATCTCGCTGAAAAATACGATATCCCGATGGACCGTGCGCATATTTTCGGCCACAATGAAGTCCCTGGCCTTACTCCATCATCCCAGCACGGGATGCACTGGGATCCAGGCCCATTCTGGGATTGGGACCACTACTTTGAGCTAATGGGTGCGCCAGTCACTCCAGCCCATGGGTCGAAAAAAGCCGTGACATTCAAGCCGCATTTCGAAACGAATAAACAAGTGGTGGACGTAAACGATGGCAACATCCGTGAACATTCCACAAACTTTGTTTACTTATATCAAGAGCCAAGCTTCGATGCACCGACGATCGTGGATCCTGCTATGAGTGCAGCACGACCGGATGAAGCAGCGAACTGGGGCAATAAAGCGGAAGCTGCCCAGACATTTGCACTGGCAGACAGCAAAGGCGACTGGGATGCCATCTGGTATGGCGGACAGAAAGCCTGGTTCTACAATCCACATAACAAAAATACCGTTCCAGGAGATGTACAGACTCTGATCACACCGAAGGAAGGCAAAGAAGCCATTCCGGTCTATGGCAGTGCATGGCCAGAAGCGTCTGCGTATCCTTCCGATGTCACGCCGAAATCGATCATCCCGCTGCAATATACCATTGAAGCAGGACAGGTCTACGCGGCAGAGGAAAAAGTGAACGGTGACTATTACAATGCTAAAGTATTTACGTTAGACCCTTATGGCGTACATAAGATGGTCTACGGCAAGGAAGAATACTACCGGATCCACTTCAACCACCGATTTGCTTTCGTCAAAGCAGAAGATGTGGATGTTGTGAGAAGGTAGGGGTCTAGATAAAGGTGAAAAGACGTTCCTTTTTGGGGAACGTCTTTTTTTGGGTGGGTGCGTCTAGGTGGCGAGGTGTGGGTGCCGACGTCTAGGTGCCTGTCACTCCCCGACTTTGGCGACGTCTAGGTGCCTGTCACGCCCCGACTTTTGTCGAATGATGCTGCTGCAGCTCGATTGGCGGGTGTATGGTTTGGGCTCATTTGGGGTGGCAAATGGCCAGTGGCGCATAAGATTGTGGTTTTGGCGCAAAAGTCACATGTTCCGGCGCATAGCAGGAAGGTTTTCGCGCATAGAGGCCGGATTTTTGCGCATAACCGCTTATTTCTCGCGCATAAAGCCTGTCAGCGGAGGGATTTCCCACTCTTTTCCGCCCCATTTTCCTGACCTCCCACGCTCCAGCACACATTTTATACAGCTGCAGGGCCATTTTCCCCTCCGTTCATCACAAAATAACAAACAAAAAAGACGTTCTCAGTCCGGGAACGTCTTTTTGCCCATTTTTCTCAAGCCACTTGTGTCGAGGTGCCTGTCACCACCCGACTTTTGTCGAAATATGTGTCTTTCAAATCACTATGCAAGCCTCTTGAAATTTTGTCCAAGGATTTCGTTCATATTGTGGACGGTAATGAACGCTTTTCGATCGACACTGATGATGTAATGTTTAAGCTTAGAGAATTCTTTTCTGCCTAAGATCGTTGTGATGACTTCTTTTTCTTCAAAATTGTAGGCGCCTTTGGCTGTATGGATGGTTGCTCCTTTGCCAAGCTCCTGAACGATGTATGAACGGATCTCATTGCTGTACTTGCTGATGATGACGACCTCTTTGTTCGTGTTGAATTTTTGCAGCATATAGTCAATGACCAATCCATTCAGGATGACGCCGAAGAATGCATACATGCCGACTTTCGGTCCGAAGATGAAAGTGGAAGACAATGCGATCAACAGATCAGAGAATAAGACAGCCTTGCCGATTTCAATAGAAAAATATTTATTTAATATCATGGCGAGAATATCGGTTCCGCCAGTTGATGCCCTTTGGTTGAAGACGATCGCCATTCCGGACGCTGCGATGCATTGCCCAATGATCAGCTGGATCAAGATGTCATCGCTCAATGCATGGGAAAGCGGTGCGACTTGTTCGAGCACCCAAACCATGCCGGACAAGGCAAAACTCGCGTAAATCGTTTTAGTCCCGAAGCTGAATCCAAGAAAAATAATGCCGATGATGAACAGCGCCACGTTGGCGATGATCATGAACACACCGATGGAAATCGAAGGCATGAGGTGATTCAGCACAATCGATAGACCACTGACTCCCCCAGTCGCTAAATGATTTGGCGATAAAAAGAAGTGGACGTTGATGGCGACCAGCAGTACTCCGAGATTAATATTGATAAATGTTAACAGCTTCTTTTTCATCCCTCATGACCTCCTTATCTATATTAAAAAAATACTTTGTTTTTCCTAGCACAGACGCGATTATAGTAAGGATAAGAGCATATGTAAAGGGATAGGGCATAAAAGAATTATTAAGAATTATAAAGGGCATTCAATAATTGGAAAATTAAAATATGCCCAAAAATAGCGAATACTTTTGGCGGAATTGACGAACTTTTGAAAATCTTCATCTGTGTCTGGAAGGCACACACGTGATAAGATGGAAGTATTGATATGAAGGGAGATTGAGACATGAAAGAGGAATTGATTAAACGACTTACTACATACGTAAAAGTAGAAACGCAATCGGATGAAGAAAGCAGCACATGCCCGTCTACGGAAGGGCAGCTCGTCCTTGCCAGAATGCTGGTTGAAGAGCTGAAAGAGATCGGCATGCAGGAAGTCACGATGGATGGAAACGGCTATGTCATGGCTACACTGCCAGCGACCTCTGACAAAGAAGGCGTTCCGACAATCGGGTTCCTTGCCCATGTGGATACGGCGACTGACTTCACTGGAAAAAACGTCAATCCGCAGATCGTAGAGGACTATAATGGCGAGGATATTGTATTAAATAAGGAACAAAACATCGTGATGTCCACGAATGACTTCCCAGAGCTTCCAAGCTACAAGGGACATACGTTGATTACAACGGATGGAACAACGCTGCTTGGTGCAGATAACAAAGCTGGTATTACGGAAATTATGACAGCGATGAACTATTTGATTCAGCACCCGGAAATCAAGCACGGGAAAATCCGCGTGGCATTCACTCCGGATGAAGAGATTGGACGCGGGCCTCATAAATTTGATGTAGAAGCGTTCAACGCTGATTTTGCCTATACGATGGATGGCGGTCCGCTTGGAGAACTTGAATATGAAAGCTTCAATGCTGCGGCAGCTAAAGTGACGTTTAAAGGAAAGAACGTCCACCCAGGTACAGCGAAAAACAAAATGGTGAACTCCGCGAAGATTGCGATGGAATTCAACGGGATGCTGCCTGTTTGGGAAGCTCCAGAAGCAACAGACGGCTATGACGGGTTCTATCACCTCAGCTCCATCAACGGAGATGTGGAAGAAACCAAATTGAGCTACATCATCCGCGATTTCGACCGGGAAAACTTCGAGGCGAGAAAAGCGGAAATGGAGCGCATTACTGAAGAGCTGCAGGCGAAGTATGGAAAAGAGCGCATACAGCTTGAAATGAACGATCAGTACTATAACATGAGAGAAAAAATTGAACCGGTCATGGAAATCGTCGATACAGCTTATGCAGCAATGAAGAAGCTCGATATCGAGCCGATCATCAAACCGATCCGCGGCGGCACAGACGGCTCCCAGCTGTCTTATATGGGACTGCCAACACCGAATATATTCACTGGCGGAGAAAACTACCACGGCCGCTACGAATACATCTCCGTGGACAATATGATCAAAGCAACCAACGTCATCATCGAAATCGTCCAGCTCTTCGAACAAAAATAAAACAACAAGTGCCTGTCACTAAGAAAAGCGGAAGCGCCTTGGTCAGCCCCGACCAGCATAAGCCGTAACTCGAAGGAAATCCTGATTTCCGTAGAGTTACGGCTTATGACTCGAGGGGCTAGGCGCTGAAGCTGGACACGCCCCGAAAAATGTCGATTTCAAATCGACAAAAACCGGGGCGTGACAGGCACTTTCGTGTCGTTTACAGAATGCCCATCCATACTTTGATGGCTGTGACTGTGATGAGGATGGCCAGGATGATTTGCAGTGTCCGGGTATTCATTTTTTTGCCTGCTTTCACTCCTAGTGGTGAAGCGATCAGACTGGCGACGACCATGATGATGGATGGAAGGTATTCTACCTGTCCCGTCGAAACTTTCGCCGTGATTGCACCAATGGATGAAATGAATGTAATGGCAAGCGATGAAGCGATAGTCATGCGGGTAGGAATTTTCAATACGACCAGCATGATTGGTACAAGCAGGAATGCTCCACCTGCCCCGACAATCCCTGCACTGATTCCCACTACAAAGGCAAGTGCTGCTGCGAGCCATTTATTGAACGTCACTTGTTCATTCGGAACATCTTCTGCTCCCTTTTTAGGAATGAACATCATGACCACGGCAATCAATGCCAGTATTCCATACACTAAGTTGATTCCATCTTCAGAGAATCCCCTTGAAATGAAGCCTCCTATGAAACTCCCGATCAAGATGCTGATCCCCATGTAAGCAATCAGTTTTTTATTTAAGAATCCGCCTTTTCGGTACGCCCATACTCCCCCGATTGTAGCGAAAAACACCTGTATCGCAGTAACGCCGGATACTTCATGGGCAGTAAAATGCGCAACGCCGAGCATGGCCGGGATGAATAACAGCATCGGGTAGTTGATGATCGATCCACCGATTCCAAGCATCCCTGAAATGAAAGAACCGACAAACCCGATTAAAAAAATAGTAATTATGAATGTCAAATCCATGATGCACTCCCTCCCTGAGGCTGTAGCACCTCAATGAAATTGCCTGTAAAGAAGGGAAGCCCAAAGCTTCCCTTTTCTTCACTGCTATTATCGAACTGCACAGCGGTTTGGTCCGATTTCCATTTCACGCTGCTGTTCTTCATCCGGGCTGATTTTACCCATGTTCGTTTCGCGGATTTCCTGGTAAGCATTCGGCTGCGGAGGAAGGTTCTCTGTTACGAGCTTTCTGAACTCTTCTTCACTTTCGATGTTCAAGCCATGGTTTTTCGAGAAAAGCGTACCAAGTTTTTCAGATACTGTACCATCGTCATTCAATTCATCGATGATCATGAAGTGAGCTGGAAGTACAAGAAGCTCATCTGAAAGCTCTTTATAGCGCTTATAAAGCGTTTCACGTAGATCAGCAACCCAATCCTCTGCCATACCCGCAAGATCGGGACGGCCAATGGAATCGATGAAGAGAATATCGCCTGAAAGCAAGTATGCTTCATCTACCACAAAGGAAGTAGAGCCGATTGTGTGTCCTGGAGAATACAATGCTTGAATGGCAATAGTCGTATTGCCTACTGTCACTTCTACACCATCTTCCAATGGTTCATAAGAGAATTTAACTTCTGTTGCATCTTTTGGCGGCAGCCAGTAAGCTGCACCTGTTTGCTCAGCAATTTTTCTGCCTCCGGAGATGTGGTCTGCGTGAAGGTGTGTATCGAACACTTGAGTGATTTTTGCACCGACGCTCTCAGCGAATTCTGTATACACATCTGTCATTCTTACTGCATCAAACAATGCCGCTTCTCCTTCCGAAACCACCATGTAAGACAGGCAGCCTTTTCCGATGCGTACAAATTGATACATTTCGCCGCCGTTTTTCAAATCTCCTACTTTTACAGGCTCTAAGTGTTCACTCCATGCTTTCATCCCGCCTTGAAGGTAAGCCACATCCTTGCCTGCATCAGAAAGCATTTCCGCTACCATGACAGAAGATCCTTCCTTCGCACATACGACAAGGATTTCTTTATCTGTTGGAAGCTGGTCTAAAATTTCTTCTACTCCGTCAAGCAAATCGAAATATGGGATATTTAAATAATCAAAGTTTTCTCCTTCGATTTTCCAATCCTTAAAATCTCCTTCATTACGAACATCCAAGATGAAGAAAGCTTCTTTGTTGAATACTTTTTTCGTTACTTCTTTTGAAGTCATTGCACGAACTGTCATTTCTTTTTACCCCCTATGGTATATATTATCGTAAAAAATTTTAATTAAAATGCTTTGTTTCACACCGCTGTTGATTTCCGTTCAAGACTTCGCTTTCCGAGGGCGGCGGCAAGCCTCCTCGTCGCTCTGCTCCTGCGGGGTCTCGCCTACCCCGCTTTTCCCGCCGGAGTCTTCGCCTTGCACTCCAATCAACAGCTAGAGATTAGCTAAAATCCGCCACTTTTAACTTCTCCAATTAGAATGTTAAAGTTACGTCTGCGTCTTTGGCGAATTCCAGGAATGTTACGGCTCCGCCGACTTCGATTCCATCTACAAATACTTCTTTATCAAGACCCATGACATCCATTGTCATTTGGCAGCCGATGAATTTCACTCCAAGGTCCATTGCCATTTCCGCTAATTCCGGGATGGATGGTACATTTGCTTTAGCAAATCCTTCTGCGAAATGCTCTTTTCCTTCAGGCATTGGCAGCTGTTTGTTCCCTTCTTTATGAATCAGGTTCAGACCTTCAAATGTGAAGAATACTGCTACTTCCTGGTCAGTCGCTGCTGCTGCTGTTGCAATGTTGAATACTTTATATGCGTCAAATAAACCGCCGTTGCTTGCAATGATCGCTACTTTTTTACTCATGTTAAAATCCTCCTATTGGTTAAGAATAGCCATAATTTTGTTTGGATCAAATCCGAGAACCCATTGACCATTGATTTCTGTTTGGGGCACGCCCATCTGCCCCGTTTTTTGAATAAGCTGCTTCATCAATTCAGGATTCTCTTCCACGTTTACTTCTTTAAAATTCACATTTTGATCCTTCAAGAAGTTCTTGATCATGACACAATATGGGCATCTATTTGTCGTATAAACCGTTACTGAATTCATGAAAACCGCTCCTTTTTTAATTGATAGATGTTGTTTCGCCAGTCCATTGGCTCATGCCAGGGACTACATTGATGACGTCTTTGAAGCCTTTTTCCGTCAATTTCTGTGCAGCCAAGTCACTGCGGCTGCCTGTGCGGCAAATGACATATACTTTTTTGCTGCTGTCTAATTCCCCTGCTCTTTCTTCCAATTCCCCTAGAGGAATGGATACAGCACCCGGGATATGATTGAATGCATACTCAGCTGATTCGCGTACATCAAGGACAATGATATCGTCATTTCCTGCAGCTGCAGCGACTTCTTCATTTGTTGCTGTATGAGGATGCTTTTTCTCTTGTGCTTCTTCACCGCTTGATTTACGGATGTAATGCTTTAACACATCATCTTCTTCAATTGTGCCTAAATATTGGTGGCCAGTGCTTTCTGCCCATGCTTTGATATCCGCTTTAGAACCTTTATCCGTTGCGTGCACTTCAAGTACTTGACCAGGCTCCATGCCATTCATGGATTTTTTCGTTTTAACGATCGGCATCGGACAAGCAAGCCCTTTGGCATCCAGTACAAGATCTGTTTTAATCGTATTGGTCATTTCATTAACCTCCTGTAGTTTACCTATTGGGGTATTTTTGTCAGTAAAAAAATTATTCGGTCTTTCCTTCCCAATCGAGCATGCCGCCAGCCATGTTAATCACATTGTAGCCTTGTGATTCCAAGAACTGTGATGCACGACCGCTTCTGCCGCCAGAACGGCAAACCATTACATACTCTTTGGATTTATCCAATTCATTCATGCGGAATTCAACTAACCCCAATGGGATATTGACTGCTCCAGGAATTTTCCCTGCTGCTACTTCGTCTGTTTCACGCACGTCAATGATGTTTAACGTCTTGCCTTCGTTCAACTGAGTTTCTACTTCTTTAGCTGTCATTGTTTTCATGATTACACATCCTCCTTAAAATTTATCTCCAGGCGCTTACTCCGCCTTTTACGTTTGTTACGTTTGTAAAGCCTAGTTTCTTAAGCAATTTGCTCGCTTTTTGGCTTCTCATTCCACTTTGGCAAATGACGACAACCTCTTTATCCTTGGAAAGGCTGCCTGCTTTTTGCGATAGCTGATGCAATGGGATGTTTTTAAATCCCGGGATATGATATCCCTTGAACTCTCCTTGAGTCCTTACATCAATAAATTGTTTATTTTTATCTTTCATTTCATTTTTTAATTGAGCTGTTGTAATATGATGGATTCCTTTTGCTGGAATGATTCTTTGCAGTAAAAAGAAGATGATGATTGCTAGGATGATATAGTTCAAATACGTCATTTTGACCCCTGCCTTAGATAAATAAGTTTACGTTCCCATCTTCTGCATCAGCCAGGTATGCTGCTACACCGGCATATTCAATGCCTTCTAAAAGTTCTTCCTGCTGCAGCCCCAATAAATCCATCGTCATAGTGCAGGCAACAAGCTTCACTTCCTGCTCCTGAGCCATTTCAATTAGCTGCGGCAATGTCATGGCATTATGCTTTTTCATAACATCCTTGATCATTTTCGGACCGAATCCTGCGAAATTCATTTTAGATAGGCCCATTTTATCTGCACCGCGCGGCATCATTTTTCCAAACATCTTTTCCATGAAGCCTTTTTTTAACGCAAGTTTTTCGTCTTTTCTCAAAGCATTCAATCCCCAGAATGTATGGAAGATCGTTACTTCGTGATCATAGGCTGCTGCACCATTGGCAATGATATAAGCGGCCATCGCTTTATCGTAATCTCCGCTGAAAAGTACAATCGTTGTTTTTTTCGTCTCTGTCATGTAAATCCTCCTGGATGTCTGTCTTGGTTAGCCTTTTTTGATGTAAAACGTCAGTACGCCGTCTTCTTCTTTGAAATCAAGCATTTCATGGCCTGTAGAAGCTGCCCATGCTGTCAAATCGTTTTTCGCGCCTTTGTCAGTTGTAAGAACTTCTAAAATTTGACCTGATTCGATTTCATTCATTGCTTTCTTTGTTTTAACGATGGGCATTGGACATGCCAAACCTTTTGCGTCTAGTACTTTATCTGAATTCATATTGTATTCCTCCTAAGTTTTTATTACCCTATGGGGTATAATAGTAACGAAAATAAAAATGGGTGTCAACCCGTTTATCATTATCTGCTTTTTACAAGCAGGTTAATGGCTTCATTCATCATTTCTTCCTGTGTCTTTTCTTCTGCATTTTCAGGATTCTGGATGCATTCAATTAAATTGGAGCTGACAATCAAACCGATGGTGCGATCCAAGGCAGTCCGGGATGCGGATAACTGAGTAATGACCGATTTACAGTCATTTTCTTCGTCCATCATTCTTAAAATGCCCCTGATCTGCCCTTCAATCCTCTTGAGCCGGTTCTTCATCTGGTCATTATACATCATGCGCTTATCCCTCCTTGTTCTTTAAAATGGTTTTGCGCTTCAACAGTTCTCATTTTATACCCCTATAGGTATAATGTCAACTGATAATTTATTTTTTATTTGTTGTCGTATTTTCTTAACTTCCCTATTCTTAAGATAGGTGTTTTCGTAAACTTTGTTGTTAAAATCTTAATGCCGATTTTAACGTAAAATAATTGTTTTCGCGTTGAAATGGAGTATCCAGGCTCTTTTCTAGTTAAATTTTCTGGATAGATGGCATAGATTATCCTGTTTTAATACTTAAAGCAACAAACTTTGAGAAAAGAGCCTTAATATAAGAAAGGAAGTGTTTATTTATATGATAAAAATGGAGAATTGTCCGCTTTGCTCCGTGCATGACGACCCGGATCAGAATATCATCTTCGAAAATCGCTCCTGTTATTTTATTCAGCATAACATACACCAGGGGGTACTGGAAGGGAGCGGGCTCATCATTCCAAAAGCGCACCACGAAGACGCCTTTGCTTTGACAAAAGAAGAATGGACGGATACATACGATCTACTGCAGAAGGCTAAGACCTATCTTGACCAAACATACTCTCCGGACGGCTATACCCTTGGGTGGAATGTCGGAAAAGTATCCAATCAGGAAATACCCCATGCCCACCTCCATGTCATTCCCCGCTATCATGATGAACCATTAGCAGGAAAAGGCATCCGCTACTGGCTGAAGCAGCCTGAAAACAAACGCAGCCAATCACGTTGATAACACTACAGGTGACAGTCACGTCCCGGTTTTTGTCGAATCAAAAAGGCTCACCCGCGCACTTGCGGATGAGCCTTATAATGAAATATACCTATACCGCTATCCCTTCCACTTTCGCCAGCGGGTCCGGACTCGGCTTGCCGAATAGATATCCTTGAAAAAGCTGATAGCCATTTTGCTTCAGCCAATCGAAATCCTCTTCTGTTTCAACGCCCTCCGCCAATGGGACAGCATCTACTACTAAAGCAGCCTTCAGGAATTTCATGGCCATTTCTTGCTTTGCTTCGTCTTTTGCGACACCTTGCACATATTTCATATCGAGCTTCATGTAGTTTGGCGACAATTCCTCCAGCGCTTCCATTGTGCTGAAGCCCTCCCCTACATCATCAAGAGCGTACTTAAAACCTTTTTCCTTATAATAGGCCAGGATGCGCTTCAAGTGGTTCAAATCTTCCACTTGTTCGGATTCCACTACTTCAAACACAAACATTGATGGATCGATTCCCAGTTCATTTGCGAGGCTCACAGTGGATCTCAAACAAAATTCAGGCGAATAAATGGCAGTCGGAATAAAGTTAATAAAGGCCTTCTTATTTAAGCGGGCAGCATATCGCACTGCGGTCATTCTGCAAACCCGGTCCAGGGCATACAATCGGCCCCTTGTCTTAGCAGCAGAAAATATTTCGTTCGGGTAGATCATCGAACCATCTTCCCGCTTAAACCTGGCCAAGAGTTCATACGCTTCGATATCCAGGTCCCGATTAATGATTGGCTGATAAAAGCACGTTACCATCCCTTTTCGGATGACTTCATCAATCCACTCTGCCGATAGGATAGGTTCGACCAATTTAATCGGCTTCCATTCCTCCTGGTTCAGCCGGAAAAAGATGCTTTCCGTATCCAAGTGGTCACGGCAGAAATCATAAAAGTCTTTGATTCCATCCTCATCCATGATCCATCCCTCCGTTGTTGTCTGAACCAAAATGCCCCTGCGATTAAAATAATCCAAAACCATCTTCTCCATCGAATGGTTTTGATCTTCATGAATCTTTATTTCAAAAATCAATTCATCTGTGCTGCAGCCTTTACATCCCAAATTCGGCCACCTCCGTATTTTTCTATACCTACACAATATTTCCAACGGGAGCGTTTGTCCAATAAAAGCACTTAAAACATATTGACTATTGACAATTTTCTATAAAAAGTTCATAATATTTTCTTTCTTTAACAAAAATAAAGCCGGCCCCGCACATCTTTAACAGTGAGCAGGGCCGGTCCTTTTTCTTTTTTCACTTTATTTTTTCATAAAATTCGCCGGCATAACAACGGCGATGACTTCTCCTTTTGCACAGCACTCATCTGCTGCCCACACTTCTACATCTACTTTAAATTTCTTAGGATGAATTTCCTCGACGGACCCTATTGCTTTCAGCGGTGTACCTTGCGGGGTCGGACGCAGAAAATCCACTTTCAATGAGCCTGTGACAAATCTAGGGGGCTCTGTTCCATCCCCGATTTCATGTCCATTTTTCCGATGAAGGGCTATTGCAGCTGAACCCGTTCCGTGGCAATCGATCAAAGAAGCAATGACACCTCCATACACAAATCCAGGGATTGCAGTGTGTTCAGACTCCGGCGTGTAGATTGTAATGGTTTGTTCTCCATCAAGTGCAGTCCGGAAATGATGACCATCTTCATTCATCCTTCCGCAGCCATAGCACCACGCAAACTCTTCCGGGTAATCATCCTGTATGGCTTTAGTAACCTTCTCTTCCATTTTACCCACCACTTTTTTCAGAATAGTATAACATATTTTTTACGAATTTTATTAATCCGTCACCCCAAGCATCTTCCTACTATTTTTTTTGGATCAGGTTTAAATTTCATCACTACGGGAAAACGTAAGGAAGTCAAATTGAAATCTGTTGGAAAATTTGCAGATTTTATTAAAAAAGCATAACTTTTTTACTATTCTAAAAAAGCAAAATTTATGGTATTCTCTTTCAACTTAATTACAATAACTGTTATATATCAATTACCAACAAATGTTTTTGACATTACACACAAATTAAAATATTATATTAGTAGATTAAGGAGGTAGGGGTATGATTGAACTAAATAAACAGAAAATTGCGGATAGTGTACCTCAAAGAGGTTTCTTCGGACATCCTAAAGGTCTATTCACTCTTTTCTTCACTGAATTTTGGGAGCGCTTTTCTTATTATGGGATGAGGGCCATCCTTATCTATTATATGTATTACAAAACGACAAAAGGCGGATTGGGTCTTCCTGAGCAAACTGCTTTGGCCATCATGTCCATCTACGGATCCCTCGTATATATGTCCGGGATCATCGGCGGATGGGTCGCTGATAGACTAGTCGGAACTGCACGGTCTGTCTTCATAGGAGGAATATTGATTATGCTTGGCCACATCGCTCTAGCGGTTCCTGGCAGCATTCCAATGTTCTTTGCTTCAATGGTATTAATCGTATTAGGTACAGGTATGTTGAAGCCGAACGTTTCAACTGTAGTAGGAGATCTTTATGCACCGGGCGATGACCGCCGCGATTCTGGTTTCAGCATCTTCTATATCGGAATTAACTTAGGTGCATTCATTGCTCCGCTAATTGTCGGAACAGTCGGAATGGACTACAACTTCCACTTAGGATTTGGACTTGCAGCAATCGGTATGTTCCTTGGTTTGGTTGTATTCATGATCACGAAAAAGAAAAACATCGGACTTGCAGGTTCTTATGTGTCCAACCCATTGGCGCCTAAGGAAAAGAAAATTGTATGGTCCAGCATCATCGGCGGTGCTATCTTGCTTGGCATTATTCTAGCCGTAACCATCCCAGCAGGAATTCTAACGCTGGACAGATTCATCAATCTTGTCGGTATTTTAGGCATTGTCATTCCAACAATTTACTTCATTGTCATGTACACTAGCAAAAAGACTACGGCTGATGAGCGTTCACGCGTCATTGCCTACATTCCGCTTTTCATTGCTGCAGTTATGTTCTGGGCCATCCAGGAACAGGGATCTACAATTCTTGCGGCATATGCAGACAAACGTACACAGCTTGACTTTGCAGGAATCCATATTTCTCCAGCGTGGTTCCAATCATTGAACCCGCTGTTCATCATCGCTTTTGCACCTGTATTTGCTTGGTTATGGGTTAAACTTGGCAAACGCCAGCCGTCCATTCCAGCTAAATTTGCATTCGGTATCTTGTTTGCAGGTATCTCATTCCTAGTTATCCTGCTTCCTGCTTACTTTGGCGGAGATGATTCACTTGTAAATCCATTATGGCTCGTATTGAGCTACTTCATCGTTGTTCTTGGAGAACTATGCTTATCTCCAGTTGGACTTTCAGCAACTACAAAGCTTGCACCTGCAGCTTTCTCAGCACAGACAATGAGCTTATGGTTCTTGGCAAGTGCGGGAGCTCAAGCATTGAACGCGCAGCTTGTTAAGTTCTATACACCAGAAAACGAAATGACTTACTTTGGAACAATTGGTGTGGCTTCCATCGTACTAAGCTTGATTCTTTTCGCACTGACACCAAAAATCAGCAAAATGATGAGAGGCGTCCGCTAATCGGATGCTTCATTGAAAAAATCCCTTCGGCTTTCATAGGCTGAGGGATTTTTTTATGCGGAAAAGTCTATAGACAAAATAAGGGAAATTATAGCTGCTATTATGATACTATCGAATATATATAATCAGGATTTTTAACGGATTTAGGAGGAATCAGCTTCATGGTTCAAATCATTACGGACAGTTCATCAGACTTGCCAAAAGAATTATTGGATCGATATAACATCACGGTTGTCCCTCTTACGGTGCGAATTGATGAAAAGGAGTACCTGGAAGGGGTCAACCTGGATCCAGAACAGTTTTATGAAAAAATGTTTGCATCCGATCAGCTTCCGAAAACGTCGCAGCCATCCCCTTCTGTATTTGCCGGTGTGTTTGAAGAATTAAAAGACAAGGGAGAGCTCCTATGCCTTACGATCTCTTCGGGATTAAGCGGCACCTATCAATCTGCCTGCATGGCAAAGGACCTTACAGAAGCGAATGTTGAAGTGTTTGATACCCTAGGTGGTTCCCTTGCACATGGCATCTTGATTCTAAAAGCCGCTGCGCTTGCTGAACAGGGTCTTGAACGGGCAGCTATCCTGAAAAAACTTCACGAATGGCGGGAAGATATGAAGATCCTCATTCTCCTGGATACGCTTGAGAATGTCGTGAAAGGCGGGCGGCTAAGCAAGTTTCAAGGATCGATCGCGAAAGTGCTCAATATCAAGGTGATATTGGAAGGAATCAAGGGGGAAATTGAAGTCATTGAAAAAATCCGGGGACAGAAGAAGTTCCTCAAACGATCGGTAGAAATGATTGGGGAGCGCCGCTCAGACTTTTCGGATACCATCTTCGGCATTACCCATACAGGAAATGTAGAAGATGCAGAATATATGAAAAGAGAAATCCAATCCCTTTACAACCCAAAAGAAGTCATCATTCATTATATGGGCGCCACCATGGGGACCTACGCAGGGAAGAATGGGATGATTGTCTCATTTATATAAGCTTCTTTATGAAATGATTACCATAGCCCTATATAAATTTACTTCTATATACTAGAAATAGTGCCATTAGCTATTTTAGAGATATAGGAGGAAAAAACGTGGCAGATTTAAATTCAATCATGACATGGACATTTAATGAAGAAGTCGATGTCCCAAAAGATATTGTAGAAATATTAGTAAATGGAGAAACTGCAGAAGCTGCTTATAAAACGATCAGGGATGTTGCGGTTGTAACGAATAAGCGAATTATCATTGCAGACCGCCAAGGGCTTACGGGTAAAAAGGTTGAAATTTATACAATTCCCTTCAAATCCATTATCATGTACTCTTCTGAGAATGGCGGAGGATTACTGGATACGAACGCAGAATTAGAACTATGGACAGAAGCTGGGAAGCTAAAGCTTAACGTAAACAAAAAAGTCGATATTCGCAAGCTAGACCGCTTAATCGGGACTTATATTCTATAATAAAAATGGCGACCCTGAGCGGCCGCCATTTTTGCTATTGTTTTTTTGTCTGAGGAGGCTCTTCCAGCCACCCATTTTTAATCATGATTTTTGCCCCTTTGTGGGCATATTCAAAAATGTCCTTCATGAAGATGGCCATTTTGGCCGGCAGATCATTCCGCAGACTGAAGGAGGTGCCCAATGAGTTGCCTCCTAAGGAGAAGCTGCAGAAGAGGCTGACACAGTACATCATGATCTTATCAGAGAATGGTGCCGCTGTTGATGACGTAACGTTCCCTCCTGAGGGAGCTGGGACCGGAATGTCATTTTCGAGCATAATTTCACTCATTTCTTTAACGATGGATTTTGCAAGCTCTGCTCCATTGTTAAAATACTTGCTGACTGCAGGCTCCTGGGCGCATTGAGCGAATCCCATGATCATATGCATCCCCACCACGTTGGACTCGATTGCGTGGTAAATATGGGCGATTTCTACCGTATTCAGTGTTCGTTTCTCCTTAAATGGAGAGAGTCCTGTCAGATAGTTTTCATGCTTGACGAATTCCACTGAATTATCCACTGCCACGTATGGAGCCCTCGTGAGGAGACCTTTTTTCAATAAGTAGCGTGTGCATTGTTCGTAGCACTGCTGCGTCACTTGAGTCAGCTGCCTCATCATAAGGATGATATCCTCACGGTAGGACATGGTGATATTCAACGTATGCATCGCCATGCTGATTTCCTTGACCATCCGGAGGAACATGATATCAAATCCGTTGTCATACAGCTTCGGAACGCCGCTATTCACATCCTCGCTCGTAAATCCGACGGGGAGCGGAATTCCTTCAGATTGGAATAAGTTTTTGATTTTATCTACGTATGGGCTGACATCCCTTGCAATGTCCGTCATTATTTTTTGTGCTTCTGCATCATCTGCTTTTTCAATAAAGTAGTCGAGCATCCTCAGGACCATTGTTTTTTGCTGATAGGTGACCCAAAGCACCCCGATTTCGGACGATGTAATCGAAGGTCTTTCCGGCATGATGATTCCTCCAAATCCTTTTCAAACTAAGACATATGCTTTAGTTTGAGCAGGCAGTAGAAAAACGATACATTTTTTCCAGCGAAAAAGGAACTGATTCACTATGCGCCTTTCTCAATAAGCATTTTTAAATCCATTACATTATCCAAGATAAAATCCGCTCCGTTTGAATCAAAGGTTTCCCGAGCTTTTTCTCCTGTCAAACCAGTTAAGACAGCAGCAAACCTGCACCCGATTTTTCTTGCTGCCAATAAGTCTGCCAAAGAATCCCCTACTACCAATATCTCTTCTGCAGACGGAAGAGGAAGATCTTTTTTTAAACAGGATTGAATGCCTTTATCTCTTCCCATTATAGCCATGACATAAGTAAATGGATGGGGCTTGGACAAAGATTCCCCTTCTGGATTCTCCTTTTGTGCAAGGAGTACATCGTCAGCGGTGATGATATGATTTTCATTAAAAAAAGGCAGCCATCCCAATAAATCGAATGGTTCAATTGTTTCAAGTCTTGGCCTCCCTGTGCCGATTCCAATGGATATATTCGCATCATCCAATTGTTTAAAGAGGCTTTTTATATCTGCTGAAGGAGCAAGCGTCCGCTCCTCGTTCAAGAAACCTTTCTTCCCTAATTGAACAGAAGGTCTCCCTGTTGATTGAAGAACGTTGTCATCCCCTACATACCATTCTTGCGACACGTGCTCACAAATGGACCAAAGAGATCCTTTTTCAATAAATGTGGATTTTTCAATACCCAATTTCTTTTGGACTAGGATATCCAGGCATTCCATCAACCCTTGCTTCGTTTGCTGAAACTTAGGAAATTCGTCGATAAAAGCTTCAAAATTCAATGTAACGCTTTTCTCTATTAACAGCGAGCCGATCTTCAATAAGGTATCTCGCTTGATTGGCTGATCAACCCATTCTTCAATAAGATTCTTTTCCCCTGTTTGTGAAAGCAGCCAAATCAATTGGAATGAAAACGTCAGATAGATCATATCCCAGTTCGCATTCAGCCCTCTAGACTTTAAAAATTCTAGGATAGAATCATTCACGAATACTTTGCTTCGTATTTCTTTGATTTCTTGTTCATTATAATTTGTTCTAAAATTCTCAGGTGAAAGTCCAAGGTAATTCCTGCTGTGGAGGAGTTCCCATACAGTAAGTGCAGAAGCATCAAAATATTTTTCTTCACTTAAAAGTACACCATCTACATCAAAAAGAACGGTTTTGATCATACTTACCTCCTTGCGAAAGTTCAAAATTCACTGTAGTTATCTTACACTTTACACTACTAAAGAAACAAGATAAAATATTCAATAAATTCTGAATAAAATGATGCTCCATATGTTTTGTCCCCCACTTATAACCTAACTGCCTGACGAGAGGGCTTTTTTTATTTTGAAGAAGGGAAGATGATGAGAATGTTAATGGATCAGCATTTACTACTCACTCCAGGGCCGACTCCTGTACCAGATCGTGTCAAATATGCTATGAATGCCCCTATGATCGGCCACCGCAGCAAGGAATTCCCCTTGCTCCTTGAGGATGCAGCCAAACAGTTGATGCCAGTATTCGGTTCAAAGACTCCAATAGCCATTATAGCTGGAAGCGGGACGGCTGCTCTTGAAGCGGCGGCTGCCAATATCATCGAAAGCGAAGATTCTGTCATCGTAATTGTCACCGGTGCATTCGGGGAAAGATTCGCGCAAATTTGTGAAGCATTCGGGGCCAATGTCCACCGTTTGGAAATTGAATGGGGAAAAGCATGTGCCCCCGAGGTTCTTGAACAATATATTGACAGGTTGGGCATCTCACTCAAGGCGGTTTTCTCCACATATTGCGAAACTTCCACCGGCGTACTCAATCCTATTCAAGCATTAGGCAGTGTCGTAAAAACCAAGACAGACGCGCTTTTCATTGTAGATGGCGTCAGCTGCATTGGTGCCGTGCCTGTCGATATGGAGGGGTGGCATATCGATATTCTTGTCTCCGGTTCTCAAAAAGCTTTGATGCTTCCTCCCGGATTAGCTTTCATTGCGGCAGGCGATGCTGCCAGAAAGCAAATAAGCAAGACAAAATCAAGCCGATTTTACCTAGATTTAAACCGCTATTTTTCCTCTTATGAAACAGAACATTCCACCCCTTTCACACCTGCTGTCTCCCTTATATTTGGAGCGCGCGAAGTCTGCAGGATGATTCAAGAAGAAGGATTCGAAAACGTCATAAACCGCCATCTCCTTTTAAAAAATATGATGCGGGAGGGCTTAAAAGCATTAGAGATTCCTCTATTAGCTGAGGACGACTCTGCCTCCCCCACCATCACTTCCATAAAAACAATGGATGACACGACAAGACAGTTAAAGAGTTTCCTTGAGAACCATTATTCAATTTCCTTGGCTGGCGGGCAAAAACGCTTAAAAGGCCAAATTATGAGAATTGGCCATATGGGGTATTGCACTCCTCATCAAATCCTGACTGCCCTTTCTTCTATTGAAATGGCATTATATAAGATTTCAGGGAAGGACTTACTAGGAAAGGGCGTTGCAAAAGCACAGGAGGTATGGATTCATGCATAAAGTATTAGTGACAGACAATATCCTGGAGCAGGGTCTTGCACCAATATATGAACACCCTTCCTTTATAGTGGAGAGATGGACCGGCACCTCCCAGGAAGAATTAATGGAGAGAATAGGAGACTTTGATGTTTTGATTGTCAGGAGCCAGACACAGGTTACGGAAGAACTTTTGGCCAGAGCATCGAAGCTTAGAGTGATCGCCCGAGCCGGTGTAGGAGTCGATAATATTGATCTTCAAGCTGCAACAAGAAAAGGGATCATTGTCATCAACGCGCCCGGAGCCAATACAATTGCGGCAGCAGAGCACACCTTTGCCATGATCCTCGCTATGGCTAGAAACATCCCCCAAGCCCACGAAAGCATGATGAGAGGCTGCTGGGACCGTTCATCCTTCCAAGGGATCGAGTTAAACAAGAAAACACTTGGCATCATTGGTATGGGGAAAATAGGGACGGAGGTAGCGAAGCGTGCCAAAAGCTTTAATATGTCCATTTTAGGCTATGATCCCTATTTGACTGAAGAACGTGCAGAAAGTCTTGGCATCAGAAAATCGTCCCTGGATGAAATCGCACGAGAATCAGATTTTATCACCCTTCACACTCCATTAATAAACAGCACGAGAAATCTAATAAATGAAGATTATCTTAAAAAGACAAAGAACGGGGTGAGGATCATCAATTGTGCAAGAGGGGGAATCATTGATGAAAAGGCCCTTCTTAATGCTGTCAATACGGGGGCAGTAGCTGGTGCTGCTTTGGATGTCTTTGCTGCTGAGCCACCCCAGGATAGTACTCTGCTGCAGCATCCACAAATCATCAAGACCCCCCACCTGGCAGCTTCCACGATTGAAGCTCAAGAAAAAGTCGCAGCTGAAGTAAGCCAAGAGATCATAGAAATCCTGGAACACGGATCCATTCACAATGCTGTTAATTTAAACGCTATTTCCGGTGAGGCTCAACAAAGAATGCAGCCATTCCTCCAATTGGGAGAATGGGTCGGACAGCTGGCCATCCAGCTGCTTAAGAATGCGCCAGACAAAATCAACATCCATTATTCCGGAAATCTGCTCGATGAAGATACCGATTTCCTTTCAAGAACCATAATAAAAGGCATCCTCTCTCATCATTTGACCGACTCCGTTAACATCATTAACGCTTATCATTTATTGAAAGAACAAGGCATTCCGTATACCGTTCAGAAAAACTCCAAAAACAAAGGGTTTTCCAACTATATGGAACTGATACTTCAACAGAAAAACGAAACGGCCGTCATCGGAGCGACTGTTCTCGATGGATATGGTGCCAGGATAGTGCAATTGAATCATTATCCAGTTGATATAAGGCCCGAAAAATACCTCCTTTTTATTAAACACACGGATGTTCCCGGAATGATAGGGCAAGTAGGATCACTTCTCGGAAACCACCAAATCAATATTGGTACGATGCAGGTAGGAAGGGCGGATAAAGGCGGAGATGCCATCATGGTATTGACGTTGGATAAAAAAATTGATGAAAAACTACTTCAACAGCTCCCTTTAATCAAGGGGTTAAAAGAAGCACAAATGCTTGAACTTGCAGTAGTTAGTGATTAAATGTGAAAAACCACCTCCCATTATAAAATGTAATGGGAGGTGGTTACCTATGAATATTTCTCCAAAATTAGCGGCTGATCAGATTGTAGGCCGCATCATACAGCCTTTTCGTCTCGGTATACCTCGCTGTCTTAGACGGTGCCCCAAGTACAACGGATATCAGCCGTACCCCATCTTTTTTCACGGTTCCTGCAAAGCAGTATCCTGCTTCATCCGTAAAACCCGTTTTCAGGCCGTCCACCCCAGCATAACCAAGGTCGTGTTTGTTTATTTGCGGCAGCATCCAATTCGTATTTGTATACTTATGATCCCCGAAGGTTACGGATGATTGCTTCATCACATCTATAACTTCCGGGAATTCCTTTAAAAGTTCCATAGCCAGCAAGCCGATATCATTCGCTGACATCACATTGGTATCGTTCGGCCCGCCGGTTGTGTAATACTCGCCAAGATCCAGATTGCTCAGTCCTGTACTATCAACAAAATGCGTCTCCGTGAGACCCAGCTGATGCGCCGTCTTGTTCATATCGGCGACAAAATCCTTTTCACTGCCTGAAACCGTCTCAGCGAGTGCAATGGCCGCTTCATTTGCGGATCGGATGGCCATGCCCTCATACAATTCCCGCACCGTATACGGCTTTCCTTTTTCCAAATGAATCGATGCAAAACCGGGATGGCTGGAGATGGCATACGCGTAATCACTGATTGTGATGGATTGATCCCATTGAATTTCACCTTTTTTGACCGCCCTCAAAACAAGCAGTTCTGTCATCATTTTCGAAATGCTCGCCGGCGGCAGCGACTCGTGGATATTCTTTTCATAAAGTATGCTGCCATCCTTCGCGTTCAGAAGGAGGACAGACTTCCCTTGTATCCCCATATTGGGCAAGGTCATTTTCTTCTTCGCTTCTTCCTTTGGCTTCTTATGGCTGGATACAGCGGCCGGATGACTTTTTGGTTCAGCCTTCTCCTCCATCCCATTTTTAATAGTATAAAAAGCACTCGCCACTACGACAGCAAGCACACCTGCAATCACCCATTTATAAAGCTTCATTGTTGTCCCCTGCCGATCTAATAGAATATCTTCATTAAATCGGATAGCAGCGTAAATGACAAGCAGACTTTCTTCACAAACAAAAAAACACCTCGTTAAAGGTGTTTTTCTGCTTTCCTGCCATTTATCTTTCAACTTGCTCGCCATTGAAGACTTTCACATCAAGTGGGGCTGCAAGGAATTCCTTCGCTCTTCCAGTAAACGCAGTAAAATGTTCACTTTGGTTATGTGCAGCTACAGCTTCTCCATCTTTCCATAGTTCTACCATTGTAAAGACGTTTTCGTTTTCTGTATCTTGATATAGTTTGTAGGAAATATTCCCGCCTTCTTCCCTTGATGCTTGAATCAAAGGCTTTATTTCATTTAAAAAAGCTTCTTTTTTCGCTGGATTGATCGTAAAACCTGCATGGATGATGATCATAGTAAATCTTCCTCTCTTTAATGGTTGATTATTTCCACTGAGCGACTTTGTTGATTGGCAAGCGAACAGATGGGTGGCCGCTGTCTGCTGCTTTCCCGATGGAAATGAGCATGACTGGTACGTAGCGGTCTTTATCCATTCCGAACGCTTCGGCAATTTGATCTTTTTCATAGCCTCCGATTGGATTAGTATCATAGCCATGAGCACGTGCTGCAAGCATGATTTGCATGGATACAAGTCCTCCGTCGACTAGGACAACGTCCCTCATATCTTCTCTTGAGATAGTATTAAAGTACCCTGAGAAGGATTTTAGGATGTTTTCTTTCACATCTTGCGGCATGAAGCCTTTTTCTACTGCACTGCTGTAGATTTCTTCTGCATTTTCAAAGTTATTGAGATCGCCGAATACAGCGATGACAGCTGCAGATGTCTCAACTTGGTTTTGATTGAATTTCGCCAATGGAGCCAATGTTGCTTTTCCTTCTTCACTTTCGATGACGAGGAAGCGCCAAGGCTGCATATTGACGGAAGATGGTGCTGTTGTTGCTGTAGTAAGGATTTCTTCCATTTCTTCACGGCTGATTTTTACTGTTGGGTCATAGTTCTTGATGGATCTGCGCTTTTTTAAGATTTCGTTGAAGTCATTTGCTTTTTGGTATGTCATGTTGTATGTCTCCCTTGCATGTAATTTATATTTTCTTACTTTTATTTCAAATCATTGATAAACGGCCCGTAGTTGCGGGGAGTATGCTGAACGGATAACCATTTCAGCGTCGTGAATTCTTCCAATACCCACTCTCCGTTGAATCGGCCGAGTCCGGAGTCTTTCTCTCCGCCAAATGGCATGTGCGGTTCGTCGTTGACGGATTGATCATTGACATGAATCATTCCGGTATGGATTTGGTGTGCCACATTCGTACCGTGTTCAATGTTGGAAGAATGGACGGCTCCGCTTAATCCATATGGGTAGGCATTGGCCATCTCGATCGCTTCTTCGTCGCTGTCAAATGGAATCAATGCTGCGACAGGTCCGAAGATTTCGTTCTCTGCAATCGGCATTTCATTTTTGACGTGCGTCAATACAGTTGGTTCAAGGACATTGCTGTTGGCTTTCCCGCCAAGCATCAGTTTAGCTCCCTGATCAATACTTGCTTCGATATCTTTCAGGATTCTGTCGACTTGTCCGCGATTGATCAGCGGTCCGACATTGGCATCTTTTTCAGTCGGATTGCCAAATTTAAGCTTCTTCGCTTTTTCAATGAATTTCTCTGCAAATTCATCGTAGATCGCTTTATGAATGAAGATACGATTCACTGACATGCAAATTTGTCCTTGATGATAGAATTTACCGAACAAAGCAGAATCGACGGCTTGATCGATATCAGCGTCATCCAAAACGATGAACGCATTGTTTCCACCAAGTTCCAACGCAGTTTTCTTAAGATGCTTCCCGGCAAGTTCCCCGATGTGCCTTCCGACTTCTGTCGAACCTGTAAATGAGATAAGGCGCGGCGTTGGATGTGTGACGATATCGTCTCCAATTTCCGATCCTTTCCCAACGACGACATTCAATAAGCCTTTAGGAAGACCTGCCGCTTCAAAAATGCTCGCAAAGATCAATCCGCCAGTTACCGGTGTATCCGTCGCTGGTTTCAAAACAACCGCATTCCCTGTCGCAATGGCAGGAGCAATGGAACGGATCGCCAGATGGAATGGGAAATTCCATGGGCTGATGATTCCTATGACACCAAGCGGACCGCGGTATACACGGTTTTCTTTTCCGGCCGTCTGTGAAGGTAGGATCTTCCCTTCCATGCGGTACGGATAGGTTGTTGATTCCTTCAGGATATTCATGGAAGCCTGGAATTCACTGCTGGCTTTCATAAACGTGCTTCCTGATTCTTTCATCAGCCACTCGAGGATGACTTCTTTATTTTCTTCCATTACATGGGCTGCTTTTTCGAGAACCGCCCTTTTATTTTGCGGAAGTTCTTTAGCCCATTCTTTTTGGGCTCTTGCTGCTGCTTTATATGCTTCATCCAAATCTTCCTTGGATGCTGCCTGTATGGAAACGAGCTCCTCTCCGTTATAAGGATTGGTATTGGTCATGGAAGTTGAACTGCTCCCTTTTCTCCACTCGCCGTTTATAAAAACTCTTGAAAAATCTGTATTCATCTCTTTCCTCTCCTTTTCATTTAGGATATAAAAGCTGATACAAGCCTTTCAATATTCACTTTTTACATTTTGCCCAATGCATTGGGCAGTTATTTGACCTTAACACTTAAACACTTTATACATTTTTGATATAATCAGTATAAAGTGTTCATGGGTAATACCATACTCCTCTTTTATCCGTTTGTAAACTATTAAAACTTGGAACGGTCAAAACGAGCACATCGGGATTATGATATAATCCTTTTTGGAAAGGATGTGGGAAATATGCGAAAGCTCGAACCAGAGGATAAACAGAAAATGAGAAGGATCTATGCAGGGAAAATCTTGAATGTAGTCCGGACAAAAGGATTCACTTCCATGACCATTCAAGAGCTGGCAGACTTGATGAACATCAGCAGGGCTTCCTTATACAATTATTTTTCATCAAAAGAAGATGTCATCATGGAGCTGACCAACTACTGCCTTACCTATATCGAGGACGCAGGAGAGACCATCCTGAATGAGGATCTTCCCTATCCAATCCGTCTGCAAAAAGTGTTTGAACAAGCTGTATTCTCAGCTTTCTATACATCAACGATTTATTTAAATGATTTGAAAAAAAGCTGTACGTCCCTTTATGAACAGAAGATCATTTCAAGAAAAAAACAGATGGATGCAGCCCGCCAGTTTTATCATAAAGGAATGGAGGCTGGCGTTTTTCATAAGCTCAATCCATCCATTCTGATCATGCAGGATGAAGTTGTATTGGAAAAAATGCTGAACACCTCCTACTTGGCGCAAGAAGGGTTGTCCTTGAAGCAAGCATTATTTGACTACTATGAGGCGAAAAAGATCCAAATCGTCAAGCCGGAGTTCATTCATGAGGAGGAAGACGCTGCCATTGAGGGTGTAGTGGACTATATCCTTCAAAAACTGGCGGAATCCTGAGAATTACAACAAGAGGGAGAGACGAACATGAAGAAATATACCACCTTATTCTTTGACATAGATGATACATTGCTGGACTTCGGGGCAGCGGAGAAATCTGCTCTTGAGAAACTTTTCAATGGGCAGGGCATCCCGTATACTCCGGAGAACATCGCCGCCTATAAACAGATCAACCAAGGTCTTTGGAGAGCATATGAGGATGGCACGATTGAGCAGCAGGAAGTCGTGAATACGCGATTTTCCCGGTTCTTTGAAACGCATGGAAAATCCGTGGATGGAACCCTTTTAGAGAATCAATACCGGAGCTACTTAGAAGACGGCGAACAGGTGATGAACACCTCGCTCGAATTTATCGAAGCCTTGAGAAAGGATTTCGACTTGTATATCGTGACCAACGGGTTGACGAATACACAGGATAAACGATTGCGGGCTGCCGGCCTTCATCCTCTTTTTAAAGAGGTATTTGTTTCAGAAGCAATCGGCCACCAAAAGCCGAAGAAGGAATTCTTTGATTACGTATTCAATCGGATTCCAGGCTTTATTCCTGAGCGCGGATTAATCATCGGCGACTCCCTGACCTCGGACATGAAAGGCGGGTATATGGCAGGCATGGACACATGCTGGTTCAACCCGGGCCAGAAGCCAAATCCAACTGACATCGTGCCAACCTACGAAATCAAAAGTCTGGATGAGCTAGTCGACATCTTGCAGCTCAAGGCCGAGACTGCTGATTGCTGAAAATAATAATGAGAACAAAGCCGTATTCACAGCTGTGAGTGCGGCTTTTTTGTATATAGATAAGAACGTGTGAAAAATCAGAGGGGAGTTTTGTACGGCCACTCTTTTCCTTCTCCAGCTCCAACGCCCAGAAGCATGGCCTATGCTGAATTTGCTCCCCACTTTTCGGGTTAACCGCCGCACTTTTGAGAGAAACCTCTGGACTTTCTGTTCTAACCTCCCTACTTTCCGTGTTGACCGCCCCACTTTTTGCTCCAACCTCCCCACTATCCTTTTTTGGGAAAAATTATACACCTCTGAACAGCCGACTCCGCTTTTCTTATAAAAAATGACAATTGTCATCTCCTTTTCATGACACTCCTTACTAAAATCCCCCTTTCCAAAATCATACAATAGGACTATGAAAACTGGAGGTGCTTATGATGAACGAAATCATAACTGTTCAAAATGTCTCAAAACAATTTCAACAGAAAAAAGCCGTCAACCAAATAAATTTCTCCATCAACCAAGGGGAGGTAGTAGCCATCCTTGGCCCGAACGGTGCAGGAAAAACAACGACCCTCTCCATGATCCTTGGTTTATTAAAGCCGACTGAGGGTGAAATCAAACTATTCGGCTCCGATCCCCAAGAGAAAAAAGTCCGGGAGAGAATCGGCGCCATGCTGCAGGAAGTCAGTGTCATTCCCGGATTGAAAGTGATTGAGATCCTTGAGTTGATCAGGAGCTACTACCCATCACCCCTTCCGCTCAAGGAACTGGTGGAACTGACCGGTTTGACGGATGGAGATCTAAAAACGATGGCAGAAAAATTGTCCGGCGGCCAGAAACGCCGCCTCAGCTTCGCATTGGCCATCGCAGGAAATCCAGAATTGATACTATTGGATGAACCGACTGTCGGAATGGATATCACTTCAAGGAACCGGTTTTGGCAAACGATCCATGCAATGGCGGAGAAAGGGAAGACGATCATTTTCTCCACTCACTACCTTCAAGAGGCAGATGAGGCTGCACAAAGGATCTTATTGTTTAAAGATGGAGCAATCGCTGCGGATGGGACGCCGAGCCAAATCAAATCGAACCGCTTCACTCCATCCATCTCTTTCATGGTCGACGCGGAGAAATCACTTGAAAGGCTATATGAGCACCCTGAGATTGACCAGGTCCACAGGAAAAATAACCGGGTCTACCTTCACTCAGCGAATACAGACCGCTTATTGGAGATTATTTTTGAAGAAAAATTAGGAGCAAGGGATATCCAGATCGAACGAGGAAAATTGGAAGATGCCTTTGAACAATTAATCGGCGAACATAAGGAGGCTATGTAACATGAATGCATTTAAAATGCAGTGCACAGCAGAAATTAAACGGGTTTTGAGGAATCGGTATTTTGTCTTTTGGTCCCTGTTGATGCCGATTGTTTTTTATTATATTTTCACTAATGTTGTTAACACCGAGGCTCCGGACCAGGATGCATGGAATGCACATTACCTCATGTCCATGACGGTATTCAGTGTGATGGGCTCCTCCATCATGACTCTCGGGATCAGACTGGTGCAGGAAAAGGCGCAAGGCTGGTCTACCTACATGAGGATCACACCATTATCCGATACCGTCTATTTTGCCGCACAGATGGTCGGCCAAAGTGTCATTCATATCCTGTCAGTTGTCGTAATCTTTACCGCAGGAGCGCTCATCAACGGCGTTTCTCTCTCCGCCTTTGAATGGGTTATGAGCGGACTATGGATTCTCCTTGGCTCCATTCCTTTCCTCGCATTCGGAACGCTTATCGGATTAATGAAAAAAGTCGAAACAGCAGCAGGCATCAGCAACATCATTTATATGGTGCTCGCTGTGGCAGGCGGATTGTGGATGCCGATCGATGTGATGCCAAAGCTTATGAAAAATATCGCTCAATGGCTTCCCTCTTATCATTTCGGCAACGGCGTTTGGGAAATTTCCAATGGCAGCCTCCCTGGTTGGAAAGATATTGTAATTTTGGTCGCATATCTGGCTGTATTCATGCTACTATCAAAATATATTAGAAGAAAACAAGAAGCGGCGTGATGTAATGTGAAAAAAAACTTCAGTTTATTTCCGAAGCAATATGGCTTCTTTCCGTATATTTTTCTGGTCTATCTATTCTTCCCTTTCTACTATTTGACCCAGGAAACAGGGATTAAACAGGTGCTGGGGCTGGTGATGATTGTACTTTTCCTCGTATCTTACCGCCAGCTGTACAGCACTCCATCAAGATCAAAAGTATTTACGGCCTGGCTGCTTGTCGAGCTCGGGGTCATATTCGTGGTCGGCTGTTTTTATGACGTGAACTACCTGTTTTTAGGCTTTTTCCCTGCCAATTTTACAGGGTACTATCAGGGTAAACGCAGATTTCAAAGAGGCTTGGCGGGATTGATTTTTGTCCTTATCTTCCCGCTTATTTACCAATGGATGCAGGATGATTCCGCTTTCTCTCTCGAAGGATTTTATTATTTTGTTCCCTTCCTTCTCATCATGATCGCTTCGCCATTTGGCGTCCGTTCCATGAACCGCCGGATGGCGCTTGAGAAAGAACTTGATCAGGCAAATCAGCAAATAGCAGAATTGGTGAAGCGCGAGGAGCGCCTCAGGATTTCGCGCGACCTTCATGATACGCTTGGACACACCTTATCTCTATTAACATTGAAGAGTCAGCTCATCCAGCGCCTTGCACCGAAGGATCCGGAACGGACGGTGCTAGAGGCAAAGGAAATGGAAATGGCTTCCCGCTCCGCCCTTAAGCAGGTAAGGGAACTTGTATCGGATATGAGGACCATCACGATTGCTGAAGAGCTCATTCACATCCAGCAGAGCCTAAAGGCTGCTTCCATCACCTATCAGTTTGATGGAAAGATGGAGTTTTCCTCCATCCCCCCTCTCACTCAAAATATCGTCAGCATGTGCATACGGGAAGCTGCCACCAATGTCATCAAGCACAGCAAGGCGACGCATTGCACCATATCTATCAGCCAGACTCCGGATAGATTATTTGTCAAAGTGAAGGATGATGGAATGGGCATCGACTCCGCCAACGACGTGGGAAATGGGCTGCGTGGAATGGAAGAGAGATTGGCGCTCATCGACGGGGGATTAAAGCTCAGCAATCATCATGGGGCACTACTGGAATTGAACGTCCCCATCATCAATAAAGCAGAGAGAAAAGAGGTCGTCGGATGATTACGCTATTTATCGCGGAGGATCAGCGCATGCTGCTAGGTGCACTCGGGTCCCTATTGGATATGGAAGAGGATATGAAGGTCATCGGCCATGCCATGACTGGTGATGATGCCCTGTCCTCCATCCTGAAGCTTGAACCGGATGTATGCCTGATGGATATTGAGATGCCCGGGAAAACCGGTCTCGAGGTAGCGGAAGAGTTAGCCATGAGAGGCTCGAACAGCAAAATCATCATTTTGACGACGTTCGCCCGCCCTGGCTATTTTGAACGGGCTGTGAAAAGCGGGGTCCATGGATATTTGCTGAAGGACAGCGAAATCGATGAACTGGCTGAAGCCATCCGGAAGTGCGTTAAAGGTAAGAGGATTTTCAGTCCGGAATTGACCTTCAATGTGATCAGGGAAGAAAACCCTCTCACTGCGAAAGAGCAGGAAATCCTCCGCTATGCTGCGTTAGGAAAAACAACAAAGGAAATCACATCAGAGCTTTATCTTTCCTCCGGCACCGTAAGGAATTACATATCCGAAATCCTCCAAAAGCTCGATGCCAAAAACCGGACAGAAGCAGCAAGCATCGCCAAACAAAAAGGATGGATTTGAACAGCCATGGTAAAGGGCTCCCTTTCACCATGGCTCTCTTGTGAATTAGCGACACGTGAGTGACACGACACGTAGGTGACAGGCACTCCCCGGTTTTTGTCGAAAAATCGAACTGCTCATTCCTCAAGTGTAATTTCTTGAAGCCTGGACCTGCATATTGGAGAATATAGAAGGAATAAGAAATTACAGCGAGGAAAGGAAGGATCGACATGAACTCATCTAAAACAGCACTCTTGGTCATGGATATTCAAAATGGCATTGTCGGTAATTTTGCGGAGAATCCGGAAGTGCTCATCCCTATCCAAGATTCAGTGAAGGCTGCCCGCGAAGCAAAGATTCCCGTCATTTTTGTGCGCGTCGCTTTTAAAGAAGGATATCCTGAAGTCAACTTAAACAATAAAATGTTTTCAGCCATCAAGGAGAGCGGAAGCATGACAGAAACGGATTGGTCCACACAGATTCATGAATCCGTTGCACCGCTCTCAGGGGAGCCGCTTGTGACAAAGCGCCGCGTCAGTGCATTTGCAGGCAGCGACCTGGAAGTTTTGTTAAGTGGACTCGGTACTGAGGAGCTTGTATTGACCGGAATCGCCACAAGCGGTGTCGTCCTATCAACATTAAGGGAAGCAGCCGATAAAGACTTCCGTTTGAAAGTCCTTTCCGATGCTTGCATCGACCGCGATCCAGAAGTGCACCGCGTCCTTGTGGAAAAAGTCTTCCCTCGCCAGGCAGACGTCTTGACCGCATCGGAATGGGCCGATTCATTAAAATAAACTTTTTACTAAAAACCGCTCATGGAAATATCTCCATAAGCGGTTTTTTTCTACGTCCACATGTTAAGGTGTCTGAAATATTCGAGGACAAATTCATAAAAGAGATTCTCAGAAGGCGATAACTTCCGATTTTTAGGAATGATCAATCCAACCGACCTTTTGACGTCTGGGTAAGTGATTTTTATTTTTTTCAACCCTTCCGGCAGATTCCCGAAGAGTGTCGTCTCCGGAAGAAGAGTGACCCCAATTCCCGAAGACACCAGCCCCTTGATCGCATCCAAATCTTCCCCCTCATATGGAATAGAGGGCTGGAAACCTGCTTGTACGCAGGCATCGACTACGATCTGACGGAGCATGAACCCCTCTGGAAATAAAACAAATGGCTCTGGTTCCAATTGATTTAAGGACAGGCTCTCAAATTCAGCAAGACTGTGCGTATCGGAAAGCATAGCCAAAAAATTTTCCGAAAACAGGATATGAGCATGAATCTCTGGATCATTTGCCGGCACCGGACCTATAAAAGCCAAATCAATCTCCCTTTTCTTGATCCCTTCTGTCAGCGTATCATAGGATGCCTGCTTTAAGTGAAAGCGAACATCCGGGTGTTCTTTTTTGAAGGCAGAAATAATAGAGGGGAGCATGCTGCTCGCGATGCTGGATGGGAAGCCTATGCGGATGATGCCGCGCTCGGGCTCTAAATATTCTTCTACCAGCCTTGACGCATTGTCGACTGCTTTAAGAGCGAGTATTGCCTGCTCCAAAAACATTTTCCCAATAAAGGTTAATTTTACATTCCGTCCTTCCCTCTCAAAAAGCTCCACACCTAACTCTTTCTCCAGAAGCCCCACTTGACGGCTCAAGGCAGATTGAGCAATGTGCAAGGACTCTGCCGCCTTCGAAAAATGTTCAATTCGCGCTACTTCTACGAAATATCTTAATTGTCTTAATTCCATTAATATTCCACCCATATCATATCGAGATTAATTATATCACTATAATATATTGTTAATATGAATAATGAAACCTAAAATGAAAAATAGAGAGAAAAAAAGGAGTGAAAGAAGAGATGAAAAGAATTGGTCTAGCATGGCAGATCTTCATTGGTTTAGTTCTCGGTATTGCTGTCGGAGGAATTTTTTACGGAAACCCTCATGTAACCGATTACTTGAAGCCAGTTGGAGATATATTCATACATTTAATTAAAATGATTGTCATCCCGATTGTCATTTCCAGCCTGATCGTAGGTGTTGCGGGTGCAGGGGATATGAAATCGCTTGGAAGACTTGGGGGCAAGACCCTCCTTTATTTTGAAGTCATCACCACCATCGCTATCATTGTCGGGCTGCTGGCAGCAAATCTGTTCCACCCAGGCACAGGCGTCGACCGCTCGCATCTGGCAAAAACCGATATAAATTCTTATGTAAGCACGGCAAAAACCACTGAAACGCATTCAATGGCAGATACATTGGTAAATATTGTCCCTACAAATATCATTCAATCCATTGCAAATGGGGATATGCTCGCTGTCATTTTCTTTTCAGTCATGTTTGGTTTGGGAATAGCAGCCATCGGCGAAAAAGGAAAGCCGGTCATTCAATTTTTCAAAGGAACGGCAGAAGCCATGTTCTATGTTACAAACTTAATTATGAAAACGGCACCAATCGGAGTATTTGCACTCATTGGTGTAACCGTTTCTACATTCGGATTATCGTCATTGATCCCATTAGGGAAACTAGTGATTGTCGTATATGGAGCTATGATATTCTTCATTCTTGCCGTGCTTGGTTTGGTAGCCAAAATAGCAGGATTTAATATTTTCAAACTCATAAAATACTTGAAGGATGAATTGCTGCTGGGATATTCAACAGCCAGTTCAGAAACAGTCCTTCCAAGAATCATGGAAAAAATGGAGAGGCTGGGCTGCCCGAAGGCCATTACATCCTTCGTCATCCCTACCGGCTATTCGTTCAACCTTGATGGGTCGACACTCTATCAAGCAATTGCCGCCTTATTCATCGCCCAAATGTATGGAATTCATTTGAGCATCGGCCATCAGATCACACTTGTACTCGTATTGATGCTTACCTCAAAAGGAATCGCAGGGGTGCCTGGTGTATCCTTCGTCGTGCTGCTTGCAACACTTGGAAGCGTCGGACTCCCTGTTGAAGGCCTTGCCTTTATTGCAGGAATTGATAGAATCCTCGATATGGCTCGGACGGCTGTCAACATTGTCGGCAACTCATTAGCGGCATTGGTTATCACGAAATGGGAGAATAAAGGAAAGCCAACTACTGAATTAGAAGAACAATCCGCATAATATAGAAAAGCGCAAGCGCCCTGATAAGCCCCGACCAGCATAAGACGGAACTCGAAGGAAATCCTGATTTCCGTAGAGGTATGGCTTATGACTCGAGGGGCTGGGCGCTGGAGCTGGACAGAATATCACTCTGAATTTTTATACTTTCTTATCTCATACAAAAAGGTGCAGCCTGGAAGACTCCAGCGGCTGCACCTTTTTTAATTTGCATTCTATTATATTCAACTAAAAACCTGTTCTTTTTCGTTCAAGCCGAGCGTTTCGGCCGTTGAAGCAAAAATTTCATCAAATAGAGCCGGATTTTCAACAAGCGATACGCCATAGGACGGGATCATCTCTTTGATTTTAGGCTCCCATTCTTTCATTTGCTGCGGGAAGCATTTGTTCAAAAGTTCGAGCATGACGTGGACAGCCGTTGATGCACCTGGTGAAGCACCTAGCAAAGCGGCTACGGATCCATCAGCGGAACTGACGACTTCTGTTCCGAATTGCAAAGTTCCTTTTCCTGCAGGCGTGTCTTTAATGACTTGGACACGCTGGCCTGCCACGACGATATCCCAATCTTCCAATTTCGCATCTGGAATGAATTCGCGCAATTCTTCCAGGCGCTTCTCATTAGACAGCAAGACCTGCTGGATCAAGTATTTTGTCAATGACATCTCTTTTACACCTGCTGCGAGCATCGTAAAGAGATTATTCGGTTTGACGGAATTGATCAAGTCCATGTTGGAGCCTGTTTTCAAGAATTTTGGCGAGAAGCCGGCAAACGGTCCGAAGAGCAAGGACTTCTTGTTATCGATATATCTTGTATCAAGATGCGGTACGGACATTGGCGGCGCGCCGACCTTTGCTTTTCCGTACACTTTGGCATGATGCTTCTCAGCTACCTCCGGCTTGTTGCAGACCATGAACAGTCCGCTTACAGGGAAGCCGCCGATATGCTTGGATTCAGGAATGCCGGTTTTTTGCAGAAGCGGCAAGCTTCCGCCTCCGCCTCCGATGAAGACGAATTTTGCCGTATGATATTCGATTCTTCCGCTGTCGATGTTGTGGATCTTCAATTCCCAAGAGCCGTCGCTGGTGCGTTTGATATCCTTCACAGTGTGTTTATAGTTCACTTCGACATTTTGGCTCTCGAGATGTTTGAATAACATGCGGGTTAAAGCACCGAAATTCACATCGGTTCCGGAATCGATTTTTGTTGCAGCAATCGGTTCAGTCGATGTGCGGCCTTCCATGATAAGCGGAATCCATTCCTTTAATTTTTCAGGGTCATCCGAATACTCCATTCCTTGGAACAGCGGATTAGCTGAAAGCGCTTCAAATCGTTTTTTCAAAAACTCCACATTCTCTTCCCCTTGAACCATACTCATATGAGGAATCGGCATGATGAAGTCCTGAGGATTGCTGATCAATTTGCTGTTTACGAGAAAAGACCAAAACTGTCTGGAAAGCTGAAACTGCTCGTTGATTTTGATTGCTTTGGTGATGTCTATAGATCCGTCCGGCTTCTCGGATGTATAGTTCAGTTCGCACAGCGCAGAATGGCCGGTCCCAGCATTATTCCATTCGTTGGAGCTTTCTACCCCTGCTTCTGCGAGTTTTTCGAACACTTTGATGTCCCATTCCGGTGCTAACGCTTTCAATAATGATCCCAAAGTCGCACTCATGATTCCAGCACCAATTAAGATAACGTCTGTTTTTTTCTGTACGCTGCTCATTCTATCCTTCCTTACCTCATTTATTTGAGAAAAAATGTTCCGGCGCTTCTGCTCCAAAGACAACTAAGCAAAACGCCACCCACTGACTGAATTATTATATCTCTATTATAAATATTACTAGAGTAAAATATCTACTTTATCTAAAATTATAAACTATTTAAACCATTTTAAAAAGTCTACAGTATTTTAAAAGATTAAAGTACATTCAAAAACCGCTGCTTTCTGCTCTTGATTTGTGCTAAAATTATCAGGAAATAATACATTCAGAGAGGTTTTATGCCATGGAAAAAATAAATAACAGTTCTTCCACACGCAACAAAACGTTTAATTTAATTTTGACTGCCATGCTGATTGCCCTTGTTTTTGTGGCAACCATCTTTTTAAATATCCGTTTGCCAATCGCTGCAAACGGCGGTTTGGTCCACCTCGGTACAGCCATGGCGTTTATCGCCACATTCTTATTCGGTCCGAAAAAGGGCGCTATTGCGGGAGCTGTCGGAATGGGCTTGTTCGACCTTGTATCCGGCTGGACATTGTGGGCGCCATTCACTGTGGTGGCACGCGGCCTTCAAGGCTATATTGCCGGAAAAATCGCCTGGTCAGGCGGCCGAAACGGGAATAGTGCTGCTATCAATCTACTAGCGGCTGTCGCTTCTGCTCCTGCAATGCTTGCTGTGTACTATATCTGCGAAGGGATCCTCTATAACAACTGGATCGCTCCCGTAGCTTCCATCCCGGGAAATATCGTACAAAACGTGGTCGGTATCATCATTGCCATCCCGCTTTGTGCAGCATTGAAGAAAATTTCTTTTTTTAAATAATTTTTCATAGAAAAAGGAGAGTGGCATTTAAAGCCATTCTCCTTTTTGATTTATTCTCAGTCTTTTTCCAACAATGCAGCCCCGGCAATTCCCGGATGTGTCATTTCATATGGATCGAGGATCAAGTTAAGCTCTTCTTCCGTCAAGACATCGTATTTCAAGCACAGGTCCCGGATTGGAGAGCCGTTTAAGATGGCTTCTCTTGCAATGCGGGCTGCGACTTCATATCCGATATGAGGGTTGACCGCCGTGATGACGCCAACGCTCTTTTCAACGTATTCCTTCATCCTGTCTTCGTTCGCTGTAATCCCTTTTACACAATGCTCGGTAAAAGTCGTAAAAGCGTTGTTCATGATGCTGATGGATTGAAGAAGATTAAAGATCAGAACAGGTTCCATAACGTTCAATTCAAGCTGTCCCGCTTCGGATGCCAATGAAATTGTTTGATCGTTTCCAAGAACTTGGAATGCTACTTGGTTGATCAGCTCAGGCAGAACAGGGTTTACTTTCCCTGGCATAATAGAAGATCCAGGCTGTCTTGCAGGCAGCGTGATTTCACCGAGGCCCGCTCTTGGACCAGATGCCATCAAGCGCAGGTCATTCGCGATCTTGGACATATTGATCATACAAATTTTCAACGAGCTGGACACTTCAGTATAAGCATCTGTATTCTGCGTAGCATCAACGAGATGCTCTGCTCCTTGGAATGGAAGCCCGCTGATTTCAGCTAAATAAGGAACAACCAGTTCAATATAGCGTGGATACGCATTTAAGCCTGTCCCAACTGCCGTGGCACCCATGTTCAATTCGTAGAGGTGCTGCCTGGATTGCTTGATGCGCTTAATATCGCGTTCGATCACGCGGCTGTATGCTTCAAACTCCTGGCCCAGTCTGATTGGAACGGCATCCTGCAGATGGGTGCGCCCCATTTTAATGACATGGCTGAATTCCTTCGCTTTCGCTTGGAAAACCTCATGCATCTGTTCCATTGTTCCGATCAATTTTTCCTGCAGATTCAATACCGCGATATGCATAGCGGTAGGGAATGAATCATTTGTAGATTGAGACATATTTACATGGCTGTTCGGGCTGCAAAATTGATACTGCCCTTTTTCTTTGCCCATGATTTCAAGGGCGCGGTTAGCCAATATTTCGTTCACGTTCATATTGATCGATGTTCCGGCACCGCCTTGAATCGGATCGACAAGGACATGATCATGCCATTTTCCTTCGATCATTTCATCTGCCGCCTTGACGATTGCTTCTCCGATTCCCGAATACAGGCTCTTAACCTCCATATTCGCCATCGCAGCCGCTTTTTTCACCATCGCCATGGCCTTGATCAATTCAGTGTGTATGCGATATCCCGTGATCGGGAAATTTTCAACTGCACGAAGGGTCTGAACCCCATAATAAGCGTTCGCAGGAACTTCCTTCGAACCTAAAAAATCCTTCTCAATACGAAAATCATTTGGTGTAAGTGACATAACTCCAATCTCCTTTATATAAAAAGAACTTGATTCATGTGCTAACTTAAAAAGTCATCGTATCCACTATAAAGTGCCTAGAAGGAATTATCAATGATTATTCGCGGTACATGGGGACAGGTTCCTCGTCCCATCCCGATGCTTGGAATAAAGACTATGTTACTCTAATCTGTATTCAATACAAAAGGGGAGGGACAAGGAACCTGTCCCTGCGTACCTAGTTTCTATTTAACTTTTCCAGCTCCGCCAAGATGTTTTTGAATTTTGACTCGGTCTCAAGGATTTCTTGCTGCAAATTGGTTGTGATTTTATTCACTCTTTCCGCTTCCTGTCTGATATTCCCTACGTTGTCATTGACTTGATTAATGGACTTAGCCACGCTGGCAGCTAATTTACGCACCTCATCCGCAACGACATTGAAGCCTCTCCCATGTTCACCCGCACGCGCTGCTTCAATTGCGGCATTCAATGCCAGGATATTTGTTTGCGTCGATATATTATGGATAAGTTTTGACACTTCACTAATTAAGTCGGTTTGTTTTTTCAATGCCTGGAGTGCCTCCATTTTTTCTTTGGAGTTATCCATGACGACATTGACCAATTCAACAGGCATTTCTTTTAACTGAGACAGAATTTTCATTGTGGTTTTTTCACGATATGTAATATCCGTTGCGATTTTGAGGACACCATCCACTTCGCCCCGCTCATTTAAAATGGGGATATAGGTTGCTTCCAGCCAAAGGATCTCCCCTCTTTTATTCACCCTTTCTATCTTTTCCTGAAACTTAATCCCTTTTGCCAAGTCGGCCCACATATTTTCATATTCCCTGCTGTTTTTAAATTCATCTGTACAAAATTGGCGATGTGACATCCCTATCAATTCAGGAACAGTGTATCCCATAGCAAGTGCAAAATTTTCATTAACCCAAATCACTTCTCTATTTAAATTAAATTCTATTATCGCTAAATTCCGTTCTAATGCCGCTAATAATGATTTCTCCTCAAGCATTTGAGTACTTGCATTAGCGGACGCTGGACTGGCCGTAGTCATATTATTACTCCTCTTCTATTAAATAGGTACTATTTCCTATTCTAAACATTTGAAATTTTTATACAAATTTAAACGCTTTTCGGGACAGAGGGACAGGTTCCTCGTCCATACCCATTTTCCTCTGCTTGCATATTATGCTTTGATATACCGAAAGCAGGTGAAAATCTAATGGTTTGGAAGGGAAACCAATATGGAAAGAACTACGATTTTATAAAAAAATACCAAGAGGATTTAAGTAATAACCACCATCCACATCATCATAATGGATGTCATCTTCCGCCATCATGCTGTCCATGCTGTCATAAAAATTTTTGTATATGTCAAACGGGAGCACCGGGGCCGACTGGGCCAGCCGGTCCTATGGGGCCAACTGGACCTACCGGGGAAACGGGACCACCAGGCGGCGCTACCGGAAATACCGGCCCCACTGGTCCAACGGGCGATCCTGGACCAATGGGACTCGCAGGACCCACCGGGCCAACAGGACCCACGGGCGAAACTGGAACAACCGGCAATACCGGCAACACTGGACCTACCGGCGATCCCGGACCCACCGGAAGCACTGGGGCTACTGGTGACACTGGCCCTACTGGCAATACCGGTAACACCGGACCTACCGGCGATCCTGGACCTACCGGAAGCACTGGGGCTACTGGCGACACTGGCCCTACTGGCAATACCGGCAACACTGGACCTACCGGCGATCCTGGACCTACCGGAAGCACTGGGGCTACTGGCGACACTGGCCCTACTGGCAATACCGGCAACACTGGACCTACCGGCGATCCTGGACCTACCGGAAGCACTGGGGCCACTGGAGCTACCGGCAATACAGGGCCAACTGGACCGACCGGCAGTACCGGAGCTACTGGCAATACGGGTCCAACAGGGCCGACTGGACCGACCGGCAGTACCGGAGCCACTGGCAGCACCGGCTCCACCGGCAATACGGGGCCGACCGGACCTACTGGACCTACTGGATCTACTGGCGCCACCGGACCTACTGGTGCAACACCGACCAGCTCTACAAAGGCAATTATGTTTGGAGGAACCAACACTGGTTTTCAACGGATAGCCGGTTCTCCAGGAGCCGTTTCCAATGTCCTCCCCTATGTAGTTACGGGCACGACCGGTAGTGTAGTAGGTTTTTCCAGTTCTATCAACATTAATAACTTAGCTGCAGGAAGCTATATATTCCAAGTCTGCAGGAATGTAGCGAACAATTTAGCCGCCCCATTAGCAGGAAGCATTATTTCGACCATTACACTGACTGTAACAGCATCCATTACCGGAACTATCATATTCTCTATCAGGCCTACAGACGTCGGGTCACAGCCTGTATATGTATCTAACAATGCCCCATACGTACTGACTACAGCAACCGTGACGTGGACTTCAAATATTGGAGGGAATCCCGTCGTCCGAAACGATGCCATTTCCCTTTATTCCAGTCCAAATATTACTCAAAGCGCCCTCTATGCCATCTATCTCAATACCAGTATATAAACTAAAGAACAGGGACCTTAAATGCGTCCCTGTTCTCGTTTTACCTCATTCTGATTATCTATCTCATACAAAAACCGTTCCAATTTTTCAATAACCCTATCAAAGCTGAACTTTAAAGCTGTTTCCCTGCCCTTTTTCCTTAACTCGTTCCGTCTTTCGGAACTTTCTAACAAAGTAATAATTGCCTGAGCGGCAGCCAAGTGATCTCCGGGTTCTATTTGCAGGCTGTTATTGCTGCCGGCATATTCATTAATGCCGCCACACATTGTTGTAATCACAGGGATTCCGCATGACATTGCTTCCAATGGCGGCATGCCAAAACCTTCATAAATCGAAGTGAACAAAAAAATATGGGCCATTTGATAGTGATTCCTCAGCTCCTCTTGGCTTGGATGAATCACATATTCAATAGGGAATGGCACATACCCAATGTCGGGGTGATGCTGGCAGACCCATTTTACTTTAAACTGATATCCCAAATCCCTTACATGTCGGAGTGCCTTAAGAGCCACATCAAACCCTTTAAACCTTAAAAACGGGTTTCCTACAAGAAGAATAGTCAATACATCCTCCTTCGGCTCCTCTGTTAAAGGAAAATAAAATTTCGTATCCACCCCATTCGGAATGATCTCTGTTTCTTTTTGATAGCGGGCTTTTAAAATAGTTGAAACAGTAGAAGACACGCTTGCCATCCTGATTGCAGTTTGATAGAGATTTTTCATTTCCTGTCTGATCCACTGTGCTTCATATAAATTTGGATAATCACCAAATAGCCAGTTATGCCCCTGCTCCCAATAGAACGTTTTCTCATTCAAATCCAACAATTCAGGAATCTGCTGATACCAGCCTGTTACAATGATATCGCAATGTTCTATATGTCTGACATACGATTCATTGGGCGGAACAATGATCTCCCCATCAACTTCTATTGGATACCAATTGGGGACCGCCCTTGTACCAGGATCCCCCTTATAAACGGCATAGATCTGATGTCCCCGCTTCCTTAATTGTTCCATTTGGTGAAGCAGCATTTTCAGTCCGCCTGTCAAATTCAAATGTGGAAGGACGTAGGCAATCTTTAGTTTTTTCTTAGTAGGGGGGTCAGCAGGAATTTTAGTCTTTTCAGGAGGAAGAATCTTAAATAACAACGCTCCATTTTCACCGATATTTAATTGTTTATACGTAAAATCGAAAGATAAAAAATCAATCAGGTTCCACCTGCTTTTGTGTGTTTCAAGCGTATTCCCCAAATAATCCCCCTGAGGTTCCGGATACAAAGGGGTAGAAATGATCAATGATTTGTTGGCATGTGCAAGGAGTTTTTGAATGATTTCCAATCCCTCCGGCTTTTCAAAGTGCTCCAGTACATCAATCAGTAAGATAGTGTCATAGTCCCCCATTTGATCAATGACAGATTCAAGATTCCCATAAATAACCTGATTATAGACATACTCATGCAAAGGATTCCTGTATCCTGCAAACCCTTCTATTCCATCAATCTGCAGCTGCCAGCTTTTCTTTTCATACCGCTCAAACGGAATATCAAAAACTTCCCTGAGCAGCACGCCATATTTTCCAAACCCTACACCAACATCCAAAATGGAGGAGGGTTCATCAATGCGGATATGTTCGATGATCTCCGGTATAGCTTGGTAAAAGCTCGTTGGCATTTTACTCCTCCTGTTCTGTCAGTGACTGAAAATATTCCTCATTATATAAAACCATCCGGTTCGTGGGATCGTAAGCCTTTGCCATTTGATTATGGTGTTTTGATTTCTCAATTTGACCAAGCCGGAAGTAGCAAACGCATAGTTGCAAATGAGGAAGCCACGTATAGCAGTTATGATTAAGGAAGCCCCCTTTTGCCTTTGCGGCTTCATAGTCCAAGCTCGCAGCCAGTTCATACCAAAAGACAGCCTTATCTAACTGATCCTTGGATAAGTAGATGAAACCCATCCTGCAGCATTGATCAGCCCTTGGGATATCGTATTTGAAGGAGTTTAAAATCTGATCGATGGCATTCTCCGGGTCTTCCAGCGCCAAGTAACAATCTGCCATCTTAGCACAGCTGCTGATGCAGTCCTCCACCCAGCCTTCGCGGGTATCAAGAAACTTTTGATAATATTCAATTGCGCGTTCATACAGCTTGTGATCGAGGCATTCATTCGCATAGTAGTACAAATCCCGAGGAGTAAATGATCGCCCTTCCCCCAGCATTTTCTCGTATATGTCTAAATTACGGGTGCTCACGCCTGTTTTTTGGCTATTGTGAACGATGTGAATATCACTGGAGATGACATTGCCCCCTACCTCCATATATTCATGAACAGACCCGAACCACCTGAAACCATTGCTTTTCTTCACAATTCTGTTCCTTCTTACACTCTGCGTCACCATTCCCTCTTCATTCCGTGCCAAAATGTAAGGCATCGAAACCGCATCTATATCTTCACGCAAAAAAATCTTTAATGCTGAAAATTTCTCTTGTTCGCCTTCCGGCAGTACATCGTCAGCATCCAGCCACAAAATAAAGTCCTTCGTGGCTTTACTGAAAGAAAAGTTCCTCGCTGCAGAAAAATCATCTATCCATTTAAAATCATAAATTCGATCCGTATAGCGCGAAGCTAATTCCTTCGTTCCATCGGTCGACCCTGTATCAATAATGATGATTTCATCCACCAAATTCCCAATAGAATCGAGGCACCTCCCCAGCACCTTCTCCTCATCGCGCACAATCATGCATAAACTAAGCGTCATCATCCTCAATGATCACTCCCTCTAACCTATAAGGCATCACTAAAAACCTATGAAGGAATTAGCAAAATATGCACAGGTACATGGGGACAGGTTCCTCGTCCCATCCCGATGCAGGCGAAAGATAGATGCATTGAATAGATTGATGTGCTCAAAAATGGAATGGCGGGACGAGGAACCTGTCCCTTCGTCCCACTATTTGTCTAAAAGTCCCGAATTCTCATCATTCTCTCATCTGTTTTTCACGAAATTCTTAACAGAAACAAGCATAAAGCCTGATATCTGTTTTTTACAAAACTCAGTAAAGTTTTAGTTGTAAGTACATGAATATTATTCCAAATAAAGAATGAAGAACCATTTGAAGATTGCACTTGAAGCATGCTTTTTTGGTAGATTCGTTTTATTTGGGGAAATGGAGAGGTGAAAGGATGAAAAGAAGAAAATTGTTAGTGTCAACGGTTGCCTCCTTGTTGAGCTTGACGTTGTTTGCGTCTGGCGGCTCAACCTATGCAGCAGGACCGAAGAAAGTGCATTTAGAAAATGGAGCACCAGCAGCAGCTAAGCACGGAAAGTATATGAAACATACTGATCGAAACAAAATGACTTCTGTCACAGTCGCATTGAATTTACGAAACAGCGATCAACTGGATCAATTCATTGCAAGTCTTAACGACCCATCATCCCCGAATTACAAACATTATCTATCAACTGAAGAATTTAAGAATCAATTCGGACCAACGGATGACACAGTCGCTCAGGTGAAAAGTTTCTTAAAAGACCAAGGTTTTAAAGTGAAAAATATCTCAAGCAATAATACTTTTATAACAGTCAGCGGTAAAATTGGACAATTAGAGGATGCCTTTGGCGTTACCATCAATGATTATGAAAATGACAAGGGACAGACGTATTTCTCAAACGCCGATGCTCCTGAAATCCCTGCCGAATTTGCGGGTATCATCACGGATGTAGAGGGATTGGATAACGAACCGCACTTTACACATCCGCAAATACGCAAATCGTCGCCAAAAGTGACGAACAAAGCTGCAGTTGCTGAACCTAGAGTGGGCAGCGGCCCATCCGGCGGCTATACGCCAACTGAGTTAAAAGGGGCTTACAACGTCACCCCGCTTGCTAATTCAGGCTACACTGGAGCAGGCCAAACGGTTGCGGTCATGGAGCTTGACGGCTATAAAGCTTCTAATATCACAAACTACAGCAATTACTACGGTCTCGGAAGCCCTGCGCCAACCAATGTTTATGTTGATGGCTACAACGGTGCTGCCGGTCAAGGTGAAGTAGAGGTGGAATTGGACATTGAAGTTATCAATGCCATCGCGCCGAAAGCACAAGTCATGGTCTATGAAGGCCCTAATACAGGTCAAGGGCTCATTGATACGTATCAAAAAATCGCTTCCGATAATAAAGCGAAATCCATCTCTGTCAGCTGGGGAATCAGCGAACTGCAAGCTGGAAGCAGCTTGATGAACAGTTTGCATTCGATTTTTCAACAGTTTGCTGCTCAAGGACAAAGCATCTTTGCGGCTTCCGGCGACAACGGGGCTTACGATGCTGGAGATTCTACAAAAGCAGTCGACAGTCCAGCCAATGACCCTTATGTGACTGGCGTCGGCGGAACACATCTGAATTTGAGCGGATCGTCCTACGGTTCAGAATCCGTTTGGGCAAACAGTTCCAATAAAACAGGCGGTGGCGGCGGTTTATCGACGGTTTATGCCATGCCTTCCTTCCAATCCGGTCCTGGTGTACAAAATAGCTACTCCAATGGCAAACGCCAAGTCCCGGATGTTTCGGCAGATGCCGATCCAAGCACAGGCTACTCCGTATATAGCTCAGGCTCTTGGACAGTAGTAGGAGGAACTTCAGCCGCGGCACCATTATGGGCGGCCATTGCAGCACTCAATAACCAATATGCAGCAGCAAATGGCAAGGGCAACCTTGGACAAGCAAACCCTACACTTTATCAAATGTTTAATACAACACAGACGTACCCAGCATTCCATGATGTGACAAGTGGAAATAACTTATACTACCCTGCAACTGCCGGCTATGACATGGCATCAGGCATCGGGACACCTGACGCGTATAACTTGATTCGTGACATCAATGGATCCAGCGGTTCCGGCGGTGGAACAGGCGGCGGCACACCTACAGAACTGATTACCAACGGAGGCTTCGAAAGCGGACAATCACCGTGGACGGAATCAAGCACTGGCGGCTATCAGCTCGTTGATACTTCTCGCCCTCATGCAGGAAGCAGCTCTGCTTATCTGAATGGCTACAATAATAGTACAGACACAATCTATCAAACAGTGAGCATTCCTGCGAATGCAACAAGTGCAACACTCACTTTCTGGACATATGTTTCCACTTCCGAAACAAGCCACGCGTATGATTACCTATACGCACAGGTTCGGAATACAAGCGGATCCCCGCTCGCCACGCTCTTAACATTGAATGATGGCACAGCATCCGGGTGGGTGAAGCGCACCTACGACCTATCGAACTACAAAGGGCAGACGGTTCAAATTGCCTTCAAAGGCACAAATGACAGCAGCAACCCGACCGACTTCTTCGTCGACGATGTGAGTCTGCAGGTTCAATAAAAGTAGTGGGACATGGGGACAGGTTCCTCGTCCCATCCCATTTTACGAGAAAGCATAGCGGCAATGATTAATATGAAGATTAGAAAATGAAAATGCGGGACGAGGAACCAGTAAACTGCTCCTCCGTCCCGCATATTTTAATACTCCCGAATAACACGGCTGTCATAAACAGACTCAATAGTCCAATCTGGATCGCCTTCTGTAGAGACATCTATTATTTTAGCCAGCATGTTTTCTTCCATCATGGAATCGATATATATAAACCGCACCCTGCCTTCATGAGTGTCCTCTACTTCCTCATAAGACTTTAATTGATAAACCTCTATAGCCTTTGCGATTATCTGTTGAATGCCTTCCTTATGATCCTTATCAAAACCATTCATCTCACTGATCGTCATCCTAACAAATTCCGTAATACTCAAGAATCATTTCTCCTTTCATTTAGAGACAGGGGGACAGGTTCCTTGTCCCACCCTGCAGGAACTATGAATAAATGTTACCACAGCCAAGAACTCCCCTTATACCGGCAACTCTCTAATTGGGTGGGACAAGGAACTGCTGGACATCCTATTCTGTCTTTCTAATCGGTTTTGGGACGAGGAACCTGTCCCTGCGTCCCAGGGAAATGCTGCCTAGCAGGATGAAGCTGATGGCAGAGGTGATGAAGACGCTGGCTAATCCGAACCAGTGGCCGAGGGATGCTCCTATGATGGGGGCGAACAGGCTCGCTGCACTTTGGACGGCGGTTGAGAATGCGCTGATTCTACCTAATAAGTGCTGCGGCGTCTCCGTTGTCAGGATGTACCCGTATGGCACAAAGAGGGCCGTTCCTACACATCCGATTATAGCGAAGATCACGATCCAAAACAGAATATTGCCATGGGCAAAGCCATAGCAGCCCACTCCTACCACCAGCATGAATGTACCTGATACCACTCTTCCAATTGACATGAACAGAAGCGGATTCCTTTTCCACCTGTTAAAGAATCCGCATAAGAAAGCCCCTGTGACAGAACCAGCGCCAAGTGCACTGCTGAGCAGCCCATATCCGGTTTTATCCAACCCCAGCGACAAGGACAATGGGGCAAAGAAGCTGTCATAAAGAAAAATAATGAACATGGAGATAGAAGTAATCCAAATGGCAGTTGATAGGATGCGATTCGATCGAATCAGTGAAAATCCTTCTTTCAACTCTTCCCAATAGGAAGTACTAGAAGAAAGATTCCTTTCCTTAGCCGCCTCTAATGCAGGAAGACAAAACAGCAGCAGAAAAGCAGCGCCATACAATACTCCCTCTGCCATAAAAACCAGCTGCGGATGTGCAACAGAGAGCATCCCTCCCCCAACCAACGGTGCTACAATCTTGGTTACATTCAACACCATCTGGCTGATGGAAGACGCCTGGGCAAGATAGGGATCAGGGACCACAGAACGTGCAGCCGCTTGCCTTGCGGGTTCAAAAATAGAGGCTAATGAAGTCTTCAGGAAAATCAACAGAAGCAGCACCCAGAGGCCTGGAGCAAAAAAATAACCCACTGCCACACCTGCACGTACAAATGTCGTCATCATCAGGATTTTCTTTTTATCCCACCGGTCTACCCAAACCGACGACAACGGACCGATTACGATATACGGCAGGAACATCATGACAACTGCTGCAGCATTTGCCCGTAAATCCAGCCCCCATTCAAACGAAATGAGCGCGTTGACCGCCAGCAGATCAAGCCAATTCCCAAAGCTCGATAACACTTGAACGAAAAATAATGTGCGGAAATTTTTCATTTTAAAAATGGAAAACGTTTGAAGATCCTTCATAAAAAATATCCCCTTCTTACAGTAAATTAATCAGTAAGAAAAGGATATCAATCAATTGTCAGAAGAATATCAGAGGGACTGTCGAAATAATCGTTCAATTTCTCTAGCCAAGCCTTTAAAATCAAATTGCTTGGAGAATGTGTCCCATTTCACTTGGTATTCCTTTGGAACCTCAACGCTCAGATGACGACTGAGATCCATCAAATCTTTTACCCCATTCAACATATTTGGCACAAATTTTGAAGCACCTAATGTCATGAACCCTTCCTCCATCAACTGAAGACCTTCCTTTCCACTAGTGTTCATCCACTTCGCAAATCCTTTTAACATGAGGTACCTTCCTTTTTCCCTTAAATACGGATAGTTATGGAACAATTGATCACCTTCTGCAAAATGGGATTCGAGTGGACCAAATTGCCGCGAAGCAAGGACCAATTTGATCTCCTGGACTTTTATATAAGTAGCGATATCTTGGCTCATTTCACCCGCTTCTATCTTCGAATGAACGAATTTGATTTTCTGAGCAGCCTGTTCAAAATTCCCATTATTAAGGTATATCCCAATCATGCCAAAAACATCGAATTCCTGATGCTGTACCCATGGCAAAGCGTTTGATTGCAACGCCTTCTCAGCGTACTTACACGTTTGATCAAACTGAAATTGAATAATCCCGTATATGTGCAGGAGATAGAACAGCTTCTGCGAGAACGGGACATCCTGTGATTCCAGTGTAAACCATCGAAAATCACCATTTACAAAATGAAGGTACACTTTCTTATGGGCTTCAATCGGTATCGCCAGAGCATCATGCTGGCTCGCAATGGATTTCAGTCCTGTTCCCTGACCAAATGCGATGTACTTTCGAAACAGAACATCCATGCTTTCCTTAAATTCCTGATCATAGGAAAGAGGATTATCCTCTGAGGGCTGCTTTATTTTCAGGCGATATCCAGTCCCCCGTATCGTCTCAATGACGACTCCATCGAAAGCAGCAAGTTTCTTCCGCAGCCGATACACATGGTCATCAACCGTGCGATCTGTCGGAGCCTCCATCGGCCAGACCCCATCCAGCAGCACTTCCCTCGAAAGCGTCTGATTCAGATGTTCATATAAAAAATGCAGAAGATGATACTCTTTCGGCAATAACATAAGCCTTTCACCATTGAAAGAAACCGCATACTCAGACCGATCAAACTGAAAATTCTTCATCACAGACCTCCGGGACATGGGGACAGGTTCCTTGTCCCGCCCCACTCCTCTTCTCTATTTAACATTCATTGAACCAGCTATTTAAGAATCAACAAAGAATTCTTTTGGGACAAGGAACCTGTCCCTGCGTTCTCTTCAAAGGGGGTGCTGGGACGAGGAACCTGTCCACGCGTCCCAGTTTTGCAGGAATGGATTCGGTTCGCCTACGCTGTATAGGTGTAATTCATGCATTGCCCTTGTGCAGGCAGTGTAGAAGGTCCTTCGCAGGCTTTCGTCACCGTATACAGACTCCGACGCATCATAAATGATGACAGCATCAAATTCGATGCCCTTCGATAAATAAGACGGAACGACTACGACCCCTTGCTCGTATTCAAGCGAGCTGCTTTTCAATAGTTTAAGTCCTTGGACGCTTCCTGCCAAAGCTTCATATGCGCCTAGGCTTTCCTCAGCAGATTTGCAGATGATCGCAATGGTTTCATAGCCACGACTTTGTAAATCAGCCACTTTTGAGACAATTTGATTGTGCAGTTCCGTATGATCGGTGACTTTTTTTAACTCAGGTTGCGCACCGTCTCGTTCAAACGGGATGATTGCCTTCCCGTTCGGAACCAGGCTTCTAGTCAGTTCGATGATTGGCTTCGTAGATCGGTAGCTTCGGGAAATATTGATTACTTCTGTTTCATCCGGCCCGTATAAGCTGGTCAGGTTATTGAAATCAACCATTCCGCTTGCATGGGCAAAGATCGCCTGATTAAAGTCGCCAAGCACCGTCATCTTTGCTGCTGGAAATAGCCGCTTCAAAAACTCGAATTGAAACGGAGAGTAATCCTGGGCTTCGTCCACGACGATATGCTTAATGGAACTATTAATCTGGAAGCCTTGGATCAGTTCTTTTAACAGCAAAAACGGCGTAGCGTCCTCATACAACAACTTATTATCCTCAACCATTTCTATGGTCGCGTTACAAATATCCGCCCATTTCTCAGGTGTCTCCCCTTCTATCCACTGATTGATATGTTTGGGATCAGCAAAAATTTGCTTGTAAAGCCCCTTATAATCAATGAAGTGGAATCCTTTAATCCATTTACGCAGCGGCTTCAATTTCCGTCTTACAATCAATCGGGCGAGCGCCGCAGGCTCAACCTCATAATCCGCAATTTCTTCTCTTTTATATCCTTGTTTTTTCGCGAGGATGGTACGTGCCTTGTGATATTGCTGGTTGCTTAGAAGCTCCATTTCCTCCTGAACCCAAGGCTTCGATCGCTCCGCTTTTTCGGCTTTATTCAATTCTTTAATGAGCCATTCCTGTAACTTTTCTAATCGGTTATGAAAGCGGAGGTTTGTTTCAAATTGATAAAACCTGTCTGCAATTTGCTGTGAGGAAATGATTGATTCCCCTCTAAATTTAATGTCTTTAAATATCATTCCACGCGACTCCAGTGATTTCCTGTATGCATTGACCGCATCGAAAAATTGGACAGCCGCTTTGAATTGGATGCCCGCAACCCTCGCCTGATAAGAAGGTGTATGCGGTGCAGTCAACACGTACTCCAATTGCTCATATGGATGTTCCACGTGAAACTTTTTGCTCAAACGGTGGTCCAAGTATTCCTGAAATGTGACCTGCTGCATGTTTTCTTCCCCTAGCTCCGGAAGCACATTGGCCACGTAGCTGTTAAACATCGTGTTGGGAGAAAAAAGAATAATTTGATCGGCATTCAAATTATCCCGATATTTATATAACAAATAAGCAATCCGCTGCAGGCCGGCCGAAGTCTTGCCGCTCCCAGCCGCACCGTGGACAATGAGCAGCCTTCCCCGATCATGGCGGATGATCCGGTTCTGCTCCTGCTGTATGGTAGCGACGATATTGTGCATCTGTTTGTCGGTGCCTTTGCCCAGCACCTGCTGCAGAATTTCGTCGCCGATGGTGAGACTTGTATCAAACATGGATTGAAGTTCCCCATCACGAATCAGATATTGCCACTTCTTCTCCAACACACCTTCAATTTCTCCCTCAGGGGTTGAATATTTTGCCGGACCGGGCTGGTAATCATAATAAACACTGGAAATTGGAGCCCTCCAGTCATATATGAGGAAGTTTTCTCCACTTTCGTCGCCGAGAGAGGAAATTCCGATGTAGATTTGTTCCACATCCGTAGCCCCTTCTTCCGTAAAATCGATTCGGCCAAAGTAAGGGATACTCTGCATCCGGCGGAGTGTGGATAAACGCTTGGAAGCATGCCTATGACTGGTTTGACTGACAGACAGAGCCTGAGCCTCTTGGCGCAGACCAATAATCGTCTCAAGGTAATCATCAAAAGTATCCGTATTTACTTTGATTTCATCCCAAAAGTGCTTTCGGATATGAACCACTTCGTCCTTGCGGCGTGCAGTTTCCTCTTCCAACCTGCTGATATCCTTCGCAATGATTTCCATAACATGATCGACACGTTTTTGCTCCTGCTTGTATCCCAATTTCAAAGCAAACACTCCTTAAAAAAATATTTTCATCAGAGGGTTGACGAACAAACTAATTTCGTTGTATAATTAAAATAGGTAAAATATATTTAAATTTAATTATACAACGCATATCTATATAAATTTACCACATAACCTTACCGTTTTCAATATAAAAAAGAGCCGTATTTACAGGAAAGTTTGATCCTTCTGTAAATGCGGCTCTTTTTTGTATGTGCTGGTACATGGGGACAGGTTCCTTGTCCCAACATTTTTATAGAAATATGGAGATCTCAGTGGGCTCCTATATATGACTATCAATGGGGCCACGAGTGGGACAAGGAACCTGTCCCTGGTGTCCCACAGCGTCCCATTCAACTCTTATTTAGAATAATTATTGTGTTTTAATTGACAACGAGAATCATGTCTATATAATAATTATTATAAATAAAAAATGATTATTGAAAGATTACTCACCTGCTTTTCCAAAGCTTAAGTTTCTTTCTATTAATCATTCAAAATACACATCACAGGAGGAATTTCATTATGTCTTTAATCGGTAAAGAGGTACAACCATTCACAGCACAAGCTTATAGAAACGGAGATTTCCTGGAAGTTTCCGACCAGGATTTCAAAGGCCGCTGGAGCGTCGTTTGCTTCTATCCAGCAGACTTCACATTCGTATGCCCAACAGAACTTGAAGATCTTCAGGAACAATATCCAGCACTTCAAGAGCTTGGTGTAGAAGTATTCTCTGTATCCAGAGATTCTCATTTCACTCACAAAGCATGGCATGATACATCAGAAGCTATCGGTAAAATCACATATACAATGATTGGCGACCCCGCTCACGTCCTTTCCCGCCAATTTGACGTACTTGTCGAGGAACTTGGACAAGCAGACCGCGGTACTTTCATCATCGATCCAGACGGCATCATTCAAGCCGTTGAAATCAATGCTGATGGAATCGGACGTGATGCAAGCACACTAATCAACAAAATCAAAGCAGCACAATATGTGCGCAATAATCCAGGTGAAGTTTGCCCTGCAAAATGGAAAGAAGGCGGAGAAACACTAAAACCAAGCCTTGACCTTGTAGGAAAAATTTAAGGAGAGCGATAATCCATGGCACTTGATGCAGAAATTAAGTCTCAATTAAATCAATATCTACAACTATTAGAAAATGATATTCTGCTAAAAGTCAGTGCCGGTACAGATGACGTATCAAAGGAAATGCTGGCTCTTGTCGAAGAGCTGGCTTCCATGTCGTCTAAAATCACTGTAGAAGAAGCAGAATTGACTCGAACACCAAGCTTCAGCATCAATCGCATCGGGGAAGAGACCGGAATCACATTCGCTGGCGTCCCGCTCGGACATGAGTTTACCTCTCTCGTTTTGGCTTTGCTGCAAGTGAGTGGTCGGGCACCAAAAGTGGACCAAAATATGATCGATCAAATCAAGAGTATTGAGGGTTCCTATCATTTTGAAACCTATGTCAGCCTCACTTGCCACAACTGCCCTGATGTTGTGCAGGCACTGAATATCATGAGTGTGCTTAATCCAAATATTACGCACACAATGATTGATGGCGCGGCATTTAAAGACGAGGTTGAAAGTAAAAATGTCATGGCCGTACCTGCTGTTTTCTTAAACGGCGAATTCTGGAATGGCGGCCGTATTTCCCTTCAGGAAATCCTGGCTAAATTGGGCGAGGGCTCAAGTGCGGAGGATTTTGCTGATAAAGAACCATACGATGTCCTTGTTGTCGGCGGCGGACCAGCGGGTGCCAGCGCTGCTATTTATGCTGCGCGCAAAGGCATCCGCACCGGGATTTTGGCAGAACGCTTCGGCGGTCAGATCATGGATACACTGAGCATCGAAAACTTTATCAGTGTAAAAGCTACGGAAGGTCCGAAGCTCGCATCTGCCCTTGAGGAGCACGTAAGAGAGTATGATATCGACATCATGGACCTGCAGCGTGCTAAGCATTTAGAAAAGAAAGACCTTTTCGAAGTGACTCTTGAAAACGGCGCTGTCTTGAAAAGTAAATCCGTTATCCTTTCAACGGGTGCACGCTGGCGCAATATCAACGTTCCAGGTGAACAAGAGCTCAAAAACAAAGGCGTCGCATACTGCCCGCACTGCGATGGCCCATTATTCGCAGGCAAAGACGTTGCGGTCATCGGCGGCGGAAACTCCGGTGTCGAGGCAGCAATTGACCTTGCAGGAATCGTTAAACATGTGACCGTTCTCGAATTTGGATCAGAGCTAAAAGCGGATAAAGTCCTGCAAGATCGTCTGAACAGCCTGCCAAATGTGACAGTTTTAACTAATGCCGCGACTCAAGAAATTACCGGCACTGATAACGTCACTGGTCTTACTTACACCAACCGCGAAACTGGTGAAGACCACCATATCGAATTACAAGGTGTGTTTGTCCAAATCGGTCTTGTGCCGAATACAGAATGGCTCGAAGGAACACTCGAACGAAACCAAATTGGTGAAATCATCGTCGATAACCGCGGAGCCACTTCGATTCCCGGAGTATTTGCAGCAGGCGACTGTACAAACAGCGCCTACAACCAAATCATCATCTCCATGGGATCCGGAGCAACGGCAGCCCTCGGTGCATTCGACTACCTCATCCGCAACTAACGGGACATGGGGACAGGTTCCTTGTCCCACAAGGGGTATGCGGGATCCATGGAATCTATTCATATAAATGAAGGGCCAGCGCCCCCACCCAAGGTAATGGGCGGGGGCGCTGGCCTTTTTGATGATGGTAGATTGGGACGAGGAACCTGTCCCTGCGTTCCAACTTCAATTAATATCTTTTAGTTTAATAGATTGGGTTTTAGTGAAGTATATGTCGTATTTAACATACCAATCAATTGTATCGCTTTTTGTATCCAATAAATCTCCATTAACGATGACTCCTTTGTAATTATAGCCATGTTCATTCAATAGCGTTTGAATTTTTGTTACTTCTTTATAAAATTCACCTTTTGATTGCTTTCTGGAATCGAGAAAAATATTAATGGATAATAGTTCATCTAAATCCAGACTCTTATCCCACTTTACATTCTCATCTAGTTTGTCCTTTAAGACTGCACATCTTGCACCGACATAATTAATATTACTAAAATGCTGAGTGAGTAAATCATTGATTTCCTCCCCTGCTTCCTTGCCTAGTCGTTCCATTAAATTTGGGTCCAGATTGTCTTCATAAATCCCATCTACACGAACCTTACGGGAAAATGCCCCGCCTATCATAAACTCATACTCTTTTGATTTACTTTCCTGACCACCTTGGAATTCAGAAACTTTATAACTATAGGAGCCAAAAGGAAACACATAATCCCCTTTTGATAAATGAAAATCTTTGTCTGGATAATGTGTATGTAAGTAGTGTTCGAGGTCTTTTTTTGAAATATATTTACTAAGGGGGTTTCCATAAAATACGTTAAATATGAATAGGATCATAGCTAGGAAAATAAATAATAAAATACGGTGAAAGGTTTTCTTTTTATTCACACCACGCCTCCAAACATAACACTATTAAATAACCTAATTTTACCATAAAATGGTTCTTAAGGAATAAATACTGGAAAAACTTATCACTTTGGAGGAAATGTTATGAAACTTGCAAAAGGTACTCTGATTGGCATGGTTTTCGGTTTTACCTTTTCTTTTTGTATTTCATTTCTGTTTATGTTGTTTGGTCAAATTCTGGCTGGTGGTTATACGTCTTTGATCGGCGAGGTGTGGTTATATTACGCCAATTTAATTCCATTTATTTTAAATTTCGGTTTACTAGGATTTTATTTCACAAAAAGCGGATTGCCCTCAAACAAAAAACTTTGGCTGGTTAGCCTTTTTTCCGCATGTATCGTCACTCTATATAGCGGAACAATTGGCGCATTATTCGGGGAGTATGTAGCCAGGGGAGGACACTTTAGAACCCCAATTGATGGAGGATATTTAAGCGTGAATGTAGAAGGTGTCTTAGTGTGGGGAACACTATATGCTTTCATACTCCTTCCACTAACAACACCACTGGCAAGAGGGATAATCCATATCTTCATAGGGTTAATGAAGAAAACTAAACTTGTTTAATTTGGGACATGGGGACAGGTTTCTTGTCCCTCCGAAGGGGACGAGGAACCTGTCCCCTCGTCCCACATAAGGAGGTGAGCAGAAATTACTACTGTTAATAGCGAAACGAATAAGAATTCGATTATTTCTTTAACCATTGGGATTTTTTTCGGTTTTTATCCCTTTTATCGGGATCATCCTTGGAATTTTCGGTGTTGTATTTGCAAGGAAGGCTTCCAGGGAGATGGATAACAATCATCAAAGCGGAAGAGGTCTTGCCACTGCAGGAATTGTTTGCAGCGGCATTGGAATCTTTATCCAGATACTGACTATTGTGGGTTATATCACATTCGCTGCTGTGTGAATGTCGGATATGAGAAAGTCTGACCCTCTTTAAAAATTGAGGATCAGACATTTTAATTTATTGTCATTCCCCCACTAATCCCCGATGTTCAGTGTGGAACATGGGGACAGGTTCCTTGTCCCACAAGGGGTATGCGGGATCCATGGTAGCTATTAATATAAATGAAGGGCCAGCGCCCCCACCCAAGGTAACGGGCGGGGGCGCTGGCATTTTTGATGATGGTAGATTGGGACGAGGAACCTGTGAACTGTGCCCCCATATTCGGACAGTATAAAAAAAGAGCCTAGGCTGCTAATAAGTGACTCCGGTATTGAACCGGGGTCATTTTATTTAAGCCCCATTGATAACGATGGTGATTATATTCTTCTATTACCCGATCCACTTCCTTGCGGACTTCCCTTAAATTCTTACATGATTTGTACTCTGCCCAATCCTTGAAGTGTCCAAAGAAACTCTCCATTGGGGCATTGTCCCAACAGTTCCCTTTGCGTGACATTGATTGGGTTAATCCAAGCGACTTCACCCTTTGTTGGAATTGGGGATTAGTATAATGAACTCCCTGATCGGAGTGTAAGATGGCTTCTGAGTGAAAGGTTTTCCCTATTGCCATCTTTAATTTTTTTAGGGTTTTATAAACGATATCCATTCCCAAGGAGGAGGATAGATGATAAGCGACAATTTCCTTCGTCGCACCGTCCTTCACACATGATAAATATGCTTTTTGTCCCTTCCCATAATAAAGATACGTAATATCGGTTAGGAGTACTTTGCCTGGTTCATTTTGATTGAATTCACGATTCAACAGGTTCGGACAGGTGTGGTGTTCGATTGTTGCCTTAGACATTTTCCGATAAGGGTTAGCTCTTCTAATCGTTGTAATTAGATGATATTTAGCCATTAGTCGTCTGATCTTCTTATGATTCATGACGGTTGAATGGTCATTCTCCATTGTCATTTTAATCTGAAGAGCACCAGCTTTTTTATCTTTCTTCTCAAAAATTTCTTTAATTAAAACGATATCTACTTCATCTTGTTCTTCCCGTTTCGCACGCTTAGGAGCAGCGTTCACCCAATCGTAATAACCACTTCTGCTTACTCCTGCTAGTTCACACAAATAGGTAACAGCTCTCTGTAACCCGTGTTTTTGGACCGTTTGATCAATCAGATAAAACTTTTCGGACTTTCTTAATATCGTTTCTTCTTCAACGCCTGCCTTTCTAGAACCTCTAGCTTTTTTAAGAACTCGTTTTCTGCTTCCAGGAATTTAATTCTTGCCTCTGCTTTCTTCAATTGTTCTTCAGGGGAGAGGGGTTTTGAAGATGATCGACCAACGTTTCCTTTCCCTCTGCGTTCCGTAAGGAATCCTTCCTCACCATAACGCTCAAATGTTTTCTTCCAGCGGTGGAGACACCGTTTTGGCAGATCCTTTCCAATCATTTCAAGGTCAATACCGTGTTCAATAAAGATTTGTGAGGGGATCTTCCCGTTGAGATATTGCTTGACCGCGATTATTTTAAACGTAGGGCTGTAGGAAACCATGTGTTCAGAAACATTTGTGATATTCGGATTCTTCTTCAGTTCTTTCCTCTCAAATTCACTATAAAGCTTCTTCTTCATATTAAAAACCTCCGTCCATTTCATTAATTCTATTGAAACACAAAAAGCCCCGGATAAGGGGCCCTTTTTTATCAGTGTCCGTTATCCGGGGTATAGTTCACCTGTCCCTGCGTCCCTCATAGTAGAATTAAGCTCAACAGGCTCAGTATCCATAGCAAGGGGATTAGGTTAATTATTACGGCCCTCCTATTTTGGCTCTTCCTGTACTGCAGCCAAGCAGCGATGGAGCAGGTGATTACAACCAATGGATAGATCCCGATGATAAGGACAAATAGGCTGTTCCATAGAGCGATTCCGTTGTCGAAGCTCATGAATGACAGTCCCCAAATGGGCAGCCAAAGAACAATGCTGATTAAGTATATGGCCTGGGTAATCACCAATATTAATTTCATTCGCTTGTAACTCCTTCTAGATTGATCTACTGAAAGATTGCTTTTATCCGGCTAGATCGTCGATTTTAATCGCACGGGTATGTTTTGTATGATTCCAGGTCTTATTCTTGCTAGTCAGTATCCCAAATAACGTTATTGGGAACCAAGTGAATTGAAAAACCGGAAATAAAATGAGGCCCAGATATGCTTTCCACGGCCGCTTCTCAAGCAGCATAACCAATGGAAATTGAAGGAATAAGACGATATTCAACACAATCCAAGCCCAGTCTGGAATCATTTTCAGCAGGTCAAATTGAGTATATAGAGGTGTTGCAAGCTGTAAGCTGGACATTACCCAAACCGCTGCTACAAATAGAAATCTAATTGGCTGAAATAGATACATGGCCGCATCGAATTGTGCAAACTTACCCGTTTGCAGCGCCTTTAGAATAAGCGGCTTCATATATTTTCTTGCACAGTCTGTGTGCCCTCTCATCCATCGCAGCCGTTGTCTTATCGAACTGGCCAGTGTGATCGGTTTTTCATCATACACAATCGCATTTCTTGCCCAAGTCGGATAGATTCCCCTGCCGATGCAGCGAGCGGTAAATTCAACATCTTCTGTCAGCGATGTTGAGTTCCATCCCATCTCCTTAAGCAGCTTCGCCTCAATGCACATACCAGTGCCGGCTAAAGTACTTGCCATGCCCCAATTGTGACGAGCTTGCTGCCACATCCTGTTAATGAACCAATACGTTATGGCATAGGATAACGTAACCCATGAATCATAAGGATTTTTTGTTTCAACATAACTTTGAATCACCTTGTGTCCACCAAGCAGTTTATTATTCATCTCAAGGAGGAAGTTCTTGCTCACTAAATTGTCCGCATCAAAAACGACCACAGCATCAACCTGATGCTTCTTTTTCCACAGTTGCTCGAGCATCCACTCAACCGCAAAGCCCTTCCCTTTTCGTATATCATCATAACGTTCCATTGCGGTCACACCATACGAAGCTGCAACTTGTGAGGTACGGTCGGTGCAGTTATCACAAATGATGAATACGTCGTATAAATCCTTGGGATAATCCAACTTCTTTAAATTTTCCAATAGTGGTGCAATGACCATTTCCTCGTTATGAGCAGCCACAAGGATCGCAAACGATTTCTCTGGAGCATAGTCCCTGCTTTTTTCTACCCTCTTCTTAAAGCCCCCAAGACTAATGATGATTTGATAGAGACTAACCGAAAAAATAATCCCTTGTAAAACATCTGCCATGACTATCATAAATGAGTGCATGAATTCTTCCTTTCAGCCCTATGGCGTCTTCTCTTGAAATGAGAGTGCTATATCCAGCAGATGCCCCGATTCATCGAAGGATCCGATATCTGCTTTTCCGTTGCCGTCAAAGTCTGCCACAATCCCAATCCTTTCGTTCCCCCTTGCCCATGGGCCAAAGTCATTGTCTAAAGAACGAAAGCGGTCATTCCCCTCATTTTCAAAAACACGCCAAACACCGGTCTTTTTGTTATAAACGATTAAATCATTTCTACCATCCCCATTTGAATCCGCTGTGTCTACCTGGTCATCAGAAGAAACCTCTAGTCCTTCCACCCGGTGATCAACTAATCTTCCCTGTTCAAACTTCCAGATTAGCGCCTGCCTCCCACTCGGAGATATTGATAGAATGTCAGTCTGAAAGGAATTTTGAAATTCCCCTATGAAAACCTTATGATCCTTGGAAAAAGGAGCATCATACTTTTTTGTCGTTAAATGGCCATTAGAAAATTCACTATGCAGCAGCCTGCCGTTCAGCAATGCAATTAGTCCTGATCCATTTAAAGATTGATAGGTCTGAATGGAATCAAGCCCCGAAGGCAGCCTCCCAATAACTACAGGGGATTGAAACTTTCCTTCTCCTGCCTTGAAAACCGCGAGACTTCCGGTTTCACTATTGTAGGAAAGCAAATCCTGTTTCTTGTCGCCATTGAAATCTACTAGAAAGAACTTTTCCTCAGGTTTAAAAGCTTTCTTTAACCACACTTGCGGTGATTTTTGGGGCCGATTGCGCGGCATTGAATAATTTCCAGGCACCACAAGGATTCGATCCTTCATCCGCACAACCATATCCGCATGCCCTTCTCCGGCTACATCCCCAAAAAACAACTGATCTTCCTTCGTTCCAACGGGCAGCTTGACTCGATGAGCAGGAGTAAATGGAACAATATTATAGAGAGGCATGAAGCGATATTTCTCCTCCTTTAATCCCTTTACCAGCTGATGGAGATAAGATCGATTGCCATTACCTTTATAGATATATACGGGGACGCCATTTTTCATGACCGGTTTCCCATCCCCGCCTAATTCTTTCTTAAGATAGGGAAATTCCAGGAATGGGTGAAAATAAAATGAAGCCAACCCTTTACTTTTAGAGGCTTTTGAAAGTATTTTGTCCACTGAGCTTTTATCTTTAACGTATCCTAAAGGGGCAGGAACATAGATTGATCCGAGACTACTCTTTCCATATGAATTAATATTTTCATAAACGTTCAGATCCTTTAACGACCTTAAAGAATAAAAATCGGGTTGATATAAAATGCCCATGAAGGAACGAAATACCCTTTCTTGTTCACGTGTATCTTTATAATGGGGCGATTCCCAAAATGCAGGATGAAGCCCAGCTTTTGCAAAGGCGGACAGACTCTTCTGCATACGTTCAGCTGCATATGCGGGATCTTTCGTCACAGGAAACCCGCTTACCTTGAATTCCGCTCCTGTTCCTGAATTCTGATTGTCACCTTTCATGGCGGCATTCCCAAACTGGTGGCTGTATCCATGCATACCCAAAATACCTCCATGCTGCTGCGCTTCAAGGAGTATCTCATTTAAACCCCTTGAAATGGAGTCCGGTTCAGGATCATCAATCCCTCTTTCAGTCCAGCTTCCATCAGCCAGCATACTCTTCCATCTGGGAATAACAGCTACATGAAAAGGAATATGCTCTACTTCTAAGTAATTCATCACAGCCCGCAGCTTGCCTAAACCATCTAAGCTATTATATTCACCACCCGGCCCGACATCCTCCAATCGAATCATTGCGTGCCTCTTATTCAAGTCAGGAAAAACATTCTCCCCCGTATAAGTCAGAAAATAAACCAAAAGTAAAATCCCAGCTATTGCACCGCCAATCCAAAATTTCAACATAGGACAAAGGAGGGGACGGAGGGACAGGTTCCTTGTCCCGGAACGGGACAGTGAACCTGTCCCTCTGTCCCAATCTGAAACTCATTCATCATTTTATCGACCGACCTCTCATTCCCCCACTAATCCCCGATGTTCAAGCAGCAGCCTAAGCCATTGGGATGGCTTGTTATAAGACTCCTCCTGCTTTACACGGTTGGGGGTGATATATAAATGCCAGCTCAATGCCCTTTGGACGCATGCGAGTTGATCGGATAACCTCAATGCTCGATCAAGCTCTTTCATCGGCGCTAAGTTTGTCCACGGTTCTAAATAATATGGCCGAAATTCCTCTACCATCCCCAGCCATTCCGAATCAGCTGAAATGAGATCATCGAGTGCATGCCAAAATACGCGTGTGCTGAAAAACGGATGCGAAACGGATGCGTCTCCCCAATCAAAAAATACAAGGCGGTCCCCCACCAGCCGAATATTATTTGTATGGAGGTCACCGTGCTCAATGGATGGTGGAATAATCGAATCCATTTCGTCACACATATCTAATAGAACCGGAAGCAGCGCCGTCACCTGTCTCGTTTCATCTCTGCTTAATCCGGTTCTGCACATGTCTCCCAGGTGCTGCTCGATTTCCTTCTTGAGTACTGGCATTCTGCGGTCAGAAACCCCCAACTGAAGCAAAGAATCAACGCTTTTCAACTCCGCTATTTGAAGCTCTGCATACTCGCTAATCGCCTTTTGCCAAAGCTTTTTATCCTTCAATGTGCGCAGCGATTTCCCCTTTAGATCCTTCATCAACAACCAGTTTTCTTCCTCATTAGCACTAAGAACTTCCACCGTTTTTCCTGGGTATCTTTTATTGAGTTCACTACTCAGCACTGCCTCATGGTGTGACGCGAAAGTGCCTGCCTTAAAATAATATTCCTCTCCGTTCGTTGGAATACGGAGAACAAGGGTAACATCCGTATCCTTCACAGGTTCAACTTTTCCTTTTAACTCCAAACCCGCTCTTTCCAGCTCTTCACGGATCCATTGCTCGACACCTTCATAATAGTTGTCCTGGTGCCATGGAACCAAAATTCTTCTATCTTCCATGCCTACACTCCTCTGCTCATCGGAATCAGGAGGGTGGTTCTTGTGCTTCCCAGAATCACCTGTACCCATGCATCTCCTGGTACTGGGACGAGGAACCTGTCCCCATGTCCCGGACTAAAAGGTCTTTTATTTCTTGGACATTACTTGCCATATATGTCGGATGGGATCTTTTTAATTCTTCATGCGAACCGTATCCATAGGCTGCTCCGATGGAATCAATGCCGGTATTTATTGCGCCGATAATATCATGTTCTCTATCACCAATCATGATAAACTCATCTGCAGAGTGTTCATTGTATTTATCAAGGATATATTGGATGATCTCAGTTTTTGAAGTCCTCGTACCATCCAAGTTACTCCCGATAACAAGATCAAAATACTTATCGATCTGGAAGTACTCCAAGATTTGTTCGGAGAATTCTGTTGGCTTGGATGTTGCAATCACCAGCTTATAACCATAATCTTTTAAGGAACTTAAGAGCTCAGGAATGCCTTCATACAATTCGTTCTCATACATTCCCTTCTCCTTAAATCTTTCCCTGTAAAATTCAATGGCTATTTTTGTGTTTTTTTCATCAAAACAATAATATTCATGGAAAGATGCTTGCAATGGCGGTCCGATAAAACATTCCAGCTTATCTAAGTCGGCTTCAATAATCCCCATTTTTCTTAGTGCATGCTGAACGGATTTAGTTATGCCTATTTTGGGGTCTGAAAGTGTGCCGTCTAAATCAAATAAAATAATCTTATATTCTTTCAAAAGCTGCCTTCCTCTCTCCATCAAAACTAAAGTTATTATAGTTGATTGGAAAAATTAATTCTAGAATATTCTAAATATATATTTTTATTGATATTGGTTGGTATAATTTAGGAGAAGGAGGATGGATATGTTGCATTTAAAGTCGATTACAAAAGATAACTGGATAAAGGCCATATCACTTAAAGTCCGGGAAGACCAATTGAAGTTTGTCGCATCCAATGCGGTTTCACTCGCTCAATTGAATTTTCTTGAAAATTTTCACGCGAAGGGTATTTATAAAGACGAGGAAATGATCGGATTCACGCTTTATGGGATTGATGATGAAGACCAAGAATACTGGATCTACCGAATGATGATCGATCATAAGCATCAAGGCAAGGGCTATGGCAAGGAGGCAGTTCAACTCGTGATTGACGATATCAAGAGGATGAAAGAAGACCGGCATCAAACAATCACCCTGTCATACGAGCCAACAAACGAACATGCCAAACGAGTTTACGATAAAATGGGGTTCCAAGAAGTCGAGGGCCTCATCATCGGGGACGAACAAGTGTCCCGATATACATTTTAAAAAGCGTGGGGACATGGGGACAGGTTCCTTGTCCCACCCAAAACTTTAAGTGATACAATGAAGCTATTAATTTAAATGAAGGGCCAGCGCCACCACCCAAGTTAATGGGCGGGGTCGCTGGCCTTTTAAACTTAGACTGGGACGAGGAACCTGTCCCTGCGTTCCAGTCCATGTACTCCCTTTTTAGAAAATCGTGTATAGGGTTGTGTTGGCAACTGTAATGAGCGTCAGAAGCAGTGTATTAAGAAATGCTCCCACATAGATGTTGCCTGTTTTTCTATAGAAATATCGGTTAAGGATGGATGCTATTAATAAGGTTGGTACTAGGGCAATCATGATGATGGAGGAGAGCGACTCTGCAGGATATCCTGCTGTTCCGGTGATGAACAAAAGACCATAGTGATAAATCAGGTACAGAACAAGGCCACCTATAAAATGTAGTGCAGCAATTAGATACCCCTTGAATCCTTTGTATTTTTCAGCTGCTGTATTTATATTGACTGATAATCCAACTACAAAATAGTAAATTAAGAATAATGGAGCATATTTCAACCATGCGATAAGATGCTGGTCTTCGAACGTCTTTACCGCAAAAGTCCACAAACGGAAGTCTACTTTGAATACTGCATCCACTAGATAGAGAATACCGTAGCCGATTGATATCGATAAAACAACTACAACAAGCGATGCTGCTACAGATTTGATGCTTGCTTTGACACCATAATTGCGGATGGTGGCACCAGCAGGTTTTTTTGAAACATAATGGTAGCAAACCATAATCATCAATGTAACCAGAGCTACATTCAACGCCCAATACAGAATGGGATTTACAGTGGGTGCCCCGAAAAATTCTGTTGTAGCTATCAGTTTGCCTTGCAATCGCAGGAAAATATATTGAATTACACTCAATACTAGAAGAATAAATGAACTTGATTTTACGCTTCGTTCCGACTTTTTCACCATCGAATATAGGAAGACAATCAAAGATAGGCCGATGAAAATCATGCTTATCTGCCTCAGTAATCTCATTCCATAGACATCTCCGCCATAAAGAGCAGAGAAAAATAATGCAGGGAATAAAGCACCAAAGACCACTAAGAGCAGTCCCGCAAGCTTCTCTCCGTTTGTTTTGGGAGCAGGAAGCACCTCTGGATTCGCTGTATAAATACTCTTTAAGAAAGGCAATTTTGATAAAAGCGTGATGACGGGGATGAAAAGCAGCAAAAAGCCTATGAGTGCTACAAATGAAAACCACTCTTTAAACATCCACGTCTGATGTTTATTCCCTGCTTTCACATGATCTTTATAGCCTGCAAAAGCCATTTCATAGAAATCAATAGCATAGCCTGTGGAGGTTTGTGAGAAGTGATTCCAAGGATGTGTCTCATTAGGCTGATAAATGATCCTTTTTCCTTCATCCACTTCATACACTTTCCCAGCCTCCGGTTTTTCCGGATTGCCCAAGAATCCTTTGCCCTCTGCAGTTCCTACGTAATTTTTCTTTACAACCGTTCCGCCTGCAGCTGTGACATCAGCATTGAAGAAGAACTCATCATACTGCCCCGCTATTTTTCCAGATGTTCTTGGCCCATATGCATTATTGATATCATCTTCCTTGTATCCAAGAGCCTTTAGCCATTGGTAATCGGACCCCATTGTCAAAGAACTCAATATTTTTCTTACCCCAGTTTTCTGAAAATCTTTTTCATCAAGCATGACGGCATGATTTGCAGAGAATCCTCCCATCGAATGACCAGAAACGGCAATTATTCCATTTCCTTTATCATCCTTTAACACGTAGTCCTGATCATACATATATTGAACAGCATCATAAATGGCTTGTGGCCAGAAGGAAAAAAACGGAATGGGCTTTTTCATTGTTCCTTTTGAGTGTCCATGATCATATTGATCAAGCGCTAAAACGACATATCCCCTTTTGGACATTTCAATGGACTGGGCATCCTGCATTTCTGCAGAATTTAAATAACCATGTGTCGTCACTATAGTCGGCCTTGATTCATTATTAGCCCCATTCGGCTTATATAATAAACCTGAAAGCTCGCCTCTTGGTGTATCAAAATAAATGCGCGTGACATTCACATTTCCATTTGAATTATTAAACCTTGAAGCTCCGAAACTTCCAGCCAAAATCAGCAACAATGAAACAATCAATAAGACGACTTGCTTTTTTCCCCTTTTCATAATATCCCCCTCTTATTTCATTGTATTTTTAGGACTTCCTACTTCTATAATAGGATTGGAAAACGAAAAAAAGACACATTAAATACCTTTGAACACGGATTTCAAAGATATTTAATGTATCTCCTAAAACCTGGGACATGGGGACAGGCCCCATGTCCCCCTAATATCTCGAGGCAGCTTTCATGGCTGCCGGGAAAAGCAGCATAAAAACCACGATCCCGACCGGAATGCTTATCCATATATCCGCTATGTCTATCGTGCCTGCTTCCAATAGGGTCCGATAAAACACCACCCCATAAGGAATGATCAAGATGACAGACGTAATTACCCCCGGTGTATACCTCTTCAATAAAACGGCCTGGCCAATATGAGTCAAGGAATGCAGCACAAAAACGCTCATCAGCCCCAAATAAAGCCATTTGTACCACCCTTGAAATCCTTCCAAATATAGAAGAATAGTAGAAAACGAGATCACTACAAACTCAACATAAACCACTAAAGAAAACTGATTCGTTTTCTTCGCAAAATTCCTTTCAAAATAGGATATCGCTTTTTTCGGAAGTTTTTCATAAAGATCTTTCCGGTTTCTTTCCACCCACTTCTCCACCACAACAATTTCCTCAAAATCATGTATCGCGAAAATGATTGGAAATAGCCATATGAGAAGAACCGTCAACTGATTGATACATACCACTCCAAACATTTATGAATAAAGCGCACTTTTATAATCCATATATTACCATAAATCGCTGTTTATTCATATTTATTAAGGAGCATTCCACAATTAAATGCCGCAATGTTAGAAACTACTCCCTACTTCTCCTTACAACAGGAATGGGACAAGGAACCTGTCCCCACGTCCCACGATTGACTACAAATGAGGTTTACGAGAAAATAGATAGGTATTGTAGGATGGGAAGGAGGATTTCAGTGGAACATCGATCACTGATTCTGCTTGGGCTTTTAATGGGACAAAGCCAGCACGGCTATCAGATTAATGAATTTATTGAAAGAAATTTAAGCACGGTTACCGATATGAAGAAACCCACTGCTTATGCCACTTTGGATAAGCTGAATAATAAGGGTTATATAGATATTCAGTTAGAGCAAGAAGGGAATAGACCCACTCGAAAGGTCTACTCTATTAACGAAAACGGACGAAAGTACTTTTATGAATTGCTTTTGCAAAATCTTTCTTCTGCAGAAAGTGTGAATTACCAAGGAGATATCGGGTTAATGTTTATTGATTTTCTTCCGATGGATCAAGCCATACCTGCATTGCAGGAAAGATTGAAGAAAAACAAAAAATTGATAGACAGGTTTAGCCAAACCCCTTCACACGGGATACGCACAGGTGTCAATCTTGCCGTTGAACATAAAATTACCATGTTAGAAGCTGAAGTGGCCTTTCTTGAAAAAACCATAAAACTTCTACAGTCCTAATAAATTTTTTTGCCATAAACATCAATGGAACCTAATGCGGTTCCTTTTTTATTTGCTTCTCAAATTATAAAATTTACATTTAACCAAATAGTCACGATTGACTAATCAATAAAAAACCAATAGACTGTTTATAGTCAAACATGACTAATCAAATGCATACTAAGGAGTGAAAAAAATTGTTTCTTGCTATAAGGGAATTAAAGCATGGCAAACTGCGCTTTCTGATGATCGGTGTTATCACGGTGCTAATTGCTTGGCTAGTATTTATTCTTTCTGGTTTAGGCAATGGCCTTTCCACTTTAAGTGCGGCTACATTTAAAAATATGGATGCCAGCTACGTAACATTTGAAGAGGGATCAAGGTCCTCTATGAGCCGCTCATTATTAAGTGAAACTTTGGCCGATCAACTAGAAAAAGAAGCTAATGTTTCTGCTGCATCAGCCATGGGTGCAACCATGGGGACTGTCCGCAGCAATTCGAATTCGAACGATAATGAAAAGATCGATGTTGCCATACTTGGAGTAGAACCAGGCAGTTTTCTGGAACCGAAAGTGATTGAAGGAAATCCTCTCCAGGCAAAAGAATTGGTAGACGTTATCGCAAACGATACGTTAAAGAAAAAAGGCCTTAAAATTGGGGATACGCTAAAGATTGAGGGATCTTTGGAAAAGCTGAGAATTGCCGGGTTCGTTAAGAATGAAACCTATAATCATTTACCCGCAATCTTCACTTCTTTGGATAAATGGCGCGCCATACAATTTGCAGCTCCTGGTTCAGATAAAGGAATTAAAAAACCCGTCAATGCCATTATGTTGCAAGGGGATAATATCGACGCAAAAAAAATGAATCAGCATTTCAACAATACTGAAACCGTAACGAAAGCTGAAGCTATAAAAGGAATGCCGGGCTATAAAGAAGAAAACGGGACAATCACGATGATGCTTGCATTCCTCTTGGCTATTTCAGCATTTGTCCTGGGGGTATTCTTTTACGTCCTAACCTTGCAAAAATCCAATCAATTTGGCATCTTGAAAGCCATTGGCGCAAGCAACCGCTTCCTCGGCAGAGCGATTGTATCCCAGGTATTTCTTCTATCCTTCACCAGTATTGCTGCAGGGATTTTATTAACCTACGGAACGGCGCTTATTCTGCCGGATGAGATGCCATTCTCACTTGACCCGAAACTTGTCATCCTTTATGCCCTTTTATTACTGGTCATATCGATTTTAAGTTCATTGGTCTCAGTCCGAAAAATAACAAAAGTAGACCCGCTTCAAGCGATCGGGAGGGTAGAATAATGGCTGGAATTCATTTTAAGAACGTATCTAAAATATATCAGCAAGGTGAGAATCAAGTCCTGGCCCTAAACGATATTTCCCTGACTGTTGAACAAGGGGAATTCGTGGCTGTCATTGGTCCATCTGGATCTGGGAAAAGTACATTTCTGGCTATCGCAGGTGCCTTGCTCCAAGCATCTGAAGGTGAGGTCATTCTGAAAGGTAAGAACCTTAATGATTTAAACCCTAAGGATTTAGCGCGATTTCGCCTGGAGGAAATAGGGTTCATCTTACAAACAAGCAACCTGATCCCCTATTTAAATGTACTGGAGCAACTGCTTGTCGTTAAAAGAATGGCAGGAAAACTTTTAAAAGCGGATAAGGAATATGCTAAAGAACTGCTGCAAAGCCTGGGATTGGGGGCAAAACTGGAGAAGCTGCCCGAACAGTTATCCGGGGGCGAACGCCAACGGACCGCCATTGCCCGTGCATTTATTAACGATCCTTCTATTATTCTCGCAGATGAACCGACAGCAAGTCTGGATTCAAAAAAAGCCCATGAAGTGGTTCAACTCATCGCCAAAGAGGCCAAAATGAGAAACAAAGCAGCCATTATGGTTACACATGACGAACGAATGCTGGAATACTGCGATAAAGTCTATCGCATGGAAGACGGCAGACTGACACATGATGCTGCTATTTTGAGAGAAAAAATGCAGTAAGCCAAACCCAGCGGATAATATTTATTTAAAAATAAAAGGAGGAATTCCCATGATTATTGTAACGAATAAAATTAAAATGAAATTAGGCTTTGCAGAAAAAATGGCATCTAGCTTTACAAGACCAGGTACGCTGCAAAAGATGAACGGCTTTGTAAAAGTGGAAGTCTTGATTACTCAAAATCTATCAGAATATGACGAGCTGAATGTAAATATGTATTGGATGACTATGGAAGACTTTATTCAATGGAAAAATAGTGATGCATTCAAAGAAGCCCATGCAAAACCAGCTAATTCCGGACAGGAGTCCCCTATCCTTGAAAGTGAAATCATCATTTCTGAAGTTGCCTCGACACTTGAATCAAATTCATGACCGGTTGCTCTAAAAAAGACAGGCTAAACAAGATGTTCTCTTGTTTAGCCTGCCTTTGAAAATAAAGCTATGTTTTATTTAATCTCTTTCCCGAGCCATCTGCGAATCCCGGATATTCTTTTGAATGGTAATCGCGGAGAATAAACTCAGCACAAATGCCATCGCATAAAATCCTTTTTCACTTAAGATGATGCTGCCGGCATTATAAAGTCCGATTGCCATTAAAGAAATGGCTACAATCAGCGCAAACCAGCTTAGACCGTAATAGATGCCCGACACAGGAATATCCTCTTCCCTGTCTCTCACCGCTTTTTGCAGTGATACTGCTGCATACAGTCCGAATACCAATACAGCAAAGTAATACCCCTTCTCATTCAATTGCATTCCCGCATTGAATAGTCCGATCAGGTAGGCGGATACACCCAAAACCAGAGCAGCCCAGCTCGCCCCTTTAAAAGCAGTAGTCGGCTCCCCTTGTTTTCTTTCCACCTTGATCTTTGGCTTCTTATCCTCGCTCTTCACCAACGGATTTTCATTCATCCCAGACATCAACTAATCCCCTTTGCATTCTAACTTCTGTTATAAGAAACATTATAACGATTTCGCCCAGGAATTGTTTACATTAATTTGATTATTTTTTATTTTTTACCAAAAATGATGGCGATTCTAACTTCACACCCCGCCCATACCCTTTGCATAAAATAATGGGAATGAGCAGAAACGGAGGAGGAACCCCATGTATTTCCCTTTTTATGTGCCAAACTATGAAAATTATTATCGTGTACCCTTAGATACCCAGCTTTTAAATGATATCCAAAAGGCAATTAACGCTGAATACAGCGCGATCGCCTGCTATGCGAAAATAGCCGGTATGGCCCCAACACAACAGGAAAAAAATAAGATTCTTGAGATTCAAAAGGATGAAAAGCGACACCTTGAAGAATTTACTCAAATTTTCATCAAGTTAACGGGTAAAAAGCCTTCCTATCAAATTATTGAAGAGTGCCCTTCCACTTACAAAGCAGGCATTGAATTCGCCTTTAAGGATGAACAGGAGGCAGTGGATTCTTATTTGGATATTGCCGATAAAGTGCAGGATCCAGCCATCAAGGACCGATTCCGCCGTGCTGCATCTGACGAACAGAACCATGCAGTATGGTTTTTATATTTCCTTCAAAAAAACCCAAGGTCCACTCACATCCATAGGCAAATGGGTGACTACGGTGCAAAGGGAGCGTTAAACGCTGCAGCTGCGTCACTAACCCTGCCCCAGATGCTGACGTATGCCATGCAGGACGAATACCTCGCCCAAGCAAGATACAATAATATACTCGGAACATTTGGCAGCATAAGAACTTTTGTTCAGATCAAAGAAGCAGAATTGAGGCATATCAGTGCTTTAATGCCGCTTTTCGAACGCTATCAGGTGCCAATTCCGACGGACATATCCCAATCGTTTGTTTCCACCCCTGAAAGTGTAAAAGCTGCCTATGCTGCTGGTGTTCAGGGAGAAATAGATAATATAGCTATGTACAATAAATTCTTATCCTTTAACCTCCCGAGTGATGTGCAAATGGTCTTCTCTCAGCTGCGAAATGCCTCACAAAACCACTTAGCAGCTTTTGAAAGAGGGCTTGCGCGGTAGGGAAGCGCAGGGACGGTTCTTTTGCTTCCTATCTTATGAAAAAGAAGCATGAGAACCGTCCTCATGCTTTTTCAGCGTCATTCAAAAAACTCTCGACTTTTGTTTAATTCCCTTTTACGCTGAATCACCTTTATTGTTGGAACGGCAATCAGCAATGCAGCGGCTATGTTCATAATCCCAACAGATGAGTTGATATATTGGGTCATTGATCCATCCCCTAAAAAGCTAATGTTAATAGCACCCATCAATGCATTAATAAAGAAGAGTATAAGAAAATTATTCAACTTCCGCTTATAATAGCCAATCTTAGATGATGTATCTGTATATAGTTCAAACGGTCCTTCAGCCCCTGGTTTTTTCATATACACCCAGCCGCCAAATTCATGAACAATGGCAATCCCGCTGTCTTTAAGAAATTCAAAGTAATCCTTCTTCTCCATGGAGGACTTTCCGGCAACAAACTCATTTCGATACACAAATGCACCCGGCTCACCCTTTGTAAACGTGAATCTGCCCAAAGAAAATTTCTTTAAATGCCAACCTTGCGCAGCCATCTCGTTGATCCACTTCTCTTCTTTTTCATCATCCAGATAAAAGCGATAAGCTACCTTCTCCATTACTGTTTCTCCCCCTTTGTTATCAGCAAACCGTTATGATGCAGCTCATAAAGCCTTTCCATTTCAGCTTCAACCATCAACTTCCCAGCATCCGTAATCACATATTCCTTTTTTCGCCCATCCTCATCTAGAGGAACAATCCACTTTCGCTTAACCAACGTTTTAATCGCTCCATAAATAGTCCCTGGCCCAAGCTCTACACGGTTATTGCTAAGCTCAGAAACAAACTGCATTATCCCATATCCATGTCTTGGCTCATACAAAGATAAAAGGATGTAATAAACACCTTCTGTTAAAGGAGTTTTCTCTTCCATCACTACACCACCTATCGTTGAACGTTATATCGTCTGTTGATATATAAAATATATCAGGCGCCGATATAAATGTAAATAATAAACAAAATTTCTTTTTATTGTTACTTGTTGCGGGTGTCAGGAAGCGCAAGGACGGTTCTACTGCTTCCTGCACATGAAAAAGAAGCATGAGAGGATCACCCCCCATGCTTCCACATGCTTCCAAAACGGGACAGTGAACCTGTCCCTATGTCCCACTATATCCGTTTACAAAGTCTGTGATGGTTAGTCTTTCGTCTTCTGTCAGTTCCCTTTTTACATGATACGCGTATTGTTCTATTATTTTTTGCTCATCCCCACCGCATATTTCCGTATAGTGCGCAATTGTTCTGAGCATGGCCGCTTCCTGTTTGAATTCCTCTTTTGAAATTGCCTTTTGATGCGAAAGGATATATGTATCAGCATCGAATTTTTCTAATTCATCAAATAGGCGAAGGGTCTGCTTGATGGTATAGTTCTCTTTTTCGGAAAAAATATCAGGATAAATGCAGTCACCGAGAAAAAGAATCTTTTCTTCTTTGATATATACGACGACTGAATCTGCAGCGTGGTCGCCTCCAACGTGCTGGACGATACAAGTTACACCGCCAAGGTCGATTTCGACTCTTTTTTCGAAAGTTAAATCAGGCAAGACAATCTTGATATTCCGGTGGTCCGTGAATTCCTTCTTAATGGCTTTCGCACAAAATTCGATTTCCGTTCCTTCTTTCACCCGTGCATCTATTGCCTCATCTGACCATGAAAGCGGGATAAGCTTCTCCATTTCTTTTTTGGTGCCTTTGAAAGCAACTGAAACGGTATTACTGAGCGCTGAAAGACCAAATATATGATCCCAATGCCAATGAGTAAGGACCACCATATCAGGATTAGGGACTTCCCTTTGGAAAAGTTCATTCACGAAGTAGCGGGCATGATCCTCCGAGTTGCCGGCATCGATCATCAATGTCTTGTTATCCCCCACCACCATACCTAGAATGGGACGGTCCGTCTCCGATATTGGAGTGATATACCAAAACCTCTTACCTATCTTGTTAATTGAGTGCATAAATTACTCCCTCCCTTCTTATAAAATAGTTTAAGCTAACTAGCAGTTATTTTCCTACTAGATTGATGCCTGACCTTACTGTATTAATGGACCGAATTATTTACCATATCCCCTGGGTATAATGGTGATAGAATTGCTGCCTTTGAATCGGGGCTATACTATGGGACAAGGAACCTGTCCCTATGTCCCAAATTACCGTTTATCTAATGTTGATTTTGTGATTTACTTAAATACATAGTGTTTAATAAAAGTATCGTCTATTAAGGATGTGTTAACGTGCGTATTAATAAATTTATCAGTGAAGCCGGTAAAGCTTCCAGACGCGGTGCCGATAAATTGGTTGCCGAGGGTAGGGTTACGATCAACGGGAAACGTGCCACGATAGGAAGCCAGGTTGAACCTGGGGATGATGTTAAAGTAGATGGAAATCCAATCCGGGTAGCCAGGAACAACGTCTATCTTGCCTTAAATAAACCTGTAGGCATCACCAGCACGACAGAAAAAGGCGTCAAAGGAAATATTGTGGACTTGGTAAACCACCCCTTAAGAGTCTTTAATATCGGACGTCTGGATAAAGAGTCAGAGGGCCTGATCCTACTTACGAACGACGGTGACATTGTCAACGAAATCCTGCGAGCTGAAAATAATCATGAAAAGGAATATATCGTTTCGGTAGACAAGCCAATTACTCCTGAATTTTTGAAGAAGATGTCAGAGGGCGTCAAAATATTGGGGACAAAAACACTTCCTTGTAAAGTGGAACAACTATCAAAATTCGATTTCCAAATCATTTTGACCCAGGGGCTCAACCGCCAAATTCGCCGTATGTGCGCCGAACTAGGATACGAAGTTTACCGATTACAAAGAACGCGAATCATGAATATCCATTTAGGAAACCTTCCCCCTGGGCAATGGAGAGATCTATCCAAGAAAGAGAAAACGCAGCTATTTAGAGAATTAAACTACGAGCCGAAAGAATGGTAAAAACGTGGGACGAAGGGGTCCCACGTTTTTTTATGCAAGTTTGCCTGGTTTTCCTTTTATTCTTACCCGTGATTCACGTTAATTTTGCCACTCCAAGGGCATAGTGACCGAATAAAATATTCTCAACAATCTCTCCTTGATCCTCATCGCAGTCGACAATTAAAACTAATTCGGAATGGAATCCTTTTAGCAGCCTTCGCTTCTTTTTGAGGACTTTTTCTGTATAAAGACGGATCGCTAACCCAATCACAAATCCAACAAATGCACCGATCAGCCCCCAATAGATGGGCCCTAATGACAGCTTAAATCCGATGCTGGCTCCGATAACAGCGAATGCAGTTGCTAGCGCCGATCCAATATCAATAAGAGAAACGCCATCTGAACGATGAATATTATCAAATAATTTCCGATCTTCTTTCCGATTATCGAGAGGAGCCACAAATATATTTTCCTTTTTAATCCCCTTTTTTTCTAAAGTATCAACAGCCATTTCTATATTAACGGTATGTTCAAATGTGGAGATTAATTGCATGGTTGAGTCCACCTTCTCCCTATTAAATAACTGAAATGATTCAGACTGATAATGATCTTTAAAATATTTACGCTGCTCTTTATCATATAATTTATTGTTTTCAACTGTATTCATATAGGAGTCAAAAACAGCAAATCCATAAAGAGAGGGGAAAAATAAGAGCCATTCCGGATTCACTACCGATGTAGCCTTTTCGATTTCACCTAGAAATAAAAGCGAGACAGCTTCAAGCGCATGAGAATAATAAAAAAATGCTACATACCAAATGATCACGAAAAATGCGGTTACAATTCTATGAATATAAAGCTGACCCAATCCCGGTATAAATAATGACCATATAAAGGACATATATGGCCTTCTCTTATCCAAATAATTAATTTCCAGAGCCCCGATGCTGAAAGAATTAAAACGATGTTCCTCGCGTTCTGCAAGGACAAAAACTTTATTCAAATCTACCGTTGTACGATAACTATCCCAAATACCGAAAATATAGACAGGAATGTATGCTAGCAGCCAACGTGTATCTAAAATGGCTTTCGCCTGATCAATCTCCCATTGAAAAGAATAAATCATTGCTAAATTAACATGAGCCTGTATATTAACGATGACTTCCCAAATAAATAAAACAAAACCCCTTAGATACTTTGATAGCAGAAGATGTCCAAAGCCAGGAAAAGCAGCGCTCCACCAGGCTACGATATATGGATTTCGAAGATGGATTTGGGTTGTTCCTAAAAGGCTTACATGTGCCCTATATCTTCTTGCTGTGTTGTCGTTGCTATAATTTTTCATTATTTGCACCCTATAAAAGTATTTTTCTCATTTATTTCCGTTAAAGCCGTTCCATATACCGCTTGTACCCTTCAGCTGCCATATCGCATTCGCTGTTTTAAGATTCTTAGAAAGTTTGATATTGAATGAAATAGTGAATTAATAAAACAGTTCAAATGTAGAACTGTTTTTTTCTGTAGAAACGCCGGGCCAGTTCTTTTGCTTTCTTTGAATGACAAAAAGCATGAGGACCGTCCTCATGCTTTTTCCTGCTTCTGAGAATGGGACAAAGAACCTGTCCCTATGTCCCGCGTTGCCTACTCGTTTCTCATAAAGTTCTGGCTTTCTAAGTAGTTCAGCACGGTCTGTGAATACTCGTGGTGGGATTCTTCGGTATACTTGGCTATGGTGTAGATTTCGGCCAGGTTTTTTAAGCCCAGCCGCTCTGTCATTTCCTTTAGCCTTGGGTTATCCATATACCGTTTCCAGCCTTTTTCGTTTCTCTCTTCATAGATGGATTGAATTTCTTCATCCGTATAATCCTGATATGTATCGTAGTGAACGAGCCCATGCTTTGGAAGTCTATCTCTAGGCGCAGGATTTTCTGCTGGATAGCCTAAAGAATACCCGACAACAGGCACCACATTCGGCGGTAAATTTAATAGTTTACCAATTTGATCGCAGTTTGCAAGAGTAGAGCCCATATAGCAAATTCCCAGGCCGGCATCCTCCGCTGCAAGCGCACAGTTCTGTGAAACGAGTGTGGCATCAATGGCGCCAATCATAAAACTCATAAAATTATCGAAATGAACGGGAGCTCCATTCAATTTCAGCCATTTTCTCATACGATTAAAATCCGCACAGAATGTTAAGAGTACGGGAGCATCAACAACCATCGACTGATCCATATGCGCCGAATACAGCTTCTTTTTCAGCTCAGGATCTCTTGTAGCAATGATTGAATAAGACTGCATATTTCCACTGGAAGAAGCGCGAATCCCCGCGTCTAAAATCTGGTCCAGCAATTCTTGACTGACTTCCCGATCCTCATATTCCCGAATAGACCGGTGCCCATGGATGACATTGTTTAGTTTCAATATGTTCACTCCTCAAATGATGACTTCATTACTTTTAAACAATTATGAATATTTTATATTTTAGTTTAGAAATGAGTCAACTAATTGTCCATATAAGAGGGAAGGTTCTTGCGCTTCAGACACTAAAAAAAGAAGCACGAGAACCGTCCCCATGCTTCCTTTACTTCCCTATTTTAAAACAAAATCCCCAGATGCTGCATGAACTTTCACCAGATGCTTTCCTGAGCCGATTTTGCCAAGGATTCTATCTTCTTCTTTTTCTTCAAAAAGGAACCCATCCAGCTGGACTTTTCCATCTCCAGAATTCGCTTTAAAATCCACTGCGAGGTCGGTTGGCTTCTCCTTGAAGGTAATTGTGACATCTCCGCTTGCCATGTCAGCAGTAATGTCTCCCGTATCTTTAGCATTGCGGATTGTGAGGTCTCCCGACGCAAGATTTGCCAAGATATTTCCGGACAGGTTGCTAATATCCATATCCCCGGATGATGTAGACAAATCAGAGGTTTTGGCTGAAACTCCATCAATCACCAGATCACCGCTGTTTGCTTTAAACTTCAAATTTTCAACATGAGAGTCCTTGATTTCTACGTCTCCACTCGATGCCTGGATATCCAATTGGCTGGCGTTCTCCAAGTTTTTCAGGATCAAATCGCCGCTTGCAGTCTCCAGATTCGCTTCCTTACTTTTAAGGCCATCCACATCAATATCGCCGGACTTCACTTGTACCGCAAGCCTATCATAAATTTTTTCCGGCACAGTGATTTCAATTTTGACATTGCGTACATTAAACCCAACATGAAACATATTTCTCACATCGAGCCCTACTATCAATGTTCCCTTATCGCTGCTGACATTCAGTTTGTAGTCATCCTTCAACTTCTTACTGACGTTTCCAGTCATTTTCACTTTTATGTCATTCTGGTCTTGAGCTTCCCTGATGCTGACATCAGTCGAGCTGCAATCGACTGCAATCGATTGAACACTGTCCCCGTCGACCGTTTTGCTTTGGAGGATATCCACCGTATTAAAATTCAGCCCGCCCGAAGCGTAGATGGTCATAACCGAACCGCCGACACCGATGAAAAATAAAATCAATAATACTGCCACCCATTTCTTCATGCCGCTTTCTCTCCCTTCCCTTTAACTAGCCTGACATTGAATTTGATGTAGGTAAGAATCACCCTGTAGAAAAATTTTCCGACGTAAATCATCCCAATGCAGAGAAGAAGTCCAAGGCTGAAAAGAGCGAGCGAAGCAAATAGGTTCAGGACGATATTTTCAAAGCCATTAAAAAGTGATGAGCCGAGCAAAGCGAATGGGGATATTGTCAATACAAGCGCGACAGCACATAAGGCTGCATAAACTCCCGCAAGACCGATCAGCGGTCCGAGGATAAAAACCAAGTTGAAGAAACTAAGGCTCACTGCTGCTGTGGCCGCCTGAAAAATATTCGTGACAGACCGTGTCTCCTCTGCTTTAAAGATCCGGTAATCCGCAAGCAGATCGCGCGCAATCACATGAGGGTCGCCTAGTTCCTCCATAATCTCTTTTTCTGTCCTGCCGTTTGAGAGCCCAATCTCAAAATGCTCCTCATAATCGTAAAGCATTTCCCGCCGTTCTGACTCTGGCAGCTTTCCGAGCAGATTTTCAAGCTTTGCTAAAAATTCATTCCCTGCCACTTACATTCCCTCCTCTACAAATTGATTTACCGCCAGTGAAAACTGCTTCCATTCCTCAACCAGCATTTGCATGTAATCCATGCCTTTTTCGGTCAAGGAGTAGTATTTTCTGGGTGGTCCTTCAGTTGATTCCGCTAAGTATGTTGTTAAATATTCTTCTTTCGTAAGCCTTCTGAGCAGCGGATACAGCGTTCCTTCTGCCACCTCGATTTTATCTGAGATATTCTGTGCCAGCTCATAGCCATACTGATCTTTTTTCGATATTAAAAGCAGCACACAAAGCTCAAGGACTCCCTTTTTGAATTGAACATTCAAACCATGCACCTCCACCAGTAGTGAACATTATTCAGTAGTTGAAAATAGGAACTTTCTGGTTATCTCTAGATCATCATATATCACACTAGTGAACATTGCAAGGTACTGATCAAAATAAAGTTCAGGAAGCACGAAAACCGTCCCCATGCTTCCCTGCTTTCCCCCTCGCTGGGACAAGAAACCTGTCCCTATGTCCCACGCAGCTGAAGGGCTTCCTTCGCCATGACGGCCAGTTCAATGGTTTCGAAGGTTTTGCAATAGCTGGTTAGTATTTCTCCATCAAAATTGACTTCTTCCTTAAGGTATTCCAGGACACTCCAATCCTCAAACCAGTCCTCTTTGCTCCTGTCATCATGGACGGCAGCGGGCCAGGCGTATTTTAACGGTGGACTGTACAGCCTCTTAGCCCCTTTTCTCAACAAGCAATTCTTGACCCTTCTCTTATAGATAGCACGAGGAAATGATTCATTTACATCATTAAACAGATCCGGCCAGTAATCTTTTCTTGAGCCGGTATGGGGGGATGCACGTACCCATTGCAAGACCCCTTCCAGGATCTCTTCTCGTTGAAAAAGAAGTGAATACAAGTTCTTCCCGAATAAAATCCTTTTGTCGAGGGAAGTGAATTGTTTGGAAGTCGCTCCGACAAGGGATGCTTTCTGCACTTTTCCCCCAGGGTAGTAGGGAAATAGAATGTTATTCAGCCGCAGAAATTCATACATTTTGAAACCCATCGTACCGGTTACGTTCTTTTGGAAATGATCATTTTGAATCAACCTTTTTTCCAAGTAGCTCTGTTCATTTATCACCATCGCAATGGCTAGCGTATAGCTGTCCCCACTGCGCCAAAAATACCGCCAAATCGTCTCCATGAACGTCGATGTATGAAAGAACGGAAAAAGGTGGAACATTTCTTTGCCCCGCTTCACACTCAGGTCATAAATCAAGAATTGAGGATATACATCCTGGAAAATCAACCAGCTGCCGCGCTCCAAAAAAGTAAAAAAGGTTAGCTGTTCCTTTTCAGATAAAATTTTCGACAGCAATTCCCCTTTTAAATCTGTCATGTTCCAGCCAACATTCCGTGAGATCATATGGCCGAGCAGCGCCCAATGTATTTTAGGATACTGAAGATAGAATCTAAAATAAGCCTGCGTCCTCGTGACATTGTCTTGATTCAGCAGCCTTGTCTTTTCTCTTATCATTTCAATACATTTTTGATCTTTTTCTGATATCGACGGAAGGCAGACTGATTTTTTCTTCATCTTTTTTTTCAACTCTTTTTTGACATCTGTTAAAGAGTCGAGCAAAACGGCATCACCCTTTTTACAGTAGTTCTTATGGCTAATCAATCCGCTCCATCAAAGGAACATATTCAACTCGCTCAAGGAATATGAATTTTAAAGATGAATTTTTGGTGAGAGGGTCGGTCAAATGAGGGATCAGGTAAAGATGAAAATGAACAGAATTGCTAATCCATTCGTTCAAGGCGGTCCAGGAGAAAACGAAATCTTACCACAGGCAAGGGGGCAGATGAAAAAATGCTAGAAACTCTCCACCCATTTCTTGATATTAAAACAGTCATTTGGATGCTACCCATCATTTTTATTTTCCATGACCTAGAAGAAATCATCACCATTGAATCATCCATGGCTGCAAGCAACCATCCGAAAACCAAGTTCGTCCAACAAGCATTAGATGCAAGAAAGAAACTAGGTTCAACGGCTGCCCAGCTCGCTGTTTCAGCAGCATGGATACTGCTATTCGTGTCCTTTATTGCATGGACGACTGCCCACGGAGGCACCTTTCTTTTATTTACAGCCATTCTAAATCTATTTGTCTTTCAAGCATTCATGCACGTTGTTCAAACTATTATGTTCAAGGGCTACACGCCTGGCATCCTAACCTCACTGGTCCTCCTGATCCCTTACTGCTTCTTGGCCTATTATTATTTAATAGAAAATGGATTGATAACCTGGCCGTTGATGTTCGCAAGTCTCCCGGTAAGTCTAATCTTTATCCTGGTATTTCTCGTTGGCAATCTATTAGGGCGGTATTTTTTTATTCGATAAAAGGAAGCACAGGGACGGTTCTTTTGCTTCCTTTGGATGAAAAAAAAAGCATGAGGACTGTCCCCATGCTTTCCTTCTGCTTCTCCAAAAGGGACAAGGAACCTGTCCCCGATGTCCCACTACTTCTTAAATTACCAGCTGCATTGTGCCTTTGAGGACTTCGACTGAATGATTGAATTGTTCTTTTTCTTTTTCATTGAGCTCAACCTCGACGATTTCTTGAATGCCGGAGCGATTTATTTTTACGGGAACTCCAATGTAAACATCATTATGTCCGTATTCTCCGTTTAGATAAGCAGATACGGTCAGGATGCTATTTTCATTGTTTAGGATTGCTTTTGTAATCCTAACAAGAGACATTCCGATTCCGTAATACGTTGCCCCTTTTCGCTCAATAATCTGATAAGCAGCATCCCGGACGTTAACGAAGATGTCATGTAGACATTCCTTCTCTAAATCGCCCTTCCGCTTCAACACTGTATCGATATGCTCAATTCCAATCATCGCGTGACTCCAGACAGGAAGTTCTGTATCTCCATGTTCTCCAATAATCGCTGCATGCACATTTCTTGGATCGACATTGAAGTATTTCCCTAAAGCAAACCTTAGCCGCGCTGAGTCTAATACTGTCCCTGAACCGATGACACGTTCTTTCGGGAGTCCTGATTCTTTCCACGTTACATACGTCATGATATCTACAGGATTAGTGGCAACTAAGAATATTCCATTGAAGCCACTTTCCATAATATTTTTTACGATTTGCTTAAAGATTATCGTATTCTTTTCAACCAATTCTAAACGAGTTTCACCTGGCTTTTGTGCCAATCCAGCGGCAATTACCACTATATCCGCATTGCTGCAATCTTGATAATTACCGCTCCAAACCTTCATTGGTGAAGGAGCGAATGGCATACCATGATTAAGATCCATTGCCTCGCCTTCAGCTCTAGCTTCATTTACATCAATTAAGACTAATTCCTCAGCAACACCCTGGTTGATCAAAGAGTAGGCATAACTGCAGCCTACAGCACCTGTTCCTACTAATACAACGCGATTTACTTTTTCTGTTTTCATCATTCATTATCTCCTCTCGAAGGAACGAAATTAAAATTGGAACCAGCTAATTAATCCGTTAACGAAGTAATGCACAATGGATTATATACATGCTCACCTGGATTCATGATGATCAACTCCATGTAAAGTTGGTTTGGTTATATAGTTAGTATATCATTTTATTGTGAAGTTTTTCACAAACTTTTTGAATAAAATACGAACATTTATGGGACATAGGGACACACAGAAGAAGCACAGGGACGGTTCTATTGCTTCCTTGGAATGAAAAAAAAGCATGAGGATTTGCCCCCATGCTTTTTTCCTGCTCCCACAATGGGACAAGGAACCTGTCCCCTATGTCCCACTGGTTAATTTTGATTGGAGTTATTTGATAAATCGAGTGCTTTCATGAAGTACGCTGTCGGCAAGAGCACCCCAATCATGGATTCAATTACAGCAAACAATCGGGTTACCCCTACAGGAAGCATGTCTCCATATCCTACTGAGATCAGGGTCTCTCCGCTAAAGTACAATACATTTATAATGGTTGGTTCAATTGGTTTTCGGGAAGAAAGGGACTGCACTAAGATGACCCCCTCCAAAGACAGAAGAAAGTATATTGCTGCAAAACCAACTAATACCATACTCAACACGAAGAATAACTTAAGAAAAAGCGGCGTACTAAAGTAGCTTTTTCGATACGTCTTATTGGTAAAAAAATAAACAAGATTGACTGCGATAAATAGTATCGTCACCACTATTAAAAAATTTACCATTATATTCACCTCTACCCTTTTAATATCTTTTTTTCGCTTCTTTAAACTTCATTTCCTTAGAATTTTGAAAGAGGTTACCTGATAACCTATGCTGAAGAGTGAATATGGTGGAGATAGTTGCAGAGCAATGAGGGACCTTTAAAACAAAAAGAGAGCCAGTTCCAATTTAGAACTGACTCTTTTTCTGTTATTTTTCGTACTTATTTATGATACTTTGCTTTGAAATCTTGTATCCATGCTATTTTGAAGTCGAAACATGCCTTACCTAAATCTACTTTATTGCATAAGCAACAACGTGTGTGAAAAAGCGCCTTATTTTTTGATCGCTGGGATAATATATTTTTCCAAAAGCGGATCTACATCCATTCCACTCGAAGTTTGAACGACGACCAGATTTAGTTTTGGAATAACAACCATGTATTGGCCATATAAGCCCATTCCCCTAAAAGTTTCAAATCCATTGATTGGTTTTAACCAGAAGAAATAACCGTATTTATCTCCATCGAAATTATGATTGGTATCTGCATACGGCTGCGTGCTTTCTTGAACCCAGCCTTTTGGGAGGATTTGCTGCTCTCCCCATTTTCCATTGTTCAAATATAAGTACCCGATTTTAGCTATATCCCGAGGCTTCATCTTGACTCCAGTTCCCCCAAAGGATGTGCCGGATCGATCAGACGGCCATTCCACATCTGAAATGCCTAATGGCTCAAATAGATTTTGCTTGGCAAAGTCAGAAAGCTTAACTCCTGTTGCTTTTTGTACCACTTTCGAAACAACTCTAGCATCACCTGTACTATAATTCCACGCATCCGGATGATCGCTTACAGGACGGTTAAATATATAATAGGCTGGGTCTTCACCCTCCATAAACGCCTTCCATGTATCTGAATTATAAAATCCTTTCTGTGTTTGTTCAGGAAAATCTATTCCAGATTGCATCGTTAGGAAGTTTTTAATAGAAAGGTCTTTTTTCCAGTCATCTAAGTTAATCAATTTGTCTTCATCTAAATAGTTGATTACTTTATCATTAACGCTTGAAATAGCACCTTGTTTTATTGCTGCTCCAACTAATCCAGAGGTTAAACTCTTCGTAATAGAATAGATTGGATGTACCATGTCTTTGTCAAATTCGCTGCCATATTTTTCTGCCACAATATATCCATCTTTTATGACAATGAATCCGTCCATTGGAATATGATCTTTTTCTATTTGTTTAAACATATCCGCTAATAAAGCACTGTCCATCCCTACACTCTCGGGTGTTGTCTCCTGCCAGCCTGCTGTTGGCCAGTATGTCTTAATATCGGCTGCCGTTCTTGGTATTCCCGCTAATTCTTCCTGATTAGTCTCTCCTTTTTTATCCACGACGTTCGTATCACTATCCCCTTGTTCTTTTATCCTATTTCCACTATTTTTTGCTCCACCATTGCTGCATGCAGTAATAATAGAAAAAATGATAATAACTAGCATGATGAAATAAATTTTTCTCATTTTCATTCATTCTGCCTCCTTATACACTACCTAAATTGTAATAGTTGCCTGCATATATGTTAAATACATATAATTAATAAAACATATACTTTATCTATATAAGGAGGATGCCTGCCATTTTTGATTTATTAGAAACGTTTATTGCTGTAGTAGAACAGGGGTCATTATCTGAAGCCGCAAAACAATTACATGCTAACCAACCAAATCTATCGGTGAAAATTCAAAAATTAGAACAGGATTTAGGTGTAAAACTCTTTGATCGTGAAGGAAAAAAATTAATATTAAATCCTATCGGCCAAAGGATGTATGAACAAACCAAGTCCCTTTTAAATATGTACTATGACATTCGAGGGGAAATTCAATTATTTACACAGCCTAACTTTGGGCACATCAGAATTGGCGGTGGGTTTCAGATTTTATTAACGATACTGCCGCAGTTTCTATTAAAATTCAGGGAATCCCATCCTAATGTAACCTACACAATTAATGAAATTGGCCCTTCCAATGAAATTTTCCAGCTAGTAGATCAATATGAAATTGATTTAGGATTGGTCGATACGAAGCATGCTTTTGAAAACATAGAAGTTACCCCATTAAAGATTGATACAAAAATCAGTCTAATTGTCCCTAAGAATTCTCCTCTTTCGGAGCGTAAAAATATTGAAATAGAGGATTTAAATAAGCTAAATTTTATTACATTCAAAAAAGGGACCAAAATTATGAACTATATTGAGAATAAGTTAAAAGAAAATGGAATTTCACTAACTGTTTCAATGGAAATTGACCATATAGAGTTAATTATCAAGCTGGTAGAAATGGGGATGGGAGCTGCTTTTCTCCCAATTTCTACTGGGTCCCGTATTTTTGCAGATAAAAATATTTCCATCTTAAACGTCAATGGGCTTGAGTTTCCTTCAAGACCTATATACCTTATCTACCGGAAAAATCGTTTCTATCCCCCGGCGTTATTAGAGTTTATGGAGGAAATGAATTCTTTTTTTTAAGTCTAGAAGCGTGGGGACGGTTCTTTTGCTTCCTTTGTATGAAAAAAGCATGAGGACTGTCCTCATGCTTTTTTCCTGTTTCGATTTGGGACAAGGAACCTGTCCCTACTGTCCCTTATCCTAAAGGGTGAAGCGACTTTTTTAGCAGGTCAATAAATGTTGAAAGTGTGCTGGTCATTACGCTGTCTTTATGACGAATAAAGAACTTTTTGGCGGAACTATATTCATCTGGTATGTTAAAAGAGCGCAGCTTTCCTTCTTTCTCCAGTCCTTGAATTGAGGACTTTACTACGAATGACGCACCCAGGCCGGAAATGACCCCTTGAATGATGGCGTCTGGATTATTAAATTCTAAATATCTTATTTTATTTATTCCGTTATTCCTCATCCATTCTTCCAATCGTTCTCGATGTGGACACCCCTTTGTATTCATAAGAAAGGGTTTATGATAGACTTCCTCAACATTTTTTACATCTGCGGAAGCGATTAGCACGAGCTGCTCCTCCATCACAAGTTCCTGTACAAATTGATCATCCAAATTTTCTGTTTTAACGAATGCACCGTGAAGCTCAAAGCGTCGGACTTTCTCTACCAGTACATCTGAATAATCAGTCGTAAGCGCTAATTCTACTTTAGGATATAGCTTCGAATACTCCGCCAATATAGCAGGAAGATAGTGAGCAGATGAAGTATGAGTAGCCCCAAGCAGCAGCGGTCCAGCCGGTTCCCCTGAATCATTCATAACCATGTGTGCTTCATCTAACAAATGGGTGATCTTCTCAGCATAGCGCAATAATTTCTCACCCTCAGGCGTTAAAACCATCCCCCGTTGACGATAAAAAAGCTGTCTATTTAATTCCGATTCCAATTGTTGAATTCTTGCCGTAACGTTTGACTGCACATAACCAAGTACTTGAGCTGCTTTTGTAATACTTCCTTCTTTTGCAACGGCCTGAAAAATTCGAAGTTCCTGACTTTCCATCTTAATGCTCCTCTCTTATATCACTAAAAACGAATCAAAACATCATTTATATTCATTTTACTTGATTCTTTAATTCCTGTACATTGATGTCAGCAAGATTTTAATAATAGGAGGAGTTAGAGATGAAAGGAGTTTATTTTAATAAATGGGCCGTTCTCGCCGTTGTGACACTTGTATCGTTTGTGACCAATGTCGATGCAACGATTGTTGTGATTGGGCTGCCTTCGCTGATAAACGATTTGCATATTGAGCTTGTAACAGGGATGTGGGTCATTACCTCCTACTTGATTACAAGCACCATTTTCTTGCTTCCTGCAGGCAGATGGGCAGATATTAAAGGGACAAAACGCATTTTTCTATGGGGGTTTTTCATTTTCACAATCGCTACTGTCTTGTGCGGGGCATCTACTTCAGGAGAAATGCTGATTACCTTCCGGCTTATACAAGGGATTGGGGCTGCGTTTGCGTTGGCATCAGCCACTCCTATCCTGATGAGAACTTTCCCAAAAGAACAATTAGGGCTTGCTATTGGCATTAACTCAACATCTTGGGTAATCGGCTCCATTATTGGGCCAGTCGCCGGTGGAGCATTAATAAACTCCTTTGGATGGCGCTCCATGTTTTTTGTTTCTGCTCCATTTGGACTTCTCGCTCTAATCGGGGGATGGGTGGTTTTAAAAGAATGGAAAGCTCAACAGTCCGGAAAGACAGATTGGATAGGAGTCTTTACTTTTGGACTTACACTCACCGCTCTTCTACTTACATTATCCCAAGGTCAATCATGGGGATGGAGCTCACTGCGTATAATCGGTCTTTTCTTAACGGCCATTGTATTGGGATGTGTATTTATTTCGGCAGAGCTAAAGGTCCAGGATCCACTTTTTAACCTGTCTTTATTTACTCATAGACTGTATTCAACGGGATTAGGTATTACGATGAGCTATTGTATTGGATATTTCTCGATTACCCTTCTCCTTGCTTTATATCTTCAAGGGGCACAGGGTTTATCTCCTTTAGAGACAGGATTATTACTTGTTCCACTATCGCTTCCTCAACTTATCATGGGTCCCCTTGGAGGCAAGCTTGCAGACAGCTTTGGAGCAATCCGAGTGCTCATGATTGGGATGATCCTAATCGCTTTTTCTCTATTATTACTAGGAAATCTCGGAACCCATTTATCTGTGTTAAAAGTAATCATTCCCTTATTGATTATTTCTATAGCGAATGGATTCGCCTGGCCGTCATTAGCCAAAACGGTTTTATCCTCCGCTCCATCCAAGCACGCTGGAGCAGCATCAGGAATGTTCTATACCATCTACAATATTGGCCGAGTAGGCAGCCAAACCGTAACCCTTCTTTTGCTGCAGTTATACGTTTCACCCGCTGTGGCGTCCCAAGCATTTTTAGGGACTCGCATTAATGGGGATACAATCAAAGATTCGCTAGTCCATGTAACAGACATCGGATTTCGGGTCTATACCCTATTCTTTATCGCAGCGCTGTTGCTTACTATAGGGATGCTGAAGAATCAAAAACAAAAATTATTTTACAAACAAGTTGATGAACATACTTCATGATGGAAACTAATCAAGGGAAGCTTATTTCACAATATGGTTGCTAAGGAACGAGGAGAATTTTGTAACAAAAAGAGAGCCAGTTCAAATTTAGAACTGACTCTTTTTCTGTAACTTTTGTTTTAAAAAGTGAAAAGTTGGAATAAAAAAATCCATCCACTACCCAAGCAGATATCGTTTACAAGGAAGAATTACGCAAATCATGGATATCTCTTATCGGAGGACGTCCAAATAAGCGAGCATACTCTCGATTAAATTGGGAAGGACTTTCATACCCGACTCGAAATCCTGCGTTAGCCGCATCCAGATTTTCCGTAAGGAGCAGCCGTCGTGCAGTTTGCAGGCGAATCACCTTTTGATATTGCAAAGGGCTCATCGCCGTTACTTTTTTGAAATGTTTGTGCAAGGTCCGCGGACTCATCTTGACCGTTTTAGCCAACTCCGCAACGGCTAAAGGTTCTGAATAATTTTGGTTGATCCATTCTATCGCTTCAGAAATACAATGGGCATAGCTTCCAATCATAGCATATTGCTTCAGCAGCTCTCCCTTCTCACTTTGAAGGACCCGGTAAAATATCTCCTTAATTATTAGAGGAGCTAGCACTTCAATATCTGATGGTGTTTCCAGAAGTTTCACAAGGCGTAAAACTGCATTGAGCAAGTCAGATGTAGATAGATTTGTAAGAATTCCTCGGTCAGTTTTATTCATTTTCGAAGGACTGGATGTCTTCATAATATCGAGAAGAATATCCGGATGAAAAGTCAATTGTAAGCTTAGGTAGGGGTGGTTTGTTGATGCTTGAATGATTTGCCCGATTACTGGCAGGTGAACGGAAGAGACCAAATAACACCCTAGATCAACATGATATCTTTCGTTGGCCAATTCAACCGTTTTCGAACCTTGGACCACGAAGTAAAGGGAAGGGAGGCTGTTGCTGTAAACTGGCTCAGACGGCTGTGATTTACGTCTGAAATATAGCTCTGGAATTGCCGTCTTGTGTACGCCATCCTTATGTGTATGACAGTCAATATACCAGGCTAGTTCAGAAATGAGCGATTTCAAGTTTATGCACCTACCTCTTTTATCCAAATCAAATCAGATAAAGTCATTATATTAATCCATGCGGGATTAGGCAAGAAACGGGCATGAATAGTCTACCTGATAAATCCTCACCTTTCTTATAATGAATCGTGTAAGAATAATATTTACAAGAAAGAAGTGGTGAGTGTGTCTGGAATAAAAGATAAAGTTATTGTTATTACCGGCGCTAGCAGCGGAATCGGTGAAGCAACGGCCATGCTGCTTGCGGAAAGAGGAGCAAAAATCGTACTTGGCGCGCGCCGATTGGATCGGCTTGAAGCTTTAGCAAACCGCATTGAAACGGCCGGTGGCAAAGCAGCTTATGCAGCTGCTGACGTTAGACATTCCAAGGACCTGTCAGGCCTTGTCCAATTGGCACTCGAGAAATTTGGCAAGCTTGATGTTCTTGTCAATAATGCCGGTTTCATGCCCATGTCTCCCCTTGACGATTTGCGGATCGAAGAGTGGGAAGCCATGATCGACATCAATATTAAAGGAGTTCTATATGGGATAGCAGCAGCACTACCCACTTTTCGGGATCAGGGCTCCGGACATTTTATTAATATTGCTTCTACGGCAGCTTATCGCATTCTGCCTAATATGTCGGTTTATGCAGGCACGAAGCTTGCCGTACGCGCGATTTCTGAGGGCCTGCGCCAAGAGGCCGGAGATAAACTGCGCGTAACGATCATTTCACCTGGATTCACAAGCACACCCGGATCCACACGATCCGATGCACTCGAAGCCATAAAGGACCCGGATATGAAAGCCAAACTCGAAGCTTATCAGAACATCGGACTATCCCCCTACTCGATTGCTAACGCTATTGCGTTCGCAATTGAGCAACCGAATGATGTGGACGTCAGTGAATTGGTGGTCCGCCCAACAGCACAAGGATAGCATCTAAAACACATAGTGTTAGCCCCACAAAAAAGAGTCTCATTTTGAGACTCTTTTTTCTCTTACACCATATTTTAGAATGGTTAAGATTCATGTTTTAACTTTATTATTTGCTTTACTTCTATTTATGATACGGTCCACTGTAACGTATCTAAATAAGGTTTTTGTACTTTTAAAAGTATTTGTCTTATTTATTTTAATTCACTTGGCATGTAAGAAGTTACGTCTTAAGTTGCTCACCTTATTTTTTTGTAGAAATGTATTCTTTAACTACATTGTAGACATAATCCTGACATGCTTCAGCCGTATTTGGATTGTACGCGCCGCCATTTGTTTTATTATTGGATAGTACTCTAATATCAAGGAAAGGTATATTATATTCATTAGCAATTTGTGCTTCTGAGAATCCTTCCATTTCTTCTGCAGATGTACCGAAGTTTTCGTGGAAATATTTAATTCTATCAAGTTCATTATTCCAAATGTCTGCAGAACCTATCGTACCTTCAACAACCTTGCCATTCGTATATTGATCTTTTACTGCATTTGCAGCTGAAAGTAAGTCCTGATCTGCATCATAGTAACGGATTTTTTCAGCATCCGCACTTGAGCCGCTGCCTTCAGAAGCCATTAAATCCATCGGTTTCCATTGAGTTGTGTCAACGCCTTGGCCTTCATCCTTTGTTTCTGTTTTAAATGAACCTAAGTGTACCGTTTTTTCACCCAACACAATATCAGCTACATGTAATTTTGGATCATGTCCGCCTGCTGTTCCTTGATTGATGATAGCAATAGGTTTATATCTTTCGATAGCAACTGCAGTAGCCGCTGCTGCGTTTTCCATTCCTTTGCCTGTCTTAACAACAATCACTGGATAATGATCTAAAGTGCCTTTATAAAATTCAAATTTCCCTGACTTTTCTTCCTTAACATGTTGCAGCTTTTTCGCGAAATTTTGAACTTCTATTGGCATTGCCCCTTCTATTAGAACAGGTCTTTTGATTTTTTTTGTACCTGGTGCGTGAGTGGAATTAGCACTCCATCCTCCCAATGCTAATAGAAGCACTGCGCTAATCGTGATGACACCAAGTTTATTAACGAAAATCTTTTTCATAAACAATCTCTCCTTAAAAGTATTATTTCTTTTTCTTTTGAACTCTCTGATTGCTTAATTTCCCTATCTTCCATTTTAGGGAAATAAAAATGGCCCAGAAAATGTAGAAACTTATCTACCTTCTGGACCTACTAAAGTTAAAGTATAAAAAACTAGGCAAAAAACACCTAAATAGTACATTTCAGCAGTTATAAAAGCCGAAAGTCCCATAACTTTAACTCGTAGTCCAGTTCTTTACTGGGAACTTGGTAGAGACGCTCAGACCATATTACTGAGCATATACGAGTATTGATATTTAGCTTTATTACTATTGTAATTTAACAAAACCTCAATAGACAGTCAACATAAAGGTGAACGTTTATTCAATAAATAGATAATATTGTTCGGTTATTACGCATTTTCATGCCGATTTCTTTCTAAAACAGTGAAGTTTAGAATTTTTTATCCTATTACTTTTCCATTTAGTGGTCGAGTTCTTTGGCGAGCTGCCCGGAGGTGAGCTTTTTATGATTGAGGATGGTATGAAATGTCCCCACTGGTTTCAGATGATGGATCTTCATGTAAAGAGACTGGCATCCGCTCCGAGGTGCTTACGGTAAGCTTAGGATTGTAGGACTAATATCGTACTGGGAGTCAGGCACCACATTTTACTTGTTTTTGTTTCAAACGATTTTTGTGCATCATATTTTCAATTAATTTTCTTTTTGTCTACTTAAAATCAGTTGATCCAATTAAAGTAAAAAACCTTGAAAGGCATATAGCCAGTCAAGGTCAGCTCTTTGTCCATATGTTCAAACCGCTAATGAAAACAATATTATTATTAAAATTTGGTTCTATACTATTTTTGTTGGTTATTCAATTGGTCCCATAAACTGTGTAATTAGATAAATATGTTCAATCCATTTGACCTTTTGAAGATTTTCAACTCTTTCTGACCCACCTAATCCAAGAAGAGGTACATAACCAAAACATTCATCAAAATTTGGTTCTCCATATTTTTCAACTGCACTTGAATAAGGAACCCATTTTAATTCATCAATTAAAAAGTCTTCATCATTTAAGTCCTCTAAGAAAAAATCAAAACCAGCTGAAATGACACTCACATCATTTCTTCTAAAGTTCAACAAGTTTAAATACCTTCCTTTTTCCCAAACAATTATATCCCCCATAGAAGTAACAAATAATGGAATAGCCTCTTGGAATCTTGTATATACCTCTTCCAAAAGTTCTTCTAGTTTATCAGGGTTGATTATTTTTAGATATCCTTGTAAAACACTGCCAAAACCGAACTTCCTCCAGATATCAATAACTTCCGACGGAATCTGACCTGTATACTTCTCAATTATTAAATCAGATACTTTCTCATCTATCTTGAAATCATCAAAAGTATTATGTGCATTCTCCATTTATGTCACCTCAATACTTTAATTTCTAGCAATTTTCTGATCAGCGTTGCCTTCTAATACCCTACCATCTTTCGAAAATCTAGCTCTATTCTCTAGAAATTTATCAACTGTTAAAGAATTAAGTCCTTCTTCCTGAGCCTTTAATTGTCTCTCAAACTCAACAGGATCATGTTTGGGATTTCTTTTAAAATTAACTTCAATTTCTTTGGTTCTAGGGTGGTTATCACCCATTTTATTTAAATCCTTAACAGTACTCTTAACAGGCACTTTCCCTTCAGGTTTATGCGTAATTAAATTATACAATTCCTTTGAACTTTTCACACCATTGTGAGTGGCGGTGGCGGCGGGGGTTGCTCCATGAGCCATCCCTGCGGCTGTATTGACTCCGATGCCGACGATTGCTCCGACTCCTGTCGCATCCAAAACAAACCCTCCAGCTTCCATAGCGGCCGATCCTGTGGTTTCCATAATGCCACCAATGGTGGATAACGTGTGCCCAAATACTTCTCCAGCTTTATGAGCCACTTGATGTGTACCTGGTTCTGTGTTTTTATGAACGGCATTCATCGTGAAATCAGAGACAACGGCTTCGCCTGCCCCTTTGATAAATTCTGTTGCACTTGCCGTTTTGTTTTTGGCATCATCAGCCGCATGGACCAATTTCTTTTCCGTATGGTGGACGGCGGCGGCTGCTTTCTTCGCCGTATGCTGAACATTGTGGACGACGTTGTGCTCTGCATGTTCAGCTTTGTGAAGAGGGGTTTTACTGATGTGCACGGTGTCGTGAGCCGCTTTTTTGATGGATTGTTCTACTTTCTTTTCTGAATGTTTTACACTGTGAATGACCTTATGCTCTACAAAAGGAAAGGTGCTGACCCCCAGAACCTTAATACTTTACCGTACTGGGGGCAGGCACCAGTTTTAATTCACCATAAATGTCCGCATGCATTATAGGGCCTCATTATATAGAAAGCTATTCGAAAGAAACAGTTGATGAGTTATACTAAAACAGGAAATATATAACAGAAGATTAATTTCATATAGAGGTGGAATTACATGCCTAAAATTGACAACATGTTAGCAATTCTATGGATGCTTCGTTCAGGTGAAAAAATCACTGCACAGCAAATTTCAGAAAAGCTGGAGATGAATATAAGGACTGTGTATCGTTATATTGATACCATTTCAACAAGTGGCGTACCGATTGTTTCAGAACCAGGACATAACGGTGGATACTCTTTATTGAACCATTTTGTTGAGGCTCCTCTTTTTTTTGATTTTGAGGAGCAAACTTCACTATTTCACGCGGCAGTTTTTGCAGAAGAAGCCGGATATTATGGTGGTGAGGCACTAAATAGGGCTATTTCAAAACTAAGTAAATACTCAAATCAAGAGCAGGAAACAAAGATAAATCATCATGTAACCAGCCTTGAAGTAGTAAGCCGATTAAGTTCGTTCTCTATGGAACCTTTTTTGAAGGAGTTGGAGCAGGCAGTAGCTGAAGGGTACTCAGTAAAAATTCTTTACCATAAAAGTGGCGAAAAGCAATTAAATGATAGATTGATCGATCCGTACAGAATTATCTATTGGAATAATAAGTGGTATGTCATTGGATTTTGCCATCTTAGAAATGATATCCGTAGTTTTAGAGTCGATCGAATGGAAAGTCTCATGCTAACAGAAAATAAGTTTAACCGGCCAGAAAATTTTTCAGCACGTGACTTTTTTATAGAAAGCCTTCTTCCAAGGATAGAAGATAAGGAGGGGATTATTTCTTTGGTTCTTCATGGGGATAAAAGTGTATTGGATGATATTTGCCAACATTGGTTTTTAGGACATTATTTAAAAGAGCGGACTTCAAATCAAGCAGTATTTCTTCTGGAAAAAGAGATCATACATACATATGTACCTTATTTACTTTTACCATACAATAAATCTATTAAAATTATTGAGCCAATAAGTCTTAAGAAAAAAATGATTGAAGTTCTGTCCGAATTAATAAATTTTCATGAAGTTTGATCACTTCCCTGACGCTAACTGTCAGGGAAGTTTTTTTATAATAGCTATATCAATTGCGATTGGAGTGTTATTGGATGGAAACAAAAAATGCTTTTCTATATGTATTTAATACAATGTCGGACTGGGAATATGGATATTTAATTGCTGAACTAAACTCAGGAAGATATTTCAAAGAAGGCTTAGCCCCTTTAAAGGTAATTACAGTAGGAGCTAATAAAGAAATGATTACTACTATGGGAGGACTGAGCATAAAACCAGATATTTCTCTTGATGAATGTTCTTTTGAGAGTAAAGATCTTTTAATTTTACCGGGAGGGACTACTTGGGGTGAAGAAATTCATCAACCTATCTTGGAAAGAACTGGACAAGCTTTAAAGCATGGCACTATTGTTGCTGCAATTTGTGGTGCAATCGAGGCCCTCGCGAATATGGGATACTTAGATACTAGAAAGCATACAAGTAATAACTTGGAATATACGAAAATGGTATGTCCTAACTATAAAGGAGAAACGTTCTATGAGCTGGGACCTGCGGTATCCGATGCGAATTTAGTTACTGCATCAGGAATAGCACCTCTGGAATTTGCAATGGAGGCACTGAAAAAAATAGATGTATTTACTCCAGATGCGTTACATTCATGGTATAACCTAAATAAGACTCATAAACCTGAATACTTCTTCCAGTTAATGAATTCAATAACTAAATGAAGTAGCTGAAATGCTCAATTTCTCTATTTAGATTTGTAGAGAAGATGGGCTTTTTAATTTGGGATTTCCTTATTGGTGCAAATTGAATATTCCTGACACTAACCATGTAAAAATGCGTTGCAAGAGGAAAAGTTCTCTTACAACGCATTTAATTTATCAGTTATTTATTCCTAATTTCAATTATCTTTTGAAGCTTAGTTACTCTATATTCATCTTAATATTTCTATTTACCATTACTTATGATACGGTTCACCGTGGTTATTTAAGAGGCAAAAAAGTAAGGTATTGAATTATATATTCAATACCTTACTTTTGATTTTTACGAAGAGGGTAATAAATTAGAAATTTTAATAAATATAATCAAATTACATTGGATGTAGATATTTCTCAGGTTTTGAATTAGAGAAAACTGATAAAGAATATTCTGTATTAAATATTTCAGTTATTTTGTTATTCACATCATCTATGGTAATACTTTCTAATAATTCTCTTGATTCTTCAATAGAATATATTTTTTTTCCTAATATTGTGTTCGTGCCGAAGTAAAACATTTTATCCATTGAAGATTCTAGTCCAAATATCATTTCACTTGCAAATTGGTCCTTAGAGAACCGTAAATCATTATAGTCAATTCCATTTAAATAGAATTCCCTTAAAACTTTTTGTGTGTTTTCTAAAAGAGGATCTAAATTTGTATCAGAGCAAGCAGCATATATCAATAACATAGATCCTTCATTATATATAATAGGTTGGCTTGAAATGGAATAGACTAACCCCAACTTTTCTCGAATAGTTTGAAATAAGTGTGAACGTTTATTTGCACTTCCAAGTATTTTGTTAATAATATAAATAATAAAATACTCCCGTTGAGTTAAAACCCCCATATTAAATGCAAAACAAATATGAGCTTGTTCTGAATTACTCATTATATGCTTGATGCCACCACTAAACGAAAGCAGAGGAATTTTATTGTTTGAAGTATATCTATTATATCGTTTTAATAATCCAAATGTGTTCTTTATTTTTTCTATTAACTCATCTGTAGCCTTTCCTGTTATAGAAACCACAATATTTTCTGGATAATAATATCGATTGTGAAAATCAATGATGTTTTCCCTTGTGAATTTTTCTAGATTTTCGCCCGTACCCATTATTTCTCTAGTAAGGGAGTGTGCGCCAAAAGATAGTTCAATTGCAGTTGATTTACAATTTTCAAGGGGGTTATTGTAGTACATCGATAATTCCTGGTTAATGATTCCCTTTTCTATTAGAAAATCATTATCTGAAACTGTACTAATATTAAATATCATTTCAAATAACTTTTCAGCACAAATTACTGCCTTTTCAGATAGGGTCTTTAGATAAAAGGAAGTATACTCTTTCCCTGTAAAACCTCCAAATTTTGCACCTATTTCGTTAAAATAATCAGTTATATAGTTTCCGTTATCTCGTGTTCTAAATAATAAATGCTCTATATAATGAGCAATTCCATTTTCATCAATGCTCTCATTTTTCGATCCCACTTTTACAAAAACACCGATATTAGTAAACTCAAGTTGATTATCCCCTTCATATATTATGGTTACACCATTAGCAAGTATTTCTTTTTTCATACAACTTAGCCTACACTCTCTATCATTTCATAGAATGCTTGATCAGGATTTTCAGTATTAGTAAAGGAAATAAATTCATTATAAGAACCATTGAATATAATTTCTCCTTGATGAAGGAAAAAAAGGTGACAATCAATGTACTTTAATTCATGTAGTTGGTGTGAAGATAAAATCACAAATGAGTCTTTTTTATTTGATAGGTCTTCAATTCTTTTTAATATCTTTATCTTTGCATCTGGATCAATTCCCGCTGTAGGTTCATCAAATATATACAGTTTTCTATCTAAGTGGCAGATCGTTGTTATTATCAACCACCTTCGTTCCCCTACAGACATCTTTCCAAATTCTAATTCCCATAATCTATCTAATAATCCTTTCTCCCTGCCATCCGTTAAATCAAATTGAGCCTTGAGAGGTTTTTTTGAATTCCTATTTTTATAATCAGAATTCAAAAAAACTTTCACTAAATCTTTTCCCTTCAAGGTGGTTAGAAATGGAATCCCCTGCAATTGATACAATACCTCATCATATGACGGGAAGTTTTTAAAACAACTGTTTTCACTCATCGGAATTACTCCAGTCATCAAATCAAATAAGGTTGTTTTTCCTGCTCCATTTAACCCTAACAAAACATTAGTTTTATTTTTTTTAAATTCGATATTAACATTTTTTAAGACACTTCTATTTTGGTAAGAAAATGACAAATTCTTTATGTTCATGTCTTCCTCCTAATGGTTAGCTTCTGACTGAGAATGAACGCAAGTCAATTCTGTTAATAAATACTATTCCGATTGATATATACAAAATCGGTATAACTATGACCAATACCCAAGAAACAGTTGGAAAATCCGTACTAGTAATAGACAAAAGTTGTGAAGTTTTAAATGCAATCCCAATCACTAATTTAATGGGGTTTAAATAAGATAGAAGTTCAATGATTTCATTTTCGCTCCTAAGACCTGCAAGATAGACTAATAGAATTGGCAATAAGGAGAAAATTGGTGATACACTTTCCACTTTTAATTTTAGGCTTGGAACCCACATAAAGAATAAAAAGATTGGTAAAATGGTGAGCAAGCCAACAATTAGGACTGCAGTCAAGGTTTTCAATAAAAGACTAGAGGCGAATAATGCACCCATAGTACCGGTGAAAATTATAATGTTTAAGAAAAGAAAAGTTCCTTGTGCAAGAAAATGACCAATAATTACAGGAGACTTTGATCCAGAAATAAACTTAAACATCTTCAAAAAATTATTCTCTCTTAAACTTAGCAATCCGACTCCGAAACCATTTCCTGCTACGATAAGAATGATGTAAGCGCAAAAATAAACAATTGTGGAATAGAACTCTGTTTCTGATGGACTATTTTTGAACCAGTTTGGATTTCGCCATATTAAAAAAACTGTAGGCATTATTATTGTCCAAAAGAAGGAGATTTTATAACTTAATGCATTTTTAATAAATAAAATATAAAATTCTAAAATGGCTTTCTTATTCCTCATATGTAATTACTCCTTTTATGGAAATGGTACTGGTTCCATATTATTTCTCAATACAACTTCTCCATTTAAATAACTTATTTTATAATCTTTTGCATCATAAAATTTATTATTTAGATGAGGATAGCAATCTGGCGAAAAAACCTTAAATATTTTTGTTTTATAAAAATTATTGGCGTTAGGGATATAGCAGCCATAAATATTGAGGTTTAAATCATATAAAATTTTTTTCATATAGTCATATTGATCAGGTTCATCAACCCACATCTCTTTAATTTTTACAGTTTCTACATTGTCAAACAAGTATGCATATACATGTTTTAATTTCTTCGCATCATATTTTCGAAAAAAATAATTAGCATAAAAATGTGGATCTTTATACATTTCTTCCTCGCTCATATTAAATTCTAATGCAGATGTTTCATCTTTTTTCTCTACATAATACTTATTCAAACTATTTGAATAACACATTTCTAATTCTGTTAGTGCTTTTAGAATTGCCTCTTCAGCGTGAAAATCTGCACCTAAACCCATACCAAAATATTTTTCACCAAAACCAAATACCAATATTACCTTGCAAAGGGGATGAATAGAGATTTCAAATATAAAAACTTTATCCACAAATGAATATTGTTTATCTAAAAGTTTAAGTATTTCTTTATTTTTACATTCATCTAAACATACTAATTTTCCTGGTGAGCAAGTTAGCCAATTATAAATAAGTGATTGTCGTTCCATAAATTCAAGAAAACTATTATTTATAGCTTCTTTTGAAGATAAGTGAGATGCAACTCCGCATGAGTCATTATAAAAATTGTCTGGCATTCCTTTGGATTGAAAAATGGAATCCACAGAAAGCAATACTGTTTCCACAGGAAACTCATTAATATCCCCATTGATAATATTAAATGCTTGAATCGTTCGCTTTTTAATATATTTTGGATTATTGTATAAGGCGACTCGTTCGATATGTTCTCCACAAGCAGCTTTTAACGAACTATTCAGATTATTTTTTATTGAAGCTCCCATTACCCCAGGATATTTCTTATTGTATATAGTAGTGACATACGCTGATTCCTTAAACATTGATTTATTTACATGAAAACTACTAATAAGTTTTGAACTGCCTAATTGAGCCCAACTATACATTACCTCCACCCCTTTTCATTTTACTATACAATCTGGAATCTGATGGAATTGTTTTTTATTCAATGACGCTTCTCGAAAAATTGGCAAATCACAGTTAATATATTTTTTTATGGGGATATGATTAAACAAATTTGGTGAAAAAACTTTAATACAAATCAATTTTCTATTTATTTTTTGAGGAATAATAACGCTATGTAATTCTTTTATCCATGAAGGAAGACTAGACAAAAGCAATTCTAAACTTCCGTTATTGTCTGGATATTCGTCTTTATCATCAAAATAATAAGTATCAGTTGGATATTCCTGAAGTTGTTCAAACTCTTTAATATATTTGTTCAACTTTTCATCAATAAAATTACTTTGAAACTTTTCTTGTAAAATAAAGGAAGAGAAGTCAGAGTTAATCATGTCTTGTTGATACAAAACTATTGCTTCTTCAATAGCAATCCTACATGCTTTAAGCCAGTCTATACTTGACCCTACCCCAGTTGAAATTATTCGCTCATCCTTGAAAATGAAGAATATACAAACCTTCAATGGACTAAATGATTCATTAATAAAACACCTTACAGAATATTTTGTTGTAATTTCTGGTAACAATTCGTGAAAATTATTTTGAACAATAATTTTTTTTCCTAATTTTCCATACCAGAAAAGAAATAGTGAATTTTTTTCTAATAATTCTTTAATTGCATTATAAATCGCAATTTGTGAGTTTGGGTGGACTGCAGTTCCAGTTGTATCGATTGGATAGGGGAGATCATGCGAATAGGTTGTTAATTCATGGGGAATTTCAGAAATTGTTTTATTAATGAAATCATATGAAATTACCTTTTTTGACGGTAGTCGACTACCTCCTAGCATTAGGTTCCTTCTCTCAATCATCTCTGAAAATGCTTTCTTCATTGCTATTTTTTTATCGTTTGATATCCCATTACCACCTATTGGACCCATATATCCATTTAAAAGAAACGAGTTTGTTTTTGAAAATGCATAATACAAGTTTTTTCCAACAAATAAACTTTCTGGTATATTATGGCTCTTATCTCCGCGCTTATTAAATATCATTCTTTTAATACCCCAAACCATTGAATTAACGAAACGGGTGCCAAACGTACATTTAACCCTGAATTAAAGGTTAATTCATTATCGTTAAATCCAGAATGGCAAAGCTCTCCCATTCTAAAATCGCTTATTTCTTTTAAACTTTCTTTAAATGCTTGTGCCATCAAGCCAATTTCAATTAAAGCGTGTCTGTAACCACGTTTACGATATTTTGTAATCGATTTTCTTATATCAATCGCATAGCCTATTGCAAAATTTGAGAGAAGTCCATCATATGGATTAATAGAGCTAATTACTTCTTTCAATTCTTGATCTTCCCATTTTTTTAAGCAGTGCAAGGAATTCTCAATAGGGTTAAATAGATAGCATCCATTACTATGAAAATTTTCAATTTTTTCGTGGTTAAATAAATAAAATAAAGGCATTATAGGGTATAAGGCACCGGCTGACGGATATCTCCTACTCGATAAAGGATCTGGGACACCAAAACTTTTTTTTAGTAAATCACTTATTGTGTTAAATGATAAAATTTTATTATTATCGTAATTCCTTTGACTTCCTTGATGCGTGAAATTTGAATTATTCAACAAGATTACTTCTGAAGAATTAGGAGGTATAACAGCTTGCCTTTCATTTAATAAAGCCCAATTATAAATATTCTGGTTAATATTTTTATGTTTAGAAACCGCCGATTGATTCCAAGTGGCACTTTGATGAAATTTCAATGTTTCGTTTAAAATTTTTCTTGATATAGCAATATCTTGAGTAATATCCCAATCCACACTGAAGTGATTTCCTTTAAAGTTACTCATAGCAATCACACAATTCCCAGTGAATAGAAATATCCTGTTGTTTAGTATTTTCAACTAAATTAAATTGTGTACTCTCAAGTAATTCTTCAGAAAAAATAACATTTCCACTTGTTAATGTTATTAATTTATTTACTTTATTTACAATTTGGGAAGAAATATTTAGAACTTGACCGTTTGTTAAACATAATTTTGTTCCAAATTTTTGGTCTTCATGATATAACATATCGATTAGATTTTGATAAGACATTTGATTCTCATCGTCACTTCTTAATTGAGACTCTATATGCCCAATGTGACACAAGTGGCAAGGATTTTTCCATTTCTCTTTATATAAGGAATCAATATAAAAATGATTGTTGTATATGTATGTCATTAAAAGGTATGATTCTCTACTAGCAACTAAATCTCTAATTCTCGTGGCTTCATCTTTTCTATACGGATTTAAAAAAACGATTAGACATGTTTCTTCATCTAGGGCTATTTCATTTAAATCCTCTAAATTATCTACTATAGATATTTCGCATCTATTCTCTAAATCTTCTTTCAAGAAATTACCTATGTGTTTCAATATCTTGTTTTCATTAGTAAATAATGTGATTTTTCTAATATCAAAATTAAACTTTTCTTTTTTTTGGATAATCCCATACTCTTCTAAAAATGATATTGCAGCTTTATAATTCTCTTTAAAATACTCCATAAAATCAACATCTATTAATACTTCATTTACTCTGTCATCCATATTAATAATAAATGTTTTCATTTCATTATTATGTATTTTTATTATCCCCATATCATTTTGAATTACTAGTTCATTCAATGAATCTATATGATGATAAATGAAATTATTTACTATATATTCAATACTATTCATACGAACAACTCCATTTAATTTTTGAATGACATGTTGCTGTTACCTTAATTATTCTTAATTGTATTAACCAACTTTTTTCTTATTAGCAGCTCCTCCGCCGCCATAAGATATACAGCAGCAACATTGTATATAAATATTAGTCCCACCGGTATTTCCTCCACTATCTCCATCAGCAGCAGCTCGGATTTGCTCATTTTTTGCTAAAGATCCATTTGAATTAACTATTCCCATTCCAAACATGGAAGTTGATGAAGGAATAGAAGTATCATATAGTGCATTTGCCTTTTGATTTCTAATTTCTAATTTTTGCATTCTTAATCTTCCTCTCATTGTAGTTTTAAGAGATTATGTATTAAAGCAACTTTAACATAATCGAAAAATTGTTAGTATTCCAAAAAAATTAGCCAGTCTAGTACTCTTAGGTTTACAGCAACATGTCATATTTATACAATACCAAATCATTGGAAATGGTTCTTTTTTCATGAATCTTTATACTCACGAAATAACTTTAATATCACTCAGAAAAACTTTAATTTTCAACTAATAATATAACTATAGGAATATTTTAAGATTTAAGACCTTAAACTCCCTATTTTCAAAAATCTTTTCTTTTAAAACGATTCAAAGAAAGGCAAAATATTTAGTATTCTTTATCATTTTCTTATATAGATTGAGTTAAAAACTTAATTAGATCTTGCCAGAAAAATAATAGAGGTTCACCGTGGTTATTTAAGAGGCAAAAAAGGCATTGGTATATACTACCGATGCCTTTTTTTATGATGATTTTTTTAACTATGTTTACTTTTATATTCCAATCGAATAATAACATAACCCAAAAAATGTAAGTAATGGTCCAATTTCATTTGCTTACCTATAGCTAAAGGTCTTTATTTCTGCGTAAATGTATTCCCCTATCATTAAAAGGTGCCTGACCCCCAGTGCGTTAATACTTTACCGTACTGGGGGTCAGGCACCAATTTTCTAGACTTCCTAATGGAATGTAAAAAATTAATATAACTTGATTAGGTACACAAATTTACTTCACATATAACCAAAGGCTCTACTTGGTATATATCACCGGAAAGGATATATTTGCTTAAAATTTTTTGATAAGATATAAAATATTTAAATTCTGGAATATACAAATTAAAGCCTTTTAAACTTGCGTGAATAATTCAGAATGGAGTACCTCGTTAAATCGTTCTAAAGTTTCATTATCAAATATATCGTTAATTGATTTAGACGGTAAATTCTCTGCCAAATCAATTATATGATTAATTTTAACACCATGTTTAACTTTTAAAAATTTAACATATCGTTCGACTATTTTTTTTATATCTTTATACCTCATAAAGGTACTCTCTGAAATTATATTTCTAGTGATATATTCAATATATTGATCATGATGCTTTTGATCTGTTAAAACTATATTGTAATTTGTCACTCTCTTGGTTACTGTATCAAAACATATATTTAAATGGGACTTATAAAGCCTAACTACTTCTAAGGTATTTTCGGAAATATAGTTAATTATAGATTCTTTTAGATTATTTAATTCTCTAATAAAAATAAGCGAGATATTTTCTATACTATAAAAATTTATAGGAAATAGTTTTTCATGTGTAATTTTCTGATAGTCATGGTCTACTATTCCATAACTATTAGTTTGAGATTCAACTTTTAACTTTATTTGAATACAACTTCCACCATTATCAACAAATTTGTCCTTTAACTCATTTAATTGTTGGTAGAAAAATTTATTAGACTTACCCTCTACATATATTATTGGTTGAGTAACTAGATGCAACTTACCTCTATTGTACTTTTCTCGATTATAATTCATATCAATTACACTTCTTTCGATATATTTCCTTCAATTGCTATAAAATCTTCATAAATGTACGGAGCATGCGTAGCAATAAATAAAGTCTTCCCTTTAGTTAAGATATGTAAATCTGTAATGATTTTATTTTGAAAGTTTAGTGATAACGAGAGTTCTGGTTCATCAATTAAATAGATATCCACATTATTAAATATTATTTCCAAAAATAGAAATGATATTTTTCTTTCTCCGGATGATAATTTATCAAAATCCATTTCTTCAGAGTTTTTAATAAATATCAAATCATTATTTTCTAGGATTTCAACTTTAATATCTGTGTATTTCTCTATAACATCATTGAATTTTTTGATTTTCGAATACAATTCATTACGTTTCAGAATTATTGCTTCTAATCCATCCAACTTATCTATATCGGAAGAATTGGACCAGAAGTACTTCATCAATCTATTATTTATTTGATCAATAAATGTCCCCATTGTTATTCTTGTATTCATAATATCAATATTGTCAGTAGTTATATAATGAGCAGATTTTATAGATAGGCTTTTCAAAATATTTTCTTTATTTTCTTCTATCTGTGAAATAATTTCATTGTTTTCAGAATTAATAATTAAAATATGATACCTTTCTTTTAAATATGATATTAAATTAAGAGTTTCTTCAATAATCATTAAATTTGTATGAGATCTCTCATCTACTATTGAATTAAAATCTATTAGATATTGATTTTTTAACCTTATACAAAATAGTTGTGTGTCTTTTAACCATCGATTAAATCCTTCTAAGGAAGATGGATTGCCTAATCGCTTTGCATATAAATTATTACATGTTTTCAAATAACGAAGAATCCTATCAAACTTTAAACTACTACTTTTTTCAGTCATATCTTCATTAAAAATCTCATTTAAAAATAATTCCAACTTTTCAAGAACTCTTCTATTTTCATTAATAAACCAATATAATTTTTCTTTTTCTGTTTCTTTTAAGTTTTCGTTCGCTGAAAACAATTCATTATAATTGACATTATTTATTTTTAGTTTTTCCAAATTCATACTATCAATAATTCTAGAGAAATTTGCTGTTTTTTTCTCTTTTGCTAGTACATATAATGAATTAATAGTTTTAAGAATCCTTGTTTTTCCTTGTCCATTATTTCCAAAAAAAACAGTGTTTTTATTTAAATCAAATTCTATTTTTTTTTTATTATCTTTAAACTGTAAATATAATTTGTTTTCTCGCATACAAACACCTCTAAAGTTGTTAATTTTATAAATATTCCGTTAATTTATTTTTCATATATTACTTGCATTTTAGTTATACTTTTATAACTAAATATATAAACTGTATCCAGATATTGAAATACTAATAATTCTTATAATAAGTTGTAAGAAATTTTATCCACCTTAATATTCTACCATCTAATTTTTCATTTTTGGATTTTTAGATTTAAATTTACTGCACTTACACCGTTTGTTTAGTGATAAATTTATTTTATTTTGAAAAAGTCAGAGTGCAATAATAGCTATTTTCGCCACCCTCCTACAATTATGACTTCACCAATTTAGATTTCAGGTGACTTATGTAGAAGGGATTTAAAAGAGTCCGGTTGATATAATCTTCAAAGACGAATAAAATCTTTACTGAAATTAAAACCTAATGTATAACATTTATTCTTGACATCATAAATATTTCTAATATTCTGCTGAAGAGTAGCGTAGTACTTAGATTTCTAACCCTAACTATAAAGAATTGATAACAAGTTGAGGGTAATGACCTAAAATACTTTACTTACCATATCAAATCATTTTCAATCATCTTTTTCCAATAACATCACCTCAGATTGAAAATAAGAGAATCATCATATACTTTCATTATTGAATCGCTCAAGTTTATCTTCACACCTGTGAGCAAACTCCAATAATTCAGGTTCTATATTCAACTTTATTTCATTTAACACTTCCGACATTAAGTAATAAGTACCTTGATTATCGAGTTGTTCACTAAAAGTTTTTCTTGCCAATCTCTCTATATTCTTTACCGCATCTTCATCTTCTCTTATCCAATACTTCAGGTTAAGAATCCATAATTTCAAAAGGTGGTGATATTTATTCACCGAAACTTCTCTTAAGGAAGGATGATGAGGGGATGCAAACACTTGAATGTCTACAATCCAAAATATCGGAACATCCTTAAGAACGAACGTGATCACATAATCATCAGGCAGCAGACTCGGACTCCAATCAAAAAATAAGACATTGAAGTTCTTCTCCATCATACTGGGTATGCTTCTTGCAAATTCGCCATTATCATGTCCAGAAACATCCACCCCGATATCTATATCAGAGTATTTATCCATCTCCTCAGGTCTCGAGATACTTCCCCTTAAGAAGGCTTTACTAACCTTTTGATCCCTATTAAACATCCTGATAATATCATTTGCTATTTCTAATCTGGCATCTAGCAAGTGCATCCCCCTAGCTTTATGCTATTGAACTAAACCACTCTTCTATGAAACTGGAATATCATCTGGATACAAATGTTTTAAAATGGCCAGGACATAAGTGGGATTTGCTTCTAAAGCACCTGTTTGACGTAATATAGCTGGATTTAAAGTGGAGATAGATCTTAGTTTAAGAGCCTTCTCAAAATCGATTCTTTGAATATTCCTTACCTTCCCTGAACTCTCGACTCGAATGACACATTTATGATCTTTGACATCAAGAATGTGAAAGGGTTTGTGTTTTGCGAAAGTATGAATCGTGCAGCCTTTAAGAGCCTCTATTCTATCCCACAACATAATAAGCCTCCTTATTAATTGTTTAATAGGAAATCCTTCGACATAATTATCTCAATAATACCACAAAAACAGGAATTATTTTACATATAACAACATAATAACTACCATATAATCCAATAAATGATAAAATAAATCTACTAGACTCTCTAATGAGGTGGCACCCTTGATCATTTACGAAGCAACGAAAACTGAATTTATAGCGGATGTAACGAATGAACTTCTCGTTGAACGCCTATACGAGTCATACCAAAAGAAAATTGGACGGACGTCTAAGAGTGAAATCAACTCCTGGGAGAATTCCCTTCACCGCATGTCCAATGTGATGCAGGATCCTGATATTCCCGATGATACTTCTGTCGCGATCGAATTTAAGATTCCGAATACATCTAAACGCGTGGACTTCTTGGTAGCCGGGCATGACGGCACTCAAGATCATGTCGTCATTGTAGAGTTGAAGCAGTGGTCTGAGGTTGAAAAGGTAACAACCAAGGATGCACTTGTGTCCACCTATCTCGGCGGAAGCAAGCGTACCGTGACGCATCCATCCTATCAAGCATGGTCATACGCAGCTCTGATTCACGACTTTAATCAGAATGTGCAGGACCAGCATATTTTGCTGAGCCCATGTGCCTACCTCCATAATTATCGTAAGTCTGAAAATGATCCATTAACGGATGCCCATTACGCTGATCATCTGGAAAAAGCTCCTGTTTTTACAAAAGGAGAGATTCAAAAATTAAGAGATTTCATCAAAAAGTATGTCCGTTTCGGCGACCGCAGCCAGTTAATCTATCAAATAGAACACGGTAAAATCCGTCCATCCAAGTCGTTGCAGGATTCGCTTGCGGGGATGTTGAAAGGCAATCAGGAATTCGTCTTGATTGATGAGCAGAAAGTGTTTTATGAAGATGCCTTTCATTTAGCGCTGGAGAGTATAAAAAATCATCAAAAGAGCGTCATGGTCATCGAGGGCGGTCCAGGAACAGGCAAGTCCGTAATGGCCGTGAATCTTCTGGTCAATCTCATTAATGAGGGGTTAACAGCCCTCTATGTATCAAAGAATTCAGCACCCCGCAACGTGTATGCTTCTAAGTTAAAAGGAACAATGAAAAAAACGCAGATTGACAACCTGTTTAAAGGCTCCGGAAGCTTTACAGAATCCGATCAAAATGAATTCGATGTGCTGATTATCGACGAAGCCCACCGATTAAATGAAAAATCAGGACTTTTCAGCAATCTAGGGGAAAATCAAATCAAAGAAGTAATCAACTCATCTAAATTCTCGATATTCTTTATCGATGAAAATCAAAAGGTTACGTTAAAAGACATCGGAAGCATTGATTTAATCAAAAAATATGCGGAAGAATTAGAGGCCCAATTGATTCAGGGGAAGCTTATTTCACAGTTCCGCTGCGACGGATCGGATGCCTACATTGCATGGCTGGATGACGTCCTTCAAATCAAGGAAACCGCCAACGCAAACGACCGCGGACTTGATTATGACTTCCGGGTATTCGATGACCCGAATGAAATGTTGAAAGAAATTGAAGAACTGAATAAGAAAAATAACAAATCCCGCATGCTCGCCGGCTACTGCTGGGAATGGCCGAAAAATGGACGAACCAGCACACTCCACAAAGACATCGTCATCCCAGAGCACAATTTCAGTATCAGTTGGAACCTCTCTGACAGCATCTGGGCCATCGAGCAGGATTCCGTCTCCCAGGCAGGCTGCATCCATACATCCCAAGGACTCGAATTTGATTATGTTGGTGTAATAATTGGACCAGACCTTACTTTTAAGGACGGTCAGGTAACTACTGACTATACCAAGCGGGCTAAAACGGATCAGTCTCTAAAAGGGATTAAGACCATAGCAAAAGAAAATCCAGAAAAAGCCCAAGCACTAGCTGATCGAATTATCCGGAATACGTATCGAACATTGATGACACGGGGACAAAAAGGCTGCTTTGTTTTCTGTACGGATCCTGAGTTGAATGACTACTTTAGAGAGCGATTGAGTATGTCTGCTGCTTATGAGGATTTGTCGCCTAGACACGTGGAGATGGTTGCGGAGGAAGGAGTGGAGTATTAAATAGATAATTCATTTAAAAAATCCTTAAGAAGAAGTTATTTCTAGAACTTTTGCTTCTTAAGGATTTCTATTTTTCCTCTTATTTAACTCTCTATATAAAGTAGATTTGGAAACACCTGTACTACTTTCAATCTCCTTAATTGTAAACTCTCTTTTATAGTATAAAGAAATCGCCTTTTCTATTAGGGTTGTTTCTTTTTTCGGCCTTCCTCCATTTATACCTCGCATTTTAATTGATTGAAGACCTTTTTTTCCTTTTGCCTGCTTAGATTCCCTCTCTATATTTTCCAAGGCTATAAATACATTAAAAATTTCATCCCCTCCTTTTTTAGTTGTATCTATTCCATCTTTAATGCTTATAAAATCAATATTTTTCTTACTCAACTCACAAAAAAAGTTAATAAATTTTTTTATAGGTATTCCCAAGCAACCTAAACTATAAACCATGAGAACATCCTTTTCTCCAGCATATTCTATTATTTCCCTTAGTAGCTTCTTATCAGGCTCATTTTCATGCCCGAAATAAATTTCCCAACAGCCATTTTTATTAAGTATTTTTGACTGCTCATCAATTTCTTTTAATTCCTTATTTCCAACATAACCTATTTTCATAAGCATCCTCACCTTTTGTTTTGATTTTGGAACGGATTTTGGGAATATTTTTGCCGATTTGTACCGACGTTATTATTTAATACAATAAAGAAAATTACTATAAAGGGAGAGAATCAAATGCATTGGTTAATTACAGTTATTATACCTGGGGTTTTTACTGGAGTTTTAGGTAATTTCATTTGGCACGTTTTTAAAAAGAAAAAAAAGACTATCAAAATAAAGATTACTATTGATTCATAATAGGTAATATTCCAAGGCTATCCATAAATATTTTGGATAGCCCAAATTTAATGAAAACCTCATTTACTTATGATACGGTTCCCCCCGATTTATCCTAAAAGCCCGATAAATTTGCTCCACCAGTATCAACCGCATCAACTGATGAGGGAATGTCATCTTCGAGAATGAGAGGGTATCGTTTGCCCTTTTCATTACCTCATCACTTAATCCCAAGGAGCCGCCGATGATGAAAGCGACTTTACTTTTGCCGTAGGTGGCGAGCTTGTCCAGGTTGTCTGCGAGTCCTTCGGAGGACTGCATTTTGCCTTGGATGGCGAGGGCGATGACGTGGGCATCGGGATTGATTTTGGCGAGGATCCGCTCGCCTTCTTTTTGCTTGACCTGTTCCATTTCGACTGGGCTCAATTCTTCGGGTGCTTTTTCATCGGGCACTTCGATGATTTCGAGTTTGGCATAGGCTGACATCCGCTTGACGTATTCTTCGATTCCCTGTTTCAGGTACTTCTCTTTTAATTTTCCGACTGTGACAATTGAGATATTCACAATTCATCCTCACTTTACAAACATTTTACAAACAATATATCCACAGACTTTATCCACATATCCACAAAACCCATCCACATCTAGTAGGCGAATATTAGTTCGCCACAAGATATACAGGTGTATTTTCGCAATATTCACAGGTTGTGGATAACTGTTCTTCCTCTGAAAGCTCCTTCATCACAGGGGCTGTTTCATATTCATCCACGATGACATCCAAGGCTAATTCTACGTGTTCTTTGCAGCAATATATCATGTTTAATCCCGTCCTTATCACATTTATCTTATTTTTCTGGCATACTGAGACTTTCGTTGCATCAGTCGAAAATCTGCTCTGTTATAGTATGCTCTAAACCATTGATCAACTGTTTAATTATCCACAAGGTCATTCTACCATTAAAAGAAAAAGCAGGAAAGGGAACTTCCCCTTTCCTGCTTAGTTATCCACATGTTTACATCTGAGATTCGTCTGTCAGCTTGATTGTGGTTTCTTTTTTCTTGCCGGCACGGTAGTATGTGACTTTCATTTGGTCGCCGACTTTTTTCTTATCATAGAGATATTTGCGAAGTTCCAAGATGTTTTTGACCGGTTTGCCATCGAGTTCGGTGATGACATCAAGCTCTTGAAGTCCTGCTTGTGCTGCCGGTGTATTTGGCATTACTTTCGCAATCATCACACCGTTCGTGATGTCTTTAGGAAGCTTCAATGTTTCCTGCTGGTGGTATGCTGGGATATCGGTTACATCACGCAGCTGTACACCCATTGCCGGACGCTTGATTTTTCCGTACTGCTCGAGGTCGCTGATGATTGGCTTCGCATAGTTGATCGGAATGGACAACCCGATTCCTTCAACAGCTTCCTGAGCAATTTTCATGGAGTTGATTCCGACAACTTGACCGGAAATGTTCACCAACGCGCCGCCTGAGTTGCCGGGGTTGATGGCTGCATCGGTTTGGATAACCTGTGCTTGCCAGTCTACTTGTCCATCCTTGTTCAAGTCCACTGGAATCGTTCTTTCAAGTCCTGAAACGATTCCTTGTGTAACAGAACCGGAGAATTGCTGGCCAAGCGGATTTCCGATTGCAATAACAGGCTCCCCTGGTTTAAGGGCATCGGAATCACCGAATTGAGCAACCGTATCGACTTTGCTTCCATCAATCTCGATGACGGCTAAATCTGTCCAAGGATCTGTCCCTCTAAGTGTCGCTTTTTCTTTCGTACCGTCCGTTAATGTGACTTCCAGCTGATCTGCGCCTTCGACTACATGGTTGTTCGTCACAATGTATGCTTTGCCTCCAGCTTTTTTATAAACAATTCCGGAACCCGATCCTGCTGGCTGCTCCTGCTGAGACCAGAAATCCGTTGATTGTATGTTCGTGATGCCGACGACTGCCGGGCTCGTTTTTTTAACGGCTTTTGTCACATCTGTTGTGACATCAAGAGAAACATTTTCCTTCTGGCCGTGGAAGGCTTGATCTGTTTCCTTCAATTGTGAATCTGGCTGGACGCTATATGGCAGTACACCCACATCGGCCAGCTTGGGAAGCGCCACTAAGATTAGGATGGCGCCAAGGACCACCCCAACGAGGCTCGCTAAAAAGATGCCTCCTTTATTTCCTTTTTGCTCTTTATAGCGATTTTGATTATCTTGATCATAGTATCCCACGTATAAATCCATCCTTTCTTCAATGATTGCTACATATTATTTTGTCTCTTATGAAGCCATTATAGTCAGCGACTATTAAAATTTTATTAAAATTTCTTAAAAATCGCCTCTTAATCTATTAAAAAAGGAATGAAAATACAGTTAAGTCTAATTGAACCAAACTGTGTCTTCATTCCTCTTTATCCTTGATGTAAGTAAGTTAAACATTAAATGGCGACTAATGGGGTCGGGATTTTCGGATCTGTATCGTAAAGGGAGAATTGCTCTCCTACTATGATTCCCCGATCTTGAAGAGTCTGCGATACACTCATCCGCGCCAGATCTTTCATGTTGTTGTCCGTACTCAAATGAGCCAAATAGAAGCCTTTCGTCCGATCGCCAGCCACTTCTCCCATGGCAATGGCGGCATCTTCGTTCGAAACATGGCCGACATCACTCAGGATCCTGCGCTTGATGTTCCAAGGATATCGTCCCATCCGGAGCATCTGCACATCGTGGTTGCTTTCAAATACATAATAGTCAGCGTTCTCGATGGTTCCTTTCATCCGGTCGCTGACATAGCCGGTATCCGTGATGACCACGAGCTTCTTATCTCCGTGGTGGAACGTATAGAACATAGGCTCAACGGCATCGTGTGAAACGCCGAAGGACTCAATATCCAGGGAACCGAATGTCTTGACCGTCTCCATATCAAATGTGAACTTCTGATCCACCGCCACTTCGCCGATCAGCCTGTCCATCGCATTCCAAGTCTTTTGATTGGCATAGACCGGCAGTTTATACTTCCTCGCTAAAACGCCGATGCCTTTAATATGGTCGCTATGTTCATGCGTCACCAGGATTCCGCTTAAATCCGATACACTTTTTCCGATCTGTTGAAATAATCCTTCCATCTGCTTTCCGCTCAGGCCGGCATCCACTAGGAATGACTGTCCATCTGCCTCAACGAACACCGCATTTCCCGTACTGCCGCTGGCCAGTACACTAAAATGCAAAGACATACCGTTCACTCCAATTTTTTATTTATCGTGATGACTGAACCTTCAAAGGCGTTGACAAATAGGTTGTCCTTCTTGCTCCCCTGATTGACGACCACATGCCATGTAGGCGTCAACACTTGCGACTCGGGGGTCTGAACGAGTGTATAATAGCCAAGCTCGACATTCGTGATCTTGCTGTCGAGCCGCAGCATCCCTTTATTAAATAAAGTCCCGACTGCTTGAATGGATGAAATGATTTGCTCTTTATTGTATTCATCGATGGAATCAAGCATGGTCTGTTCATAGGAAACTACTTCATTCTTGTCGTTCAGATAAAAGGTCAGTTCTCCATTCACGTTTTCGAAAATCACTTTATCTTTAAATTTCTGCGCATACGTTATTTTTTTACTCTCTTTATTATAACGCCAAAACTGATATTTTTCTCCCCCAATGATGTTGTCCTCAACAAATGAATCAAGGACTTCAGGGTCAAAGTCCGTGCCTAATTTATAAGGTTCATCCAATGTGGAAGAGATTTTCGTATCATTGACGATGATGGCATCCTGTCCATCAAGCTCATCGAGTTCCTCTTTGGAAAACTTCTTCGTCTTCACACTCAACAGGTAGTGTTTCTCTTTCTCCTTATCCTGTGGAAGGGCATCGTAGGTAATGCCGGCTTCCTTCAGCTGCTCCTCAATGGAAGCATCCTTCTTCGGAAGATACTGGCTCGCAGTATTTTTCTTCACCAATTGAGACAAAAGGAACACATCGAGGATCAAAAAGACTATGATGAAGATCGTTTTCGTTTTATTCCAATCCACCGCTCGTTCCTCCTGCATTATTAATTGATAAGCGAATCCAGCTGCCGCTGTCCATGTAGTACCAGGATGGTTCTAACACTACCGTCTGTGGATTCTGCGGATCCCTTGAAAGTTTGTATCCAATCGTGAAGTCTTGAAGAAGCTTCGGCTTGATATCAGGGTTATTCTTGAGATAATCCAACACTTCATATCCGCTTGGAAGCGTCACCTTCAGCGCCCAAGGCAAGGAAACATCCAACGTGAAATTTGGACGCATATATTTATAGATTTCATCCTTCCCCCAGTATTCGGTGATCTCAGACATGCCTTCATCATTAAACACCGGCAGTCCATTTTTATAAAGAAGGAAAGAAACCATGCTTGTATCAGAATTCAGGCTGAAATAATGGTATTGATCCGTCCATCCTGCATGCCCGTTGATAAAATCAATGCTTTTTTGAATTAGTTCATGAGGACTGTCTGTCAGATTGCTCTCTTCTGCGGGATTGATATAAGAAAAATAGTTCGTTAGTTTATTCACCCTCATGAGGCTTGATCCATCCGTGAATTCCTCTAGATTGGCCAGCTGCGACTTCCGCACATCACTCGGATCGCTGAACAGGGCATTTTTAAATTTATTCACATCGATTTCCGTCATATAGTATCGAAGCATCGTTAAGTCAATCCGTGTTTTCGGCAAGTAAATCGTCTGATGATCATTGATATCATGTGGGAAATAGGAAATATATTTAGCCGGTGCCTCTTGGGCAAACGTGTTTTGGAAATTCGTTAGGTAATTCGCCCGGATATTGCACTCATACACTTTATAGCTATTCGGTTCATTGCTGATAAAATAAACCACTGATTCCTTTTGAATATTGCTCAAATTAATGACAATTTCATTGAAAGTAACGGAAGGGATCTTCGTCTCTTCAAACTTCAGCGCCCCTTTATAAAGAGTAATAGGCACCTCATCCGGAAAGAGAATCTGAACCTTGCCGTTTGAATGCTGGATATCCAGGAGTTCTGACCTCGTAACAGAACTGGTGATGTTGCGGAAATCATAAAATGTCCATTTCTTCATTTCATCGACAATGCGATTCATTTCTACACCGTTAAATGTCCCGTAGTGGGCGTCATTTTGATGGAAAAAGATCTTGGAAGGCTTAATCAAACTGGAAGCTTCCTTCTTGTCGCTGATCGTGACTTCACGGAATAGGTTGTTCGGATTGGCTACCTCATAATCCGGTTGGTAGGTCCAGAGATTCCATGTAAGGACAATGCTCGTAATGACAAGGACCGTCAGCAATATTGATTTAATGGTTTCATACCTCATGACCAATCATCCTCTAGCGATGGGTCGTATGGAAGAGTAAAGTGAATCGTCGTTCCTTTCCCCTCTACACTGGTGGCCCATATTTTTCCGTTGTGTGCTTCTATCATTTCTTTCGCTATCGCAAGACCAAGGCCTGTCCCGCCCATTTGTCTCGTCCTTGCTTTATCGACGCGGTAGAAGCGGTCAAAAATCTTATCGAGCTGGTCCTTCGGGATGCCCATTCCTTCATCTGAAACACTGACCTCGATGAAAGGCTCTTTTTCCACGACAGAGAAAGTCACCTTTCTGCCTTGAGGAGAATATTTCAATGCATTTGAAATGATATTATCCAGCACTTGCGTCAATTTATCTGTATCGATATCAACATATACATCATCGCTGAAGAAATCTCTCGTAAATGTGATGTTTTGATCGATTGTCATTTCAAAGCGGTCAATGATGCGGTTGAAAAACTCGATGAAATTGACCCAATCCTTGTTGAGTCGATAATCTTTGCTGTCCAATCGGGAAAGCTGCAGCAAGTCATTGACGAGGCGGATCATCCGCTCCGTTTCATTCTGTGTCACATGCAGGAACTGAGGTGCGATTCCTTCATCCTGCCAAGCCCCTTCTGCCAATGCTTCCAGGTAGCTCCGCATAGTGGTAAGGGGAGTTCTGAGCTCATGGGAAACGTTCGCAACGAATTCCCGTCTCTCCATATCGATTTTTTCCTGTTCGGTAATATCGTGCAGGACGGTAATCAATCCGTTCACGAATCCCGTTTCTTTTTGAATGACAGAGAAGTTGGCCCGTAAAATATAATGGGTATCCATGGTGCTGTAATCGAGAATGACCGAATTCTGCTCCACAAGAAGGTCGTCAAACGTGTATTCTTCTTCCAGGCCAAGAACAGAAACGATCGGCTGCGCCAAGACTGTTTCACGTGAAACATCCAAAAGTTTCGACGCCGGTTCATTGATGAGAATGACCCTTCCTTTACGGTCCGTGGCGATAACTCCGTCTGTCATATAGGAAAGCACAGAAGAAAGTTTGCGCCTCTCCCCTTCTGTCATAGCCTGTGCTTCCTGTAGCTTCTTTGTCAGGTTGTTGAAAGTAAGGGCCAATTGTCCGATTTCATCATAGCCGTAGACTTTAACTTTCCGGGAGAAATTCCCTTTCGCCATGGCCAATGCCTGTTTCCGCATATCGGAAATCGGCCGGGTGATTGTCTGAGCGAGAAGAACCCCAAGAACGGCTGTAATGGCCAGCGCAATCGCTGTACCGGTTGTAAAGATGCTGTTGATTTCGTTCATCTGCTCATAGACGGTATCAATTTTGGCAATTAAATAGATGGTCCCGACTACTTCATCATTATTTTTAATCGGTGAAGTGAGGACCCATATCCGGTGTCCCGTCGCTTTATCAATATATCGATGATCTTCTTCCGACCCGATGACAAGGACCCGCTTAACGGATCCCTCTGTCGTTCGCTGGCCGACGATTCCCTGATTATTTTGATCAGAGGTCCCGATGATTTCTCTTTTATTATCTATGATCCGCACTTCCTCAATATCGGAAGCCACGAAATCCTGCAGGACCTTTCGAATCGCCTCTTTTTCCGTCGGGTCTTCATCCTGCCGCACTTTTATGATTTCTTCGCGGGCTAAATACTCAAGCAAGTCCACCCGTTCGTAAAGGGACTTCTTGAAGTTGTTAATGAGATTGGTTTCAAGCCTATTAACAAAATAGACCCCGATGATCTGCATGGCAATCAAAATCAAGAGCATGTAGACCAATACAAATTTCAAATGGATGGAACGAAAAAAGCCTACCTTTTTCATCTATTACTCCTGTTCTGGATTGCGAAGGTAATAACCGACTCCTCTTCGTGTCACGATCCATGTTGGATGACTAGGGTTGTCTTCAATTTTCTCCCGCAATCGGCGTACGGTTACGTCAACAGTCCGCACATCTCCGTAATAATCATAGCCCCATACAGTCTGAAGCAAATGCTCCCTTGTCATGACCTGGCCAATATGCTTCGCCAAGTAATGAAGCAGTTCAAACTCCCGATGCGTCAATTCAATTGTCTCTCCACGCTTGGAAACCACATAAGCATCTGGATGGATCACCAATGAACCGACAGCGATTTCGTTGTTTTCATCTTCTTCATTCGTCTGGCTCGCAATATGCTGATGGCGGCGAAGGTTCGCTTTCACCCTTGCAATCAACTCGCGCGTGCTGAATGGCTTTGTCACATAATCATCGGCGCCAAGCTCCAATCCAAGGACCTTGTCGATCTCTGAATCTTTTGCTGTCAGCATGATGATCGGCATTTCATATTTCTTTCTGACTTCACGGCAAACTTCCATGCCGTCGCGATTTGGCAGCATTATATCGAGAAGGATCAAATCAGGTTTGAATTCTTCTGCCATGCGGATCGCTTCATCACCGTCATGGGCACACCAAACTTCGTATCCTTCTTTTTTCAAATTGAACTGTAAAATATCTGCAATTGGTTTTTCATCGTCTACAACTAGTATTTTCTTTTCCATAAGGTTTGTTCTCCTTTGTAATAAGTCATTAAAGCTTACTATTACATAACATACTACCCTTAATTTATCACGTTCTGTCCACGAATTCATCTTTTCACCTAAAAAGCACCAACTTTTCTCGGGAAATAATTTCGTCGGATCCTGTCGAACCTAGGGCTGCGTAAAAAGTAAAATGCCTCTAGTCAATCAATGGCTAGAGGCAAAGTATTTATAATCATCTTTATAGTTTTGTGCGTGGGTTGACCAGCTTGCCGTGGTAGCGTACTTCAAAATGCAGATGCACTCCTGTTGCTTCACCGGTTTCACCCATAACCCCGATTTTCGATCCTGCAGTAACCGTTTGGCCTACATGTACAGAAACAGAGCTCATGTGAGCGTATAACGTTTGGTAGCCGTTTTTATGGTCAATGACCACTTTATTTCCGTATCCGTCATTGCTGTAGCCAGCTGTGACAACGACGCCGTTGTCTGCTGCTTTGATCGTGCGGTCAGATGGGCGGGCGATATCGAGTCCTTTGTGCATCTTGCCCCAGCGGTATCCCATTTCACTGGAGACATATCCGCCGACTGCAGGCCATACAAAGTGGCCAGTTCCTCTGGATGGCACCACTTTTGTACCTTTTTTTACGATGTAGTTAACTGGTTCACTCAATACTTTTTGATCTTTCACTTCTTTTAAGACACGTTCTCCGTTTTGCTCAGAGATGACATAGGTAGTGGCGCTTTTTCCTTCTTTGCCTTCTTGGACTACCTTTGTTTCTCCTTTATACATCGAGCTGTCTTCTTCGACTTTCTTTTCATAAGGAACAGGCTCAACTTTATATACTTCCCTCTTCATGATTACATGAATAAGAGGTTCATAGGCTGTTACGTTGATGTCGCTGCCAATCTTTAGAACGGAATCTTCTTTGAGTCCCGGGTTGAGCTTGATCAGTTCAGCAGTAGAAAGGTCATGCTTAGAAGCAATGGCCCCAAGGACATCGCCTTCCTGAACTTGATATTTCTTCTCTTCCAGCGTACCTTTTTGCAGATACTTCACTGCCTGCTCAGGCTCAAGAATCTTGCCTGGTTCAACAGATCCTTCTTCTTCGCCTAAATTTTCTTTGACAGAAACATCTACTAATCTAGTTTCATCTTCCTTCAATGGTGGTAAAGAAGTGGAAGAAGACTTCTGAGCGTCTAATGCATCAAGCTCTTTTTGCGTAGCATAGGAAAGTTTCAACTGCTTTAATACTTGATCAGCTGACTCTTTGTCTTTTAAATAGACAACCGGCTTTCCATCGACTGTAATTGCAACGGCATCTGCAAGGACTGAAACTTGCTCTTCTACTTTCTTAGCCGTTTCTTCATTGTCAGCATCTGTTTGAAACACTTGTTCAGGTATGTATTTCAAATTCTTTCCGACTTCCACATGGAATCCGGAATATGCATCGCTGCTTGCTGCTGTCTTTTCATCGATGACTTTTTGAATGACAGCTGGATCTGTGACTGTGCCCATATATTGATCTTTAATATAGACGTGGTAAACTTTGTTCAATCCCGACTTTGAATCATTGGCTGATACAGAGTGGAATGAAAAAGCTGATAGAACAAGAGCAGCAACTGCTGTCTTTTTTATAAGATTAGTAGAAACATTTATATTCAGTTTTGGAAAATTGGATGATACGTTAGACAATTTCTGTCTCCAATTCATTTTCTTTTCCTCCTAAAAGCAAAGGCGACGACCAAAAAACGATGTTATCAACACGATTGGTACTTTCTGCCTAAAAGCAAATATTCTTACAATTTAACACTCACTAACTTTACCATAAATGCTAGTCAATAGGGCTAACGTCTCTGTAATGTAACATAATTGTATAATAAATTACATTTTGTGACATTTAATCGCTATGAAAACGTTTGCGTTAATTGATGTAAAAGCCTATTCTAACAGGACTTAGGTAGGATTTTATGCCCAGTAAGCGAGGGCTGCGTGGAGGATGCTAGAGAGGAAAAAATACCCGGGATTTTTCTCTTAATGTTACAGTTATGTTACAAAACATAGAGAATATAAAAAAGCACTGCGAGAGTCATGTCATCGCAGTGCTTTTTAGTGATGGCTCGGGACGGAATCGAACCGCCGACACATGGATTTTCAGTCCATTGCTCTACCGACTGAGCTACCGAGCCTTGTAGTTACGGTTTACGCTAGGCGGCGAATTTCTTCGTCAGCTTCAATCACTCAAGTCCTCACGTGCGTTTAGCACGCTCCGGCTTTCGCTCAATCGCTTCCTCGAACTTCTTGCCTATCCTAAACCTTTCATTCTAGATAGGGTATGTAATTATTACTTACCATCCATCTTCTAAAATGAAAATGGCGGTCTGGACGGGACTCGAACCCGCGACCTCCTGCGTGACAGGCAGGCATTCTAACCAACTGAACTACCAGACCAAATTTTTTTGCTTCAGCAAAATAAATTTCCTTAATTTCACCAGCAAAATGACTTACATTAATTGCTTAAAAATAAATGGTGACCCATACGGGATTCGAACCCGTGTTACCGCCGTGAAAGGGCGGTGTCTTAACCGCTTGACCAATGGGCCAATCTAAAATGGTGAGCCATGAAGGACTCGAACCTTCGACCCTCTGATTAAAAGTCAGATGCTCTACCAACTGAGCTAATGGCTCGAATGAAGTGCTGTAATCTTCTTAAGAATCTTGTAATCTCGCAGCAACGAAACTAATAATAGCACAGAAATTCGACAAAAGGCAACACTTTTCTTAATATTTTTTAATGAAAGGTGGGAATTCATTAAAATCACCTAATTTATCTACCAATATTGAGCATACGGATCTCGTTTGCTCCCCAGTTTGAACAGTTTCCGGCTCACTTTGAGGATTTATCTCCACACTTTTGGTGGTAACCGGCCCACTTCTTCATTTTATCTCGGCACTTTTCGACTCCACCGACTCACTTTCCTTTTATTAGGAGAATTCCAGATAAAAATCCCCCAGTCCGAAGGCTGGGGGATTCGCTTTTTTCAAATCGTCTTTTGATCTTGAAAGCCTCTGAACAAACGGCTCCGCTTTTCTCGATCCAGCTCCAGCGCCCAGCCCCTCGAGTCATAAGCCGCCCCTCTACGGAAATCAGGATTTCCTTCGAGTTCCGTCTTATGCTGGTCGGGGCTTTCAGGGCGCTTCCGCTTTTCTATCTATCTCCAAACACTCTGCACGACATTTGTTTGTGTTCTGTCAGGCCCTACGGAGAAGATGGATAATGGGATGCCTGTCAGTTGGGATACGCGCTCCAGGTAGTGTCTTGCATTCTCTGGGAGTTCTCCAAGTGTTTTGCATCCTGTGATGTCTTCTGTCCAGCCTGGGAGTTCTTCGTATACCGGCTCGCATTTAGCGAGGATGTTTAGGTTTGCCGGGAACTCTTCGATGACTTTTCCATCGTATTTGTAAGCAACGCAGATTTTCAGCGTTTCGATGCCAGTCAATACGTCGATGGAGTTCAAGGACAAGTCTGTCAGACCGCTGACACGGCGTGCGTGGCGCACTACTACACTGTCAAACCAGCCGACACGGCGCGGGCGTCCTGTTGTTGTGCCGTACTCACGGCCGACTTCACGGATTTGGTCGCCGATTTCGTTTGTCAATTCTGTAGGGAATGGACCATCTCCGACACGGGTTGTGTAAGCTTTGGATACGCCGACTACATGATTGATTTTAGATGGACCGACGCCAGATCCGATTGTTACGCCTCCTGCCACTGGGTTGGAAGATGTAACGAATGGATATGTTCCTTGGTCGATATCGAGCATGACACCTTGGGCGCCTTCGAATAGAACGCGGCGTCCTTCGTCAAGGGCATCGTTCAATACGACAGATGTATCGCATACATATTTCGCGATTTGCTGACCGTAATCATAGTATTCATTAAGGATTTCTTCAATTGTGAATCCATCTGTTTCATAAAATTTTTCAAGAAGGCGATTTTTCTCTGCCAGATTGCGCTCAAGCTTCTCTTCAAAGGATTCGCGGTCCAAAAGATCGGCGATGCGGATTCCGCTTCGTGCGGCTTTATCCATGTAGGCTGGGCCGATTCCTTTTTTCGTAGTACCGATCTTGTTGGCGCCTTTGCGTTCTTCTTCTACTTCATCCAATTTGATGTGGTATGGAAGAATGACGTGGGCACGGTTGCTGATGCGCAGGTTGTCCGTGGTAATCCCGCGGTCGTGCAGATATTTCAGCTCCTGAACAAGTGCTTTCGGATCTACGACCATTCCATTTCCGATGACGGAAATCTTTTCATTATAGAATATTCCAGATGGGATCAAGTGCAATTTATACGTTTCACCGTTGAATTTAATTGTATGGCCCGCATTGTTTCCGCCTTGGTAGCGTGCGATGACCTCTGCATTTTCTGAGAGAAAATCTGTGATTTTCCCTTTTCCTTCATCTCCCCATTGTGTTCCAACTACAACTACTGAAGACAATATGAAGCACCTCCGCATGAACTACTTATGTAGCCCGCTATTATCAAACATACTCATTTTACCAGCGATATGTAGGAAAAGTCAACGAAAACACGAACATTTAAATTAAAACATTAATATTTGTTCGTAATTTTTCAGAAACAAACCTGTAATAAAAATCGAAAAAGGCCAGCCTTTAGGCCGACCTTTTTATTATGCGCCAGGTGGGACGGAAGTATCATCAAACCGCCGTTCCAAATTGACGAATTTATTATATTCTTTTACAAATGCCAATGAGACGGTTCCGACAGGGCCGTTACGCTGCTTGGCAATGATGATTTCGATAATGTTCTTGTTTTCCGATTCCTTATCATAGTAGTCATCCCTGTAGAGGAAGGCTACGATATCGGCATCCTGCTCGATACTTCCGGATTCACGGATATCGGACATCATCGGGCGCTTATCCTGTCGCTGCTCCACTCCACGGGAAAGCTGAGAAAGCGCGATGACAGGGACTTGCAGTTCACGTGCAAGCTCCTTCAGGGACCTTGAGATTTCAGATACTTCCTGCTGGCGGTTCTCACCGGAACGGCCGCTTCCTTGGATCAATTGAAGGTAATCGATCAAGATCATGCCAAGGCCATGCTCCTGCTTAAGCCTTCTGCATTTGGAGCGGATTTCTGTGATCCTTACCCCTGGTGTATCATCGATGAAGATGCCTGAATTGGATAAGCTTCCCATAGCCATGGTCAGCTTGCGCCAATCCTCATCCGTAAGGGAACCTGTACGAAGATTTTGGGCGTTGATATTGCCTTCTGCGCAGAGCATACGCATGACGAGCTGTTCGGCTCCCATCTCCAAACTGAAGATGGCGACATTCTCTTCGGTCTTTGTAGCAACGTTCTGGGCAATGTTCAAGGCAAAGGCCGTCTTACCTACTGATGGACGGGCCGCAACAATGATCAAATCATTGCGCTGGAACCCGGCTGTCATGCGGTCAAGTTCAGCAAATCCTGTGGCAATCCCCGTAATATCTCCTTGCCGGTTATGAAGCAATTCGATATTATCATAGGTCCTGACGAGAACATCCTTGATATTATGGAAGGCACCCGCATTTTTTCGCTGGGCCACTTCCATGATATTTTTTTCCGCTTCGCCAAGGAGTGCTTCCACTTCGTCCTCCCGTGCATAGCCGTCTTTCGCAATGTTGGTCGCAGTACGGATCAAACGGCGAAGAAGGGACTTCTCTTCCACGATCCTTGCATAGTACTCAATATTTGCGGCGGTCGGGACGGCAGCGGCAAGTTCACTTAAATAAGAGATCCCGCCGACATCCTCAAGTTCTTTTGCTGCCGCAAGCTCTTCCGACACGGTGATTAAATCAATCGCTTTCCCCACATCACTCAGCTTCAGGATGACATTATAAATCTTCTGATGGGAGCTCCGATAGAAATCATCCGGAATCAGGACTTCAGATGCTACGGTCAAAGAGGCTGGCTCAAGGAAAATAGCCCCAAGCACGGCCTGTTCTGCTTCGATATTTTGCGGTGGTATTCGATCATTGAACAAATCACTCATATTTATAACCTCCTTCTCTTGAAGGATAATAGTAAAATCCCATTAAAAAATGTGATCAAGAGCCAGGCATATGCAGCCTGGAACGCTCTATTCCCTGATCACATTTTTATCATTTATTCTATTGTATCAGAAAGTTGTTTTTCTGAAATTGGAAATTTTAGTTTTGGCTGTTTTCGTAAGCATTGTTGTTAAAATCTTAAAGCCGATTTTAACGTGAAATTACCTGGTTTGCGCGTTGGTATGGAGTATCCAGGCTCTTTTCGAGCTGAATTTTTTGCATAGAATGCATAAGTTATCCTGTTTTAATGCATAAAGCAACAAACTTTGAGAATAGAGCCTTAGTTTTCCTCTTTAACATGGACATTCAAAGTGGCAGTCACTTCTGTATGAAGCTTCACAGGAACCTTTGTGTAGCCAAGTGTACGGATGGCATCGTCCATTTCAATTTTGCGCTTATCAATTTTGATATTGTTCGCTTTTTTCATTGCTTCTGCAATTTGTTTGCTTGTGATGGAGCCGAAGAGGCGACCGCCTTCACCACTTTTGGCAGAAAGCTCAACTGTGATTTTTTCCAGCTTTTCTTTCAGCTTTTTCGCTTCTTCAAGCTCTTCTGCTGCCATCTGCTTTTCTTTATTCTTTTGTGCATCCAACGCTTTTTGATTTCCTGATGTTGCTTCAACTGCCAGGTTATTTTTAAGCAGGAAGTTATGCGCGTAGCCGTCTGCCACATTCTTAATTTCGCCTTTTTTCCCTTTTCCTTTAACGTCTTGCAAGAAAATTACTTTCATGATTTCGTTCTCCCTTCCAAATATTCATTAACAGCTTCCTTCAATCGCTCTTCCGCCTCTTCAATCGAGACGTCGGTCAATTGCGTCGCTGCATTTGTCAAATGTCCTCCGCCTTCAAGCTTCTCCATGATGATTTGAACATTGATATCGCCCAGCGACCTTGCACTGATTCCAACTACACCGTCTGCGCGATTCGAAATGACGAATGAAGCAACCACTTCATCCATCGTCAGGAGTGTGTCAGCAGCCTGGGCAATCAAGACGGGATCATACACCGCGTCTTCCTTCCCTTTCGCTATGGCGATGCCATCTTTGAAAAACTTGACGGATTCAATCAGTTTTGAACGTTTAATATAAGTGTCCACGTCTTCCTTAAGGAATTTCTGGACTAGTACCGTGTCTGCTCCCTGTGCTTTCAAATAGGAGGCAGCATCGAATGTCCTCGACCCGGTCCGGAGTGTGAAGCTCTTCGTATCGACGATGATCCCCGCCAACAGAGCAGTAGCTTCAAGCATGTTGATTTTTTCATTCTTCGGCTGGTATTCAAGGAGTTCGGTAACCAGCTCGGCAGTGGATGATGCGTAAGGCTCCATATACACCAAGAGTGGATTCAGGATGAAGTCCTCTCCGCGTCGATGATGGTCGATGACCACTTTGTTCTCTACTTTATTCACGAGTTTTTCCTCAATTACAAGGGCTGGCTTATGGGTGTCCACAATGACAAGGAGTGTATCCTCGGTTGCCATTTCCAAGGCTTCCTCCGGTGTGATGAAACGCGAATACAGATCGGGGTGCTGCTTCATTTCTCGCAGCATCCGCTTGACGCCTGTATCAATATCGGAAAAGTCCAACACGATGTACCCTTCCTTTTGATTCATCTTCGCTACTTTCTGGATGCCGATTGCCGCTCCGATCGCATCCATGTCAGGGTGCTTATGCCCCATGACGATGACTTTGTCGCTTTCGAGGATCAATTCTTTCAACGCGAGGGAAATGACCCTGGCACGTACTCTCGTGCGCTTTTCCATCGGGTTCGTCTTACCGCCATAGAACTTTACTTTTCCGTTCGGCTGTTTCATGGCCACTTGATCACCACCACGTCCCAGCGCTAAATCGAGGCTGGACTGTGCGAGTGCACCGAGCTCCGGCAGAGAGGACGCGCTAACACCTACACCGATACTCAAAGTCAATGGGACGTTTTGTTTGGACGTTAACTCCCTCACATCATCCAGGATGGAAAACTTATCTTTTTCGAGGACTTGCAGGATCATTTCATTCATGACGGCCACGAAACGGTCGGAAGAAACCCTTTTAAGGTAGATTCCGTATTCGTTGGCCCACTTGTTCAAAGTCGAAGTCACCATGCTGTTAAGGCTGCTTCGCATTTGATCGTCCATTCCCTGTGTAAGGTCATCATAGTTATCGAGGAAGATGGTCGCGATGACCGTCCTTTCTTCCTCATACATTTTTTCGATTTCCGATTGTTCGGTCACATCGAAGAAATAAAGAAGCCTCTCTTCAGCTTTTAATATCACCCGGTATTTTCTTTCATTGATCATGATCGTTTCCGTATTCACTTCTTGTTTGATCAACGGGACAATCGCCTCTGCCACATCATACAAGGACCGACCGACAAGCGTATCTTCATTGAGGCAGGAAGCGAGATAAGGATTGGTCCATTCAATGTAGTAGTCATCATTGAACAGCATGATTCCGATCGGCATTTCCATCAGAGCTTCTTCCCCGACGCGCTTCACCCGATAAGAGAGGGTTGAGATGTATTCCTCTATCGCATCATGGGACCTCTGTTCAAAGTACAAAACCAGATAGAATAATGCCCCGAAAAGGAGGACCGCAATTAAGCTGACCCACCACTTATAAAAGACTAAAATGCCGATCAAGGCCAATGAAATGGCCATCAATCCATACAGCGGAAAACGGAGCATCCGCTTTTTATAATAAGAAGGCATGATTTCAGCTCCTAAAACTTGAAATTGACGCCGTTTTGCTTATCGCTGGAATCTTTGGCGCATTGCAAATCCCAGATCCAGCATGCCTAAAATCGCTACCAGGTAAAGCACCGGAAACGTAATGATCGTCAGGATCACAGCCACTGCTTTTGGTACATTTTTATTATGGCAAAGGAAGTAAATAAACGACAAGCCTTGGAGGTAAAATAGCGTCTGCAGCATAAACGAGACGTTCAGCAAGGCAGAATGGGCAAACCCTGATTCTGTTTTTCCAACCAAAAGGCTTATGACAATAGTAATTAAATAATACCATAATAAGCTTTTCGGTAGTTGCATTTGTCGAAAAGGCTTGAAAGCCGGTACGTCGACGCGGAATCTTTTGGCCAGCGGGAAATTGGCGGCCATCAGGAGAATAGCCACAGAAAACGCTCCTAATACAAAAACAGATGGCATCAGCGTTTTGAATAATCCAAACACCATATCCAGCTGAGACACCATGCGTGGATCCATGGTCTGACCCAATTTCTCCATAAAATTAACAGACCGATCAATCGAAATCTGGAGTTGTTTCAACGTATCATCAATAAAATTAATATTGAAAAATAATACTGCTGCTGTGTACTGAACAATTAAATTGATTAAGATAACGAAGCTTGAAACTGCGTATGTAAATAACTTGCTTTTTTTGAATCTGATGCACAAACCCATTGCAATCCCTGTTGTCCCGTACATAATCGTCAAAGGCAGGTTTATCACCGTACCAACCACTGCGGACAGGATAAGAGCCCCGATAAACAGGACAAGCGAAAACTTCACCGGGTGCTTAGCACTATAATAAAGAAATGGGAATATCAAAAATAAGTTGGCCACTAAAGACACGAGCGGTACATAAATGGTAATCAACAATAAAACCAGATACACCGCCAGCATCAGCGCCCCTTGCGTTAATTGCCGCGCTTGATTCACAGCTTCACTCCTATTCCTTAAAAAAATCCATACCTCTATTCTATCCGCTGGAAGGTCCCGATTCAACTTTCCGCTATGAGTTTACCTCAGGTAACACTACAGGTGACAGGCACCACCCGATTTTTGTCGATTTTTGTCACTTACCTGCCATCATCCAGAATAAAAAAAGACAGCGAGTTAAACTCGCTGCCTTATCCGATCATTATTCACCAGATACGTATGGAAGTAATGCCATAGTACGTGAGCGTTTGATAGCAATCGTTAATTTACGTTGATATTTAGCGCTAGTACCAGTTACACGACGAGGAAGAATCTTCCCGCGTTCAGAGATGAATTTTTTCAATAAATCGACGTCTTTGTAATCGATGTGTGTAATACCGTTAGATGTAAAGAAACACACCTTTTTACGCTTACGTCCGCCTCTGCGTCCACCTGCCATTTGATTTCACTCCTTTTCTTCCAATGGGATACGTTTTAGAATGGTAGATCGTCGTCTGAAATATCGATAGGTTGTCCATCGTTTGCAAACGGATCTTCATCTAAACGAGTATAGCCTTGGTTATTGTTGTTGCTGCGTTGATTCTGATTCTGATTTTGATTTTGATTATTGAATGGATAGTCTTGATTGCGCTGGTTACCGCCGCCGCTATAGCTTGCGTTCCCGCGATCTTGATTATTGGCATTCTTTGGCTCAAGGAACTGTACGCTTTCTGCCATCACTTCAGTGACGTAGACTCTGCGTCCATCCTGTCCTTCATAATTTCGAGTCTGGATCCTGCCATCTACACCTGCGAGGCTTCCTTTCTTTAAGAAATTCGCCACGTTCTCTGCAGGACGGCGCCAGATTACACAGTTAATGAAATCCGCTTCCCGTTCGCCTTGCTGATTCGTGAAAGCACGATTCACGGCTAATGTAAATGTTGCTACTGCTACTCCACTTGGAGTGTAGCGAAGCTCAGGATCCTTAGTTAGCCTTCCGACTAAAATGACACGGTTCATCATCAGAATCAACCCCTTTCTCCCAAAATAGCTGTCTCGGTAATGGAAACATTTTTTTTAGAAGTATTTATAAAAATACGTTTAATTATTGTTCGTTTTTCACTACGATATGACGGATAATATCGTCGCTGATCTTAGCAAGACGGTCGAATTCTTGAACCGCTTCTGTACCAGAGTTAATGTTAACCAGCTGGTAGAAACCATCACGGAAGTCGTTAATCTCGTATGCAAGACGACGCTTACCCCAATCTTTTGACTCGATGATTTCCGCACCGTTTGAAGTTAGGATGTTAGCGAAACGCTCAACAACTGCCTTCTTTGCTTCTTCATCAACACTTGGGCGGATAATGTACATTAATTCGTACTTTTTCATCAGTATGTCACCTCCTTATGGACTATGCGGCCCTTATGAAAGGGCAAGGAGCAATATAATTATTACTCACAAGTTGTAATTATATCAGAAGTGGAGGTTTAATGCAATATTCTTCTGGCATTGCACTCTTAAGCATTTCTTTTAAAGAATTCTTGGTTTCCAAATGCAATCTCTCTCAATTCTGTTAAGAAACTTTTGAAAATGACATCCCATTTTTGATCTTCGGCATAACTTCTAGCGTTCATTCCCATAAGGGTAGCATGCCGATCGTTGTTCAACAGATCCGAAATGGATTGAATGAACTCATTTACATTTTTCTCGGGGCACATATAGCCATTTTTCCCGTGTTTCACGATATTCTTGACCCCGCCTTTATTAGATGTGATCACTGGCAAACCAGATGCCATCGCCTCCAGCACGACATTGCCAAACGTTTCCGAAGCAGAAGGAAATACGAAAAGATCGGAAGAGGCATAAACCTCTGCAAGCTCCTCTCCCCCTAAATAACCTGTAAATGTGACAGGATGTCCTGCTAATTTTGACTGCATTTCCATCCTGGATGGACCGTCGCCAACAATCAGCCAATGAATTTGATTTTTATACGATTCAGGGAATTGCTGTATCACTTGATTCAAAATCTCTACATCTTTTTCAGGGGAGAGCCGCCCTACATATAAGAGGATCTTTCTATCCCCTAACTGGTATTTCTCTCTAATTTTCACTGTTTTTTTCATTGGGTGATAAAGGTCGCTGTCGACCCCACGGGACCAAATCGAGATATTTTGAAAGCTTCTGTTGAGTAAATAGGAGTAGGTTTCTTGTGAAGGGACGAATATCCTTTGGAAAGGGTCGTGGAACCATTTCATATATTTCCACACTATGGAGGATAGCCACTTGAGCTTAAAGTATTCTAGGTACTGATCGAAATGAGTGTGGTAGGAAGCGACAGCAGGAATTCCCAGCTTCTTGGCCAATCTTGCACCAATCAGCCCCATCGTCAATGGAGTGGCGACATGGATGATATCTGGAGAAAATTCTTTTAAACGGACCTCAACCGTACGAGGGAGTACGACTGCTGTCCTGCACTCTTTATAAAAGAAAAAAGGATAGCTTGCAAATTGATGGATATTGGGATAGGCAGGACAGTCTTCTATGGATGGAACAAATACCTGATATTCAATTCCCTGACTTTCTAAGTAATCGATATACCGCTTCAATGTCCTGGCAACACCATTCACTTGAGGAAAGAAAGTATCGGTGAACAAAGCAATTTTCATCTGCTAACCTCCGTTCGTTATAGAAGGAAAAGAAATAAAATTGAAAAAAGAATTCCTAAAGCAGATCCGCATGCTACATCAGATGGATAATGGACCCCTAAAGCTACCCGTGAAACTGCAACTAAAGATGCCGCTGGAAAAAGGATTGGTGCAGTTATTGGATAGACAATCATAAACGGTGTAGCAACTGAAAAAATGGCCGTTGAATGACCGGATGGAAAGGAATGATCTTTTAAGGGAGGAATATGCATGGAAACTTGTGATAGCTGCATATATGGACGGATTCTCCTGACCATCTTTTTGATAAAGGCAGCCGCTATATGGCTTCCCGTCAACGATAGTGCCGCTATGACGGCCGTTTCCCTTAAGCTCCCATTCCCTATCAAAATAAGAAGGATCGTCAGCGCAATGGTGCAAAATGCTCCACCAAGATGCGTAATCATCCGAAAGAATGCAATGATAGATGGATGGCGGTTATTCCATGAGTAAAGCCAATTCAACTCTTTCTCTACAAACCAGGACTTAGTTTTCTCCAATTGCGTTCCCTCCTTCCATTCTTATACATCATTGTACCGAAACAATGTGTTTTTATTGAAAAGCCGGTGTAAAGATTTCTTTAAGATGGATTGCCACAATTTTTGCTATTGAGTATAAAAAAAAGCTGCCGGGATATTCCGGCAGCTTTCAGCAAATCCATTATTAAACGTTGAAACGGAAGTGGATGACATCTCCGTCTTTAACGAGATATTCTTTTCCTTCCAGTCTTACTTTCCCTGCTTCTTTGGCCGCTGTCATGCTTCCGCCTGCCATCAAATCATCATAGGAAACCGTTTCGGCACGGATGAATCCGCGTTCGAAGTCTGTATGGATGATTCCTGCACATTCAGGCGCCTTCATGCCAAGACGGAATGTCCATGCACGGACTTCCTGTACGCCGGCAGTGAAATAAGTAGCCAACCCAAGAAGATTGTATGCGGCGCGGATCAACTGATCAAGGCCGGACTCTTCAATGCCAAGCTCTTGAAGGAACATCGCTTTTTCATCCTCGTCCAATTCAGCGATTTCTTCTTCGATTTTCGCACAGACGACAATCACTTCTGCATTATCGTTCGCAGCGAATTCGCGCACCTTTTGAACATATTCGTTATTTGAAGGGTCGGCAATTTCATCTTCCCCTACATTGGCTACATAAAGAACCGGTTTAGTTGTAAGAAGGTGAAGGCCTTTTACTGTTTTCATCTGATCGTCAGAGAATTCAACCGTACGGGCAGGCTTTTCATTTTCCAGTGCTTCCTTGATTTTCACAAGGATTTCCTGTTCAACCAAAGCTTCTTTATCTTTTTGCTTCGCAAGCTTTTCAACACGGCTGAGACGCTTGTCGACAGATTCCAAGTCAGCAAGGATCAATTCCAGGTTGATTGTTTCGATATCGTCAATCGGGTCGACTTTACCCGATACGTGCGTGATATTATCATCTGCAAAGCAGCGTACCACTTGGCAGATTGCGTCTACTTGGCGAATGTGGGATAAGAATTTATTTCCCAATCCTTCCCCTTTGCTCGCTCCCTTTACAATTCCGGCGATATCGGTGAATTCAAAAGCAGTCGGAACTACTTTTTTCGGCTGAACCAATTCAGTCAGCTTCACAAGACGATGGTCGGGAACCTCTACAATCCCTACGTTAGGGTCGATCGTACAGAATGGATAGTTGGCAGATTCTGCACCTGCTTTTGTTATTGCGTTGAACAACGTGGATTTTCCTACGTTCGGTAAGCCTACAATTCCTGCTGTAAGTGCCATGAAACGTCACTCCTCTTCAAAAATTCATCTATTTATAGTCGATCATTTCTACCAAAGTTATAATGATGCAAAAAACAATAAACCCTTCCCAATTATAGGGATAATGCCGGGAAAAGACAAGCTTTCCAACGTGGATAATCCTTCATGCCCGAGAACTTCATGAAAAAAGCCTGCAGATCTACTCTGCAGGCGGTTCCGCTTTTCTTTCGTCCAACCTCGGCGCCTCTGTACAGCCGGCTCCGCTTTTCTTTGTCCAGCTCCTCCGGCTAAAGGCTAGGTGACTTCGCTCAGCACACTTACGATAAGTCATCATCGAATCGCTATCGCTCTTCGTGATTCCTTTATCTCGTGGTGCTGCGCTCCAGTCTCTACTCCTTTGAACAGCCGGCTCCGCTTTTCTTATTCTTCGTGCTTAACAAGGATCTTCTTCATTTTACGTGTGAATTCTTTTCTAGGGAGTAAGACGCTGTGGTCGCAGCCTTCACATTTAATGCGGATATCCATCCCCATGCGTATGATCTTCCAGCGGTTGACCCCGCATGGATGAGGCTTTTTCATCTCTACTACATCATGAATCCCGTACTCTTTGTTTTGTTCCATCATGTATCCCCCTTATTCACCATCTGCTCTCTGTTTTACATGAGCATGCTTTTCTGTATGCTCTTCTTCACGGGAATAGAGCACCATTCTTGGGAATGGAATTTCAATACCCCTTGCATCCAGCTCTGCCTTTATTTCTTTCCGCAGCTGGCGGGCCATATACCAATGCTTCATTGGTAGGGTTTCGGCCACGATCCGGACCGTCACTTCTGAAGCAGCCAAATTCTGTACGCCTAACAATTCTGGCGGCTGCACAAGCTCTTCGTATTTATGCGGCATCCTGGACAAAAGTTCTTGAATGGCCGTTTCCGCTTCTGCAATATCCTCTTCATAGGCAATTCCCACATCAACGACTGCTACGCTGTTATGGAGAGAGAAGTTGGTCACTTCTGAAATATTTCCATTTGGAATAATATGCAATTCGCCTGTCCAGCTTTTTATTTTCGTCGTCCGGAGCCCAATTTCCTCTACTGTCCCCTCAGTCGTTCCAATTCTTACATAGTCGCCGACAGAAAATTGATCTTCGAATATGATGAAAAATCCTGTAATGATGTCTCTCACCAGGTTCTGAGCACCAAAACCGATGGCAAGACCAACGATCCCGGCACCTGCTATAAGCCCTGTGACATTGATGGTAAGGGCTGACAGCACCATAATGACAGCGATAAAGTATACGACATACACTAACACATTTTCCAATAATTTCAATAAAGTAGTTTCTCTTCGTTCCGTAAAACGAAGCGGGGATTTTGCACGGACTTTAAAGATGTTCCGGATGGCCACTTTCCCGATCTTAATGATCAATCCTGCCACTAAGAGGATGGCAACGATTTTTATAGCGATCACGCCGATTGATACCCATAGATCCTCGTTCGTGATTTTATTATACAAAGTATCCAATGGACCGCTGATTTGCTTCTCCATTTTACTCACCTGCCATACCTTTTTTAAATGAATGAGATATTCATCCGCTTTTCTAAATTATTTTAACAACATTCCAATTTTTTTGGTAGGAATAACTCTAATTGGGGAATAGATAGAATAGCATAATATTTCGGGCAGTACATGAGCCTATTCTTTCATTTTCACTACCCCCTAATTTCATATTTTTACCCTATCCCCATCCGTTTATGTATAGAACTTTTTATTTTTCCGTATACTGATACTACTATCTATAAGGAGTGGAGCCAATGAATCTGAAAAAAGGTCTTTTTGACCGAAAGGGAGATCCAGCCAGAATCGCCCATGATGCGGAGCACGCTTCCGGTCTCATGGCTGAGGAAATTGTATCCCTTCTCCCATCTGTCGGTACACAGCCTATTGTCATTGCCTGCATCGGGACCGACCGATCCACTGGAGATTCATTAGGTCCGCTCATCGGCACATTATTAGAAGAAAAAAATCCAGCAAATTTCTTTGTATATGGCACATTGGAGGATCCCATCCATGCGGTCAACCTGGCTGAAAAGCTTGCGATGATTGAAGAGAAGCATCCCAATCCATTTGTCATCGGGATTGATGCCTGCCTCGGCAGGATGAAAAGTGTTGGCGTCATCCAGGTCGGCAATGGACCGGTTAAGCCCGGCGCCGGCGTCAATAAGGAACTGCAGGCCGTCGGGAATATGCATATCACCGGCATCGTCAATGTCAGCGGTTTTATGGAGTTTTTCGTTCTGCAGAATACACGCCTCAACCTGGTGTTAAAAATGGCGCGCACCATGGCTGAAGGACTTTATGAAGCAAGCCTTCAACATCAAAGGAAGCAAAGCTGGTTCCAGATGAAATTGAATCAGGATGCCGAATTGAAAAGAACCCCATATCAATAATTGATTGGGGTTCTTTTTCGTTATCCATTATACAGGTACATGCCGCTTACGATTAGTGCCACGACCAGAATGCCAGGCAGAAGGTTGGCCACCCGGATTTTGGTGATGCCGAGCAGATTCAATCCAATGGCAAAAATCATGATGCCACCTGCTGAAGTCATTTCATGAATGAATTGATCCATAAGTTCTTGTGGAACAAAGCGGTCGATCTGAGTGGCAAATAGTGCAATGGCCCCTTCATAGACCAAGACAGGGACGGCAGAGAAAATGACCCCGATGCCAAGCGTCGTCGTCAAGATCAAAGAGGTAAATCCATCAATGATCGATTTGGTATAAAGAACTTCATGGTTTCCACGAATCCCGCTGTCCAATGCCCCTAATACCGCCATGGCGCCTATGACAAAAATCAAGGTGGCTGTGACGAATCCTTTCGAGATGCTTCCTTTTTCATTCGAACCTATTTTTTGCTCCAGCCAGCCCCCGACTGCATTCAGTTTATCCTCAAGACCCATCGATTCCCCGATGACTGCCCCCACTACGAGAGAGATGATGACAATCAGGAAATTTTCACTTTTGAATCCCATCTGGAGTCCGAGCGTCACGACTGCCAGTCCAATCGCATGCATGACGGTGCCTTTCATGCTGTCCGGAATACGATGCATCAGCTTGCCCAAGAGCGTCCCGGCAATGATGGCAGCGCCATTCACTATCGTCCCTAACAAAACCATATTGATTCACCTTCTGTATGTACTGTTTAGGCTGCTTTCGCAAAAAATCCGTTAAAAACTTTTGCAACAGAGCCACTGTGTAAAAGAAATCGCCATTATCGACAGGGAATCTGCTGATAATGGCGTTTTAATTGTAATTAAGATTGGTTTTTCTCAAGCAGCTCAAGAATTCTTTCTAGATCGTCTTTTGAAAAGAATTCGATTTCAATTCGGCCTTTTTTCTTCGACTGTTTAATCGTTACAGTCGTGCCGAAGCGCTCTCTGAGCCATGATTCCTGTTCCTTAAGGAAAACATCTTTCTGAGGCTTTGCTGGTTTTGTTTCACGTGAAACATTTTCGTTTATTTCATGGATTAACTTCTCTAATTGGCGGACATTCAATCCTTCACCCATGATTCGTTCCACAACAGCTTTCATTTTATCTTTCTTACGTAGGCCCAATAGCGCCCTTCCGTGTCCCATGGAAATCTTTCCGTCTGAAATCAGTTCCTGTATCGCTGAAGGCAGGGACAGTAAGCGGATATGATTCGCAATGTGCGGACGGCTCTTTCCTAGCCTTTTCGCCAGTTCTTCTTGAGTGAGCTGCAGCTTGTCCATGAGAGTCTGATAAGCAGCTGCTTCTTCAATCGGGGTCAAATCTTCACGCTGCAGGTTTTCCAAAATGGCTAGCTCCATCATTTGTTGTTCGGAGAGCTCCCTAACCACTACTGGCACCTTATCCAATTTCGCTTCCTTTGCCGCACGGTAGCGTCTTTCCCCTACCACGATCTCATATCCCTTGATGCTTTTCCGTACGATGATCGGCTGCAGGATGCCGTGTTGAAGAATGGATTCCTTCAGCTCTTCAATCGCCGCAGGATCAAAGATTTTTCGTGGTTGATAAGGATTGGGACGAATTTCTTTCACTTTGACTTCCTGAACCGTCTCCTCTTTTCCTGAATCAACATTTGCAAATAAAGCATTGATGCCTTTTCCGAGTCCTTTAGCCATTCGTAACCACTTCCTTTGCCAGATCTAAATAAACTTCTGCCCCGCGTGATTTAGGATCATAAATAATGATAGGCTCCCCATGGCTCGGTGCTTCACTTAATCGGACATTGCGCGGAATGATGGTTTGATAGACTTTATCCTGGAAGTATTTCTTTACTTCTTCAATGACTTGAATCCCCAAGTTTGTGCGGGCATCAAGCATCGTCAATAGAACGCCTTCGATCGTCAAGTCATGATTCAAGTGCTTCTGGACGAGGCGGACCGTATTCAAAAGCTGGCTGAGCCCTTCAAGTGCATAATATTCACATTGCACAGGGATCAGCACCGCGTCCGATGCAGTCAAAGCGTTTATGGTCAACAGCCCCAAAGAAGGAGGGCAGTCGATGATAATGTAGTCATACTGATCTTTCACTGCTTCGAGCGACCGCTTCAATCGGACTTCCCGGGAAATGGTCGGCACTAGCTCGATCTCTGCCCCGGCCAATTGAATGGTTGCAGGAATGGCATTGAGATTATCGACAGCAGTCGATTTGATGATCTCTTTGACATCTGCATCATCTACGAGCACATCATAGATACATTGATGGACATCTCCTTTTTCAATTCCTACACCACTTGTGGCATTTCCTTGAGGGTCAATATCCACTAATAATACTTTCTTTCCTATGTATGCTAAGCAGGCTCCCAAATTAACGGAGGTTGTTGTTTTGCCAACGCCCCCTTTTTGGTTGGCAATGGTAATAATCTTGCCCAACGGTGTCACCTACCTTAATTTCCTAGTAATATTGCAATCATGTATTCTATTTTATCAAAAAATTCTTCATTCGTTGGTGTTTCCTTCAAAAAAATTCAATTTCCAGTAATTCTCATATAAAAAAGTGAGAAACTTTGCTTCAAAGCTTCTCACCTGCGTATGATATGATCGGAATCTATGATTTCTATATCTATGTTTGCCAACGCTTCAGCAGCTAAGAATGAGCAGCTTGAGCGAAGTTATTTCTTTTTTGGAATTTTGATGGTGAATTGATAATACTCATCAAACTCTTCTTCTGCTGAATCCAAGTTGATGCCGCTGTCAGATACCATGGACAGGGACTGCCTGATTGTATTGACGGCAATGCGCATATCTTTGCTGAATGCCTTGCGGGTCGGCTTTGGTTTCCGCTCGGTGTTATCAAGAAGTTTGACGACACGTTCCTCAGTCTGCTTGACGTTCAAGTTCTTTTCAATGACCTCGTTCATCAATTGGATCTGTTTCGCGGGATCCTTCAATGGAATCAAAGCACGGGCGTGGCGCTCTGTCAGCTGTTTGTTCAAAAGGGCGTCCTGGACCTCCTGCGGAAGCTTCAGAAGCCTCAGCTTGTTGGCGACAGTTGATTGTCCCTTTCCAAGACGCTGAGCAAGTGCCTCTTGCGTCAAGCTATGTAATTCCAGTAATTTTCCATAAGCAATAGCCTCTTCGATGGGAGAAAGCTCTTCCCTCTGGAGGTTTTCAATCAACGCGACCGAAGCTGTCTCGGTATCGCTCATATTTTTCACAATGACCGGAACGACATCCCAGCCCAATGATTGGACGGCTCTCCATCTTCTTTCACCGGCAATGATTTCAAAGCGTTCATTATCAAATTCACGCACAACAATCGGCTGGATGATGCCGTGGATATGAATGGTGCGTGCTAATTCTTCAATTTTCTCTGTATCAAAAACAGTTCTTGGCTGAAAACGATTGGGGACGATATCCTGAACGGGGATCTTTCTTACTTCTTCCTGATCACCCTGCACTTCTTCTCTCTCAAACTGCTCTTCCTCTTTTTCTCCAAGACCAAATAAACGAGAGAAAGGATGCTTCATGTCCTACACCACCTTTAAGAAACTCCCTTAAACATATTCTCTATTACTCTTAAAGTTCCTGCACTTCATGTGACAAAATTAAACATTTCCCCACACCTTTTTCACGGGCATTCCTGCCCATTACAAAGGTGTTTTGTTTGGTGTTCCGGGTTTTCGAGGATATTTTTTGGGAGTGATTTTTGTTTTGCGAATGACTGCAATATTTCTGTCGCTCTCTTCGACTGGAAGCTTGAATGAATAGACTTTTTCAAGTTTTCCGCCAAGCGTGGCAATGGCTTTTTTGGAATCTGTCAATTCATCTTCTGCACTGGCAGCCTTCATGGCAATGAACAGACCATTCTGTTTGACAAGCGGCAGGCATAATTCACTTAAAACGGACATTCTTGCCACGGCCCTTGCCGTTACCAGGTCATATTTTTCGCGGTGCTCCGCTTTTTGCCCGAATGTCTCCGCACGGTCATGAAAGAATGAAGTACCGTCTAGTCCAAGTTCACTTGCCAATGTCTCAAGGAATGTAATCCTCTTATTGAGTGAGTCGACGATGGAGACCTTTAAATTCGGGAAGCAGATCTTCAATGGGATGCTCGGGAATCCCGCTCCTGCCCCAACATCACAGATAGAGAGATCCTCTTTGAATTCTTCGATGTAAAAAGCAGCTGAAACAGAGTCAAAAAAATGTTTTAAATAGACTTCCTCACGATCCGTGATAGCCGTCAGATTCATTTTTTCATTCCATTCCACCAGTAGTTCATAGTAGCGCTGAAATTGGTTTAGTTGCTTGGAAGAAAGGGAGATCCCCTTCTCTTCCAGCATCTTTGTAAATTGCTCGATATTCATCGGTCAATCCTTCCTGACTTAGTTTCCGGAAACCTTCGCAATCTTTCCTTGCTCGATATAGACGAGAAGGATCGATACGTCCGCAGGGTTCACCCCAGAGATCCGGGATGCCTGTGCGATGGATAAAGGCCGGACTTCTTTTAGTTTTTGGCGTGCTTCTGATGCAAGTCCATTAATGGAATCGTAGTCAATATGATCAGGTATTTTCTTATTCTCCATTTTCTTCAGCTTATCGACCTGCTGAAGGGATTTTTCGATATATCCTTCATATTTAACCTGGATCTCCACTTGCTCTTCAATGTCGGAGGAGATCTCCACCTCAGATGGGACAAGCTGTTTGATATGGCCGTAATTCATCTCAGGGCGTTTCAAAAGGTCGGATGCACGGATGCCGTCCTTCAGTTCGCTTCCCCCTGCCTCTTTAATGAGAGCCTGCGTTTCTTCATTCGGCTTAATGATGATGGATTCAAGGCGTTTCTTCTCCTCTTCGATCATCGCTTTTTTCGTTTGGAACCTTTCAAAGCGGTCATCCGTGATCAATCCGATTTTATGGCCGACTTCCGTCAGTCTCAAATCGGCATTGTCATGTCTCAACAGCAGACGGTATTCCGCTCGGGATGTCAAAAGGCGGTAAGGCTCGCTTGTCCCTTTTGTCACAAGGTCATCGATCAGTACGCCGATGTAAGCATCAGAGCGGCTTAGGATGACTTCCTCCTTGCCAAGTGCACGGCACGCGGCATTGATCCCTGCCATGAGCCCCTGTCCGGCAGCTTCTTCATATCCGGAGGTGCCGTTGATCTGGCCAGCTGTATAAAGGTTTTTAATTTTCTTTGTCTCAAGCGTCGGCCAAAGCTGCGTCGGAACGATAGCATCATATTCAATGGCGTATCCTGCACGCATCATCTGGACATTTTCAAGCCCTGGGATGGTCGCAAGGATTTTACGCTGAACTTCTTCAGGCAAGCTTGTCGATAATCCCTGCACATAGACTTCCTGCGTGTTCCTTCCTTCCGGCTCAAGGAAGATCTGGTGGCGCGGTTTGTCATGGAACCTTACGACTTTGTCCTCGATCGATGGGCAGTAGCGCGGCCCTGTCCCCTTGATCATCCCTGAATACATCGGGGAGCGGTGAAGGTTGTCATCGATAAGCGAGTGCGTCTGGTCGTTTGTATACGTAAGCCAGCATGGAAGCTGGTCTGTAATGTATTTTGTCGTTTCATAGCTGAATGCCCTCGGTACATCGTCACCGGGCTGGATTTCAGTCTTGCTGTAGTCGATGGTCTTGCTGTTGACCCTCGGAGGCGTACCCGTTTTAAAGCGGACCATATCGAATCCAAGCCTTTGCAGATGCTCTGAAAGCTTGATGGATGGCTGCTGATTGTTCGGGCCACTGGAATATTTCAAGTCCCCTAAGATGATTTCCCCTCTTAAGAAAGTCCCAGTCGTAATGACAACCGTTTTGGCTGTGTAGACAGCGCCTGTCTGTGTCACGACGCCTTTCACTTCATCTTCTTCGACGATCAGTTCTTCTACCATTCCTTGCAGAAGCGTCATATTTGGTTCATTTTCAATCGTCTTTTTCATCTCATGCTGATAGGCAAATTTGTCCGCCTGTGCCCTCAATGCCCGCACAGCCGGTCCTTTTCCTGTATTCAGCATACGCATTTGGATATGGGTTTTATCGATGTTGCGCCCCATTTCGCCGCCCAATGCATCGATTTCCCTGACGACAATTCCTTTTGCCGGACCACCGACAGAAGGGTTGCACGGCATGAAGGCCACCATGTCTAAATTAATGGTCACCATCAACGTCTTCGCACCCATGCGCGCAGAAGCCAAACCTGCCTCTACTCCGGCGTGTCCTGCTCCGATGACAATGACATCATATTGTCCTGCCTCATATTGCATTTTAAATACTTCCTCCTTAGTAAAGCTTATTTCCCTAGGCAGAATTGAGAAAATAATTGGTCGATCAAACTTTCATGCACCGTATCGCCGGTGATTTCACCAAGCAGCTCCCATGTGCGCGTCAAATCGATTTGAACAATATCAATCGGAGTTCCCATTTCGACTCCATTAATCGCTTCCTCGATTGCGTTCAATGCTTGGTTCAAGAGGGCGACGTGCCTGCTATTGGACACATACGTCATGTCGCCGGATTCGATGGAGCCTGCAAAGAAGAGCGTTGAAATGGCTTCTTCGAGTTCATCGACGCCTTGCTCCTGCAGCAATGAAGTCGAAACGATTTTATGATCTTTGGCCAAGTCTTTCACCTTGTCCATATTAATTTTCTCCGGAAGGTCCGTCTTATTGATGATGACAATGACGTCCATTCCTTCAACTGCTTTAAATAAGTTTTCATCTTCTATAGTCAATTCATCAGAATAGTTCAGTACCAATAGGATCAAATCCGCCTCTTTTAAGACTTTCCTTGATCGTTCGACCCCTATTCTTTCAACGATATCTTCTGTTTCACGAATGCCTGCTGTATCCACGAGCCTTAGAGGAACACCTCTGACATTCACATACTCTTCGATCACATCACGCGTCGTGCCGGGGATATCCGTCACGATCGCTTTATTTTCATGGACCAGACTATTTAGCAGAGAGGATTTCCCTACATTCGGCCTGCCGATGATGACGGTCGAAAGTCCCTCACGCAAAATTTTCCCCTGCTCGGAAGTCCGGATGAGCTTCACAATCTCTTCCCGGACAAACTGCGCTTTTTCTATCAGCATCTTGTGGGTCATTTCTTCGACATCATCGTATTCCGGATAGTCGATATTCACTTCCACATGGGCAAGCGTTTCAAGAATTTCCTGCCGGAGCTTTTGAATGAGCTTTGATAGACGGCCTTCCATTTGTCCCATCGCCACATTCATGGCACGGTCCGTTTTCGCCCGGATCAAATCCATGACGGCCTCCGCCTGCGATAAATCGATCCGTCCATTCAAAAACGCTCTTTTCGTAAATTCCCCCGGCTCTGCAAGCCGTGCACCCTGATTCAGGATAAGCTGCAGGACCCGGTTCACACTGACCAAACCGCCATGGCAGTTGATTTCAACTACATCTTCCCGTGTAAAAGTCCTTGGTCCCCTCATCAGTGAAACCATGACTTCTTCCACGACTACATCCGTTTTCGGGTCTACGATATGCCCATAATGAATGGTATGGGACGCCTGTGTGGAAAGTTTTTTATTTCCCGGACCTTTGAAAATTCTATCCGCAATCGAAAATGCCTCGTCCCCGCTCAAGCGGACAATAGCAATGGCGCCCTCCCCCATCGGAGTGGAAATAGCTGCAATTGTATCAAATTCCATGTCTTCACCTCATTTCTTTCCATTCTCGTTCTATATAAAAGATGTCTCTTCCATTTTGTCCCCTAAATTAATAGAATATCACAGACATCCTCCATAAAAAAGAACGGAAACTTTCCTGCCCTCCGAAAGTTATCCACACTCTCTATTTCCCACGTTCAATTTATACGTTTATTTTAACTTATCCACATGTGAATAACAATTCTTCTTTGAACGATCGGCAAAAGTGACCTCTCTTATTTTTCCACAAAAAAAATACCACAGCCTGATAGACTATGGTATGAGAGAATATTATGATTTCAAATAAGATCAATAATTGGATTTTTTACCTGCCGGCTGCGAAACGGGATTGATGACCAAATACCGGTTTGGCTCCGCGCCTTCAGAATGTGTTTTCACTTGTCTATTCCCCACAAGTGCTGCATGGATGACCTTCCGCTCGAAAGATGGCATTGGCTCGAGCTTGACCGGGCGTTTGGTCCGAACGGCCTTTGAAGCCATTTTTTCTGCGAGATCCATTAGCGTTTCTTTCCTCTTCTCGCGGTAGTCCTCTGCATTCAAGATGACATTCAAGAATTGATCGCCCTGTTTATTGACGAAAAGCTGCGTCAAATATTGCAGCGAATTCAGCGTCTGACCCCTCTTTCCGATCAAAAGCGCCATTTTTTCTCCGGAAAAATAAATATCCAGGACTTTTCCTTCTCGCTTCACATCTATTTGAGCATCAACGCCCATATTCCTCGTTACATCCATAAGGTAATTTTTTACCTCGCTGATCGGATCATACTTCAGCTTTGCTTTAACGATGGCAGGACGGCTTCCGAATAATCCGAGGAATCCCTTCTTCCCTTCATCAATCACTTGAAGTTCCATACGGTCTCTCGTTGTTTTTAGCTGAGCAAGAGCTGATTCCACTGCTTCTTCAATCGTTTGTCCAGTCGCAGTTACTTCTTTCACCTTTTCGCTCCCCCTGAATGGCCAGAAACAAGTGTACCGCCGCTTAATCCTGGTCCATTGATAATGTATGTTTGAATAATCATGAAAATATTTCCTACTACCCAATATAAAGATAGCGCAGCCGGGAAATTAATGGCAAATATAATGATCATGACGGGCATAATCCACACCATCATGGCCATCTGCGGATTCTGTGAGGCCATTCCCCCTGTCATCATCCTCTGCTGGATAAAGGTCGTGACGCCTGCAATTAATGGAAGGACATACAATGGATCCGGAGCCCCGAGGTCAAACCATAAAAAACTATGTCCTGCAATGGCTTTCGTCCGGCTGATTGCATGGTAAAAACCTATTAATATCGGCATTTGAATGATAAGTGGAAGGCATCCCGCCAGCGGATTGACTCCGCTTTTTTGAAACAGCTCCATCGTTTCCTTCTGAAGCATCTGCTGGCTCTTGCCATCTCTTGCAGGATATTTTTGCTTCAATTCATCCAGTTCCACCTGGATGGATTGCATCGCTTTTGTATTTTGAGTCTGTTTGACCATAAATGGCATGATGACCAGTCTGATCATCAAGGTGACAAGGATGATGGAAACACCAAAATTCCCTGTCAGATCTGCTATTTTTAAAATCAGCCATGACAAAGGATAGACGATGTATTCATTCCAGAAGCCTTGGCTGCTGGAATCGATCGGGTCATTCATCTGAGAACATCCAGCGACAGCCATCGAAAGTGCACAAATGGCGATCAAAAGAAATATTCTTTTTTTCAACCGCTTTTTCCTCCCTGCATTCGTTTGTTTTTAACACTATTTCCAATTTTGGTCTTCCCCAATACATTGGCACGGCTAAAAACATGAATCAGGCTCTTTTTTACCTCATGAAAATCCATTTCGGCCGCCGGTTTCCTGGCGATGATAATATAATCGTTCCCTTTTTGAATCTCATCCTTCACTTCAAGGAAAAATTGACGGACATAGCGCTTTATCTCATTGCGCTTTACGGCATTTCCGATCTTTTTGCTGACAGACAGGCCGATCCGAAAATGCTCCTGCTCTTCTTTTTTCAATACATATACGACAAATTGGCGATTAGCCGTCGATTTGCCCCTCTTGAAAACTTTTTGAAATTCATCATTCTTCTTGATTCGATACTCTTTTTTCATATGAACACCATCCTAAAAATAAAAACATGCTCGAGAAAAGCGGAAGCGCCTTGATCAGCCCCGACCTGCATAAGACGGAACTCGAAGGAAATCCTGATTTCCGTAGAGGTGCGGCTTATGACTCGAGGGGCTAGGCGCTGGAGCTGGACAAATAGAAAAGCAGCTACAGATGCATTTTTTATGCCCCTTTTAGAAGATAGACTCTTTTCAAGAGTTTTATCCCCCTGATGAAAAAAGGCTAAGAGGCGAAAAAAAAGACCACTGAAAGGTATCAGTGGTTTAAGCAGACAATACTTTTCTTCCTCTACGGCGGCGAGCTGCAAGAACTCTACGTCCGTTTTTAGTGCTCATACGTGCACGGAAACCATGTACTTTGCTTCTTTTACGCTTATTTGGTTGGAACGTTCTTTTCATTTATGACACCTCCCTGATGGGTTAGAAAAAATTTCAGTAATAGACAGTCTTTTTGATTATATAGATGAGCATGTCAGATTGTCAACTCCCTTTCCAAATTTCCAGATGAATCCTTATTTTCGCTGAGAGGATCTTTTTTGTGAGTGGGCATTCTATTTATAGTGGTTTTTGTTCGCTGGATGGGATTTGTTTGTGCTGTTTGCTGTGATCGGGGGGCCTCGGCGGATTTGCTCCACTCTTTTCAGGGTGGCCGGCGCACTTTTGGGGTTTATCAAGCAGCTTTCTGGGCTGACCGCCGCACTTTTAGGATTTCTCCCGCAACTTTCGGGCCGGAGCGGCGGAATTTCTACACTAGGAAGTTAAATTAGAGCTAATTCTTTGTTTGCTGTTCTTTTGTGGCGGCAATCGACGCACTTTTTCTGATTTGCTCCCCACTTTTCGGAGCGACCTCCCTACTTTTGGAATTTATCTCGCAACTTTACGGTGGGACCCCTGCACTTTTGGCCATAACCTCCCCACTTTTGGCCTCTACCTCCCAACTTTCCTTTTTCGAGGAATTTCAGCAGCTAGATCGATGGATTTTTCTGCAACAGGAACTAAAAATAGAACTGATTTTTGTTTCCTGCCCTTTCTCGTTGGCGATCGACGCACTTTTTCTGATTTGCTCCCCACTTTTTAGATTTATCCCGTAGCTTTCGGGCAGAACAAGCTCACTTGATCCCATAACCGCCCAACATTTGGCCTCAACCAGTCCCTGCCGCCTCTGTTCAAGCCGGCTTCACTTTTCTTGATCCAGTTCCACCTCCTAAAGGCTAGGAGACTTCGCTCAGCACACTTACGATAAGTCATCATCGATTCGCTATCGCTCATCGTGATTCCTTTATCTCGTGGTGCTGCGCTCCAGCCTCTACGCCTTTGAACAGTCGGCTACACTTTTCTTGATCCAGCTCCAGCGGCTAGCCCCTCGAGTCATAAGCCAAAACTCTACGGGAATCAGGATTCCCTTCGAGTTCCGTCTTATGCTGGTCGGGGCTGAACAGCCGCTTCCGCTTTTCGCTCTGTGGATAATTTTTCGACACGTTTTTCGCTATCCACAACACATATCGACATGTTTTACACATATGAATAGGCTGTGGAAAAGTTTTTTTCACAGTTGAGGAAGCTTGTGGATAATGACGAAAAAACATTGCACCCTCTAGAAGAATTTGATATGATGATTGTGTTTTCACTCTGAATATAAAGTTCTGGATAACTCATTTATCCACAAATTGTGGATATCTTGTGGACAGTTTATCAACGCCGTTTGGAAAAGCTTGTCCACAAGTGGTGGACTATGTCGAAAATCTATTAGTTTCCTTATTATATAGTTTTCCACATTAATAGTTTTGCATTTTTATACGAATCGGCATTTTTAGCATTGTACAAACCTTGTACAATTTATTTTTATGTAAAGGAGGGTTTGAAGTTGGAGAACATTGCGGATCTTTGGAACAAAGCCCTGGCAGACATCGAAAAAAAGATTAGTAAACCCAGTTTTGATACGTGGCTGAAATCGACAAAGGCCCATTCATTGCAAGGGGACTCTTTAGTGATCACAGCTCCGAATGAGTTTGCTAGAGATTGGCTTGAGGGGCGCTATTCGCAATTGATATCCGGTGTTTTATATGACATCACCGGGGAAGAATTGGAGATAAAATTCATCATTCCGCAAAATCAGGATGAAGAAGAATTCGAGATCCCGCTTCCACCGAAAAAGGTGAAGAAAGATGAGGATCAAACGGAACTTCCCTTAAAT